>JAFZWN010000036.1 GCA_017617295.1 Clostridiales bacterium | reverse complement strand
GTTACGGACAAAAACGGCGAAGACAAATACCGTGTCAAAGGCGAGGAAGCGTATCTCACCAAGAATATCCATATCTGCGATCTCAACTATAAGAGCATCGCGCTCGTGCAGCGGGTCAAATATTCGATCCCCGCGGAATTCACCGTGAAACACCGGGGAAAGATAGTGGAGAGGATAAACGGGCAGGTCCATGTGCCGGGATCGAAGTATATAATGCCCGGAAGGAACTGGGTGATAATAGGGATGCCCGGCAACTTTGTCTTCAATGTCTATTACGAAAAGCGCAAGGTCGCCGTGGTAAGCAGGGACTATAATCCGCTGATCGATAAGTATGTCGTTTCATATATCGATCCCAAAGACGAGATACTTCTTATAGCGCTGACTGTTGCTCTCGACACGTTATACGGGAATTTCAAGTCCGGGAACGGAAGCTGACCGGATCTCATATTGAGGCAGGATTTTTATGTCTATCGTACTTCTTAACATGGTTGTCGTAACGATCATCATCGGAATAGCGATATTCCTGAATCTTGTTGCGGTCGGACTTATCATCGCTTCGGTTGTCAGGTCCGTTATCATGAAGAAGAAGGGGCGCAAGACTCTTAAGATCGGAATGTGGACAGGCATAGTCATGCTCGCATTCCCGTGGATCGTCATAGGAACGTTTTATATTCTGGGAAAGATCGACGATGTCAGATATAACAGAGTCAAGATCGATAGCGATGATCTGGCGGAGGCCGTTATCGACGATGACTGGGAAGAGCTCTATGACATGATGGCCGACGATGTTGTTCTGAGAAACGGCCTTACCGAAGACGGCCTTCGGGATATGATGGAGCGGTATGATATCTGCGATCTGGATGAAGAAGACATCGACAGATTCACAGAAATAAGTTCGACGGACAACCATTACAGGGTTTATACGACTACGGTCAACGGAAGGAGACAGATGTGCTTTCACTATACGATGCATCACGTTAACGGCGAAGACGGACGCATCGATATATTCGGTGTAAGTGGTGATGCTTCCGGAGAGGAGTATGTCGGGATCTACAGTATCACGTACCGTGCAGATGATACCGACGAGATGTTCGGAGAGGCCCCTCCGCAAGAGGTGTATAACCGTTGATCCGTTTCCCGGGGATGACAGGAAAGCGGCTTTGTCGGCGCTAACGGTCATTTATATGTAATCAACGGGGACGTCCTTTATGTTACAATGAAAGAAGTAATCTTTCGGAGGACGGTTATGCCTTTTTCCAGTGTTTTTCTGTCGGAGATAGTCAAGGATTTTGATCTTGAGATCGTGTATGACACGGGCGATATCGATGAGCGGCGCATATGCGTGGCGGATGTAACGAGACCCGGGCTTCAGCTGGCCGGTTATTACGATCATTTCGGCCCCGACCGTATCCAGATCGTCGGTAATATGGAGCACGCTTATCTCGAGCAGCTTACTTCGGTCGAGAGGAAGCATTCCATAAGAAATCTTTTTGAGAAGGGCATTCCCGCGCTCGTGATCACGCGTAACCACGAGGCTCCCGAAGAGATGCTCGAGGCGGCAAAGGAACTTAATGTCCCGATCCTCAGGACCGCGGATGCCACGTCCGATTTCTCTAGTGAACTGGTCAAGTTCCTGAGACTGGAGCTCGCGCCGAGAGTATCGATGCACGGAGTACTAGTCGAGGTCAACGGTGAAGGTATCCTGATCCTGGGCGAGAGCGGCGTCGGTAAATCGGAGACGGCTCTCGAGATAGTCAAGAGAGGTCACAGGCTCATAGCCGATGATCAGGTGGAGATACGAAAGGTATCCGAGACCACGCTGGTAGGATCCGCTCCGGAAGTCATCAGACACCTGATCGAGATCAGGGGTATCGGCATCCTCGATGTTAAGGAACTCTACGGCGTATCCTCGGTAAAGCAGCAGGAATCCATCGATTTTGTCATCAAGCTCGAGCCGTGGGATGAGAAGAAGAATTACGACAGGCTCGGCCTGTCAGACGATACGACGGACATCCTGGGCATACAGGTGCCTTCGGTCACTATCCCCGTCGGTCCCGGCCGTAACCTCGCGATCATCGTCGAAGCCGCGGCCATCAACTACAGGGTCAAGAAGATGGGCTATAACGCAGCCCGCGATCTCGTATCCAGAGTATTCCCGGGAGGCAAAGACGGAGATGACAAGTGATGTTTCCGGCCTGATAAAAAGGGACGTTATCCTTAAACCCTATACAACATTCAAGTGCGGAGGACCCGCGAAGTATTTTTCTGAGCCCTCAAGTGTCGGTCAGATAAAAGATCTTATAGATTGGGCGAAAGATAACGGTATCTCATATACCGTTCTTGGCCTGGCTTCCAATGTGCTCATAAGCGACGACGGCTTTGACGGGCTTGTCATCAGGCTCGGCAAGGAGTTCTCGCAGATCACTGTCGAGGATCTGGGATCCTCGATGAGGGTGAGCGCCGAAGCGGGCTGCCCTCTGGCCCTTTTCGGCAAGAAATGCGCCGAGAATTCGCTTACCGGCGCGGAATTCGCCTGCGGAATCCCGGGAAGCGTCGGAGGTGCCGTCTTCATGAACGCGGGAGCGTACGGCGGCGAGGTCAGGGACTTTATCGTAAGTGTAACGTATCTTAAGGGTGGGCAGATCTGTGAGATCAGCGGCGCTGACTGCGGATTCGGTTACAGGAGGAGCATCTTCTCCGATGATCCCGGTGCCGTTATCCTCAGCATGACCGCGGAGCTTCAAAAAGGAAACAAAGAAGAGATAGATTCCCTCATAGCGGAACTGAAGGCGAAGAGGATAGCTTCCCAGCCGGTGGATGTCCCGAGCGCGGGATCGACGTTCAAGCGCCCGGAGGGCTTCTTCGCCGGCAAGCTCGTTCAGGACAGCGGACTCAAGGGTTTCGCGCTTGACGAATCGGGTGCCAGGGTATCCCCGAAGCACTCGGGCTTTGTCGTAAACGAGGGCGGTAAAGCCACCGCATCCGACGTAATAAAGCTCATCGAATACGTGAGGAATAAAGTACGCGAGGATTCGGGCGTCATGCTCGAACCCGAAGTGCGTCTCATCGGAGGAGATCATAAATGGAACTTGTGATCCTTACCGGAATGAGCGGCGCCGGCAAGAGCTGCGCCGTCAGTTATTTTGAAGACAAGGGCTTCTTCTGCATCAATAATCTTCCGCCGAGGTTCATCCCCGAGGTCGTCAAGATGGCATCGGGCGAGGACAATTCGATGGCGGGCGTGGATAAGATGGCTCTGGTCGTCGATGTCCGAAGCCGCGACGTTATCGAGGGCTTCGCGGATGCCAGGACCAAGCTCGAGGAGATGGAGATCCCATACAGCATTATCTTCCTGGAGGCTTCGGACAATGTTCTCGTAAACCGCTACCGGCAGACCAGGCGCAAGCATCCTCTGGCTGACGACATGTCGCTTACGGAAGCCATTGCCACTGAGCGGAAGATGCTTCAGAGCATAAGGGGAAGGGCCGAGTTTATAATCGACACTTCGATGCTCACTTCTTCCGAGCTTACAAAAGAACTCGGAAAGGTAATGAAAAGGAGCGGCAAAAACGGCATATCGGTCTTTATCGAGTCGTTCGGCTTCATGTACGGCCTGCCCTTTGACAGTGACGACATCATCGACGTCAGGTTCCTTCCCAATCCCTTCTGGATCAAGGAACTCAAGATGTTTAGCGGCAACGATCAGCCTGTCATCGATTACCTTCAGAGCTTCGAGGAGACAAAGGAATTCCTGGACAGATCGACTGATATGTTCGACTTCATGCTCCCAAGATACGAGAAGGGCGGCAGGAGCAGCCTCTCGATCGGCATCGGATGTACGGGCGGACGGCACAGATCAGTATATATCGCAGAGGCCCTGGGAAAGGCCCTGGAGGAAAAAGGCTACCATGTAATGGTCCACCACAGGGATATCGACAGGGATCCGAGATTCAAGACAAATGACGAAAAGAGCGAATAACGTTTCCGGTTCGAGCTTCAGCCTCAGGATAAAAGACGAGGTTACCGGACATAATCCCAAAGACATCAACCGCAGACAGGCCGTTATAGCGGGCGTGTTCTGCTGTCAGTCGGCCGGGGATACCGGAAAGCCGGCTCTTGAAGTCAGGCTCCCCGGGAAAGCGGGGGATTATGTCTCGAGGCTTCTTAGTTCCGAGGGCATACCGCATCGAAAGGACGGCGACGACCGGATCATCGTGGAAGATCCGGCAGCTGATGAGTTCCTGAGCCTTTACGGAGCATTCTTCGCTCCCGGGGCGACCGGGATCCTTGCCGCCGCCAGGGGCTTCGAGAGATATTTCCTTCAGGGGGCTTTCCTGTCGTGCGGTTATTTTTCCGACCCGTACAAATCCTACAGGGTCGAATTCCATCTGAAGAATAAAAAGGCCGCCGAGACTGTAGAAGCGATGCTCAGATCAGAAGGATTCAACCCTCTTTCGACAGTCAGAAAGAGCGTCAATGTCATATATCTTAAGAACGGGGATGCCGTCTCGGATCTCCTGGCCGTGATAGGAGCCGACTCCTGTAAGCTCGCTTTCGAGAGCATCCGGACCGAGAAGGAGGTCATGGGAAGTGTCACACGTACCGTCAACTGCGATTCGGCCAACACCAGAAGGCAGGCTGAAGCGGGCGCCGTACGTAACGAACTCATCAAAAAGCTCATGAATTCCGACAAGGCGGCCACTTTACCCGGAGAACTCCTGGAAGCCGCCCGCGTTCATATGGAAAATCCCGGTCTGTCTATCGCGGATCTGGGAAAGATGATGGATCCGCCCCTGGGCAAATCGGGCATGAACCACCGTCTTGCAAGGCTTTTGGAAATCGCAAAAGCGCTTGATTGAGAAAATATGCCCTTCCGTGGTATCATGTAATTTGATTTTCTGCGTTTTCCTGCATAAAAGGGCGCGCAGAAGGAGGGTGGATCGCACGGAGTATGAGCCGCAAGGATCAATACATCGACAGGGATAATACATATTATGAGCCTTCTACCGACCCGTCGGGCGGTACGATGCTTCTTGTCGTTCTAATGACTATTCTCATGGTCATTCTTACTACCGTGCTCGGCATTATCTATTTCAAGAAGAACGATATAACGGAGAGGGAGACCGTGATCGAAGCCACGGGGGAGACGGATTCGATCTATATTTCCGTGGCATCACCGACTCCCACGCCGGTACAGCCTCTGGCCCTTTATCAGAACCCTCTTCTCTATCCTGCCACGGCACTTGTGTCTCCTGATCTCTCGGAGCAGATCGATCCCTCGGCCGATCCTTCGTCGAGAGGACTTACGCAGACCGTATTTGACCGTTCGGGCATCATAAACGATTTTTCCAGGGAATACCCCATCTATATGGGCGATCCTCTTGAATACGGCGATGTCAGCGGGATCCTTACTTTCCGCGGCAACAATTTCAGGAACAGCGCCGCATACGGATATACCAATATCACCGAAGGAAGCGTTACCCAGGTCTGGGAGTTCTCCGATGTCGGTTACAGGCTCGGTTCCGATATGGCAACACAGTGGACGGGCTTTACGAGAAGGAGCCAGCCTCTTATCGTAAGATGGCCGGCCGAGATGAGAAACAGCATGAACATCTACGAGAGCGCTGCGTCCAAACCTGATCTGGTCGAGGTTATCGTTGCCGGAAGAGACGGTAAGGTATATTTCTTTGATCTTGACGACGGAACTCCGACAAGAGACCCGATCATAGTGGGAGCCTCGATCTTCGGTACCCCTGCGCTCGATCCCCGCGGCTATCCTCTCCTGTACCTGGGACAGGGCGACGATAACGGTGACATGGGCTTCGGAATGTATATCTATTCCCTGATAGACGGTTCCAGGCTCTACTATTACGGCGGCGGCAATGACGGCGGTTACAGACAGAACTGGAACGGATTCGACTCGTCCCCGATCATCGACTCTGATGCCGATACTCTTATCTGGCCCTGCGAGAACGGGATAATCTATACGTTCAAGCTGAACACAAACTATTCTCTCGGAAGCGTCAGCGTCAGCCCGCAGCTTACGGGTTACAAGTATATCTTCAGCGATACTCCCGGCGCCATGCTCGGAGTCGAGAGTTCCATTGCGGTTTACGGCGGATACGGTTACTTTACCGATAACTGCGCCGATCTCATCTGTCTCGATCTCAATACCATGAGGATGGTATGGTCGCTCAAGCTCGGCGACGACACCGATATTACTCCTGTTATCGATGAGGAGAACGGTGTGCCATTTGTCTATGTCGGCACGGAAGTTGACGAACAGGGCGGAACGGGTGATTACTCGGGCGCCGCCTATATCTATAAGATCAACGGTCTTACGGGCGAGATCGTATGGCAGAACTCTTTCCCATGCTATACCTATAACGGCGAGACATCCGATTCCGATCAGAGCGGCGGATGCTTCGGCAACATCATCATCGGCAAGAGATCCATCTCTAACCTTGTTATCTTCTCTTTCGCCGGAGCTGACGGCATCTGGAGCGGCAACATGATCGTGGCGTACGACAAGGATCTCGGCACGGAAGTGTGGAGGTACCACATGAACAAGTACTCCTACAGCTCCCCCGTTGATATCTACGACGAAGAAGGCAACGCTTATATAGCTATCGGTGACAGCATAGGACAGATTCATCTCATCCATGCGGAATCCGGCTGGACCGACGAAGAGAGACGTGTTACGTATATTCAGACCATGAGATTCTTTGACACCGACAGTCCGACATCGAGCGGCTTCCAGTTCGAAGGATCTCCGGCGGTCTTTGAAAATATGCTGATCATAGGCACACAGCCGGAAAATCCGAATTCCACTTCGGGGGCATCCGTCTTTGGCATAAGGATCGAGTGAGAGGTCAGAAGAAGGACGAAGTCAGGGAGAGCTAATGGGACTAAAGAAGAAATATGATCAGATAAAGATCCTGGAAGTCGAGATCAGTTCGTTTTCCGGAGGCGGCTATAAGGTCAAATACGATTTTGACCGTAAGCTCATCTCTTGGAATGACGGATATATGTGGAACAACAACTTCATGAAGTCCCTGACCGCCGCCAAGACCGAGTATATCGAGAAGGAGCTCCCGGGAACCGGTATGCTCGAGTGGATGGAGTGCTATAACAACGGCGATATCGAAAAGGTCGGCAATTCGACGGCGAATCCCTCGTCATGGAAGATCACCGTCATATTCAAGGACGGAACGGATATCGTTAGCAGCCATACCCGTAACTTTCCGAAGAACTGGAACAAGCTCAAGCAGATAATAGAGAAGACCACGGAATGCGCATTCCGTCTGCATTGAGACAAAGTATGGTAAAATATATAGATATTTGAGGAAAGGAGTACGGTAAACGGGTGGATTATTTGGAAGGACTGTTTCTCGGTAAGCTGTGGAGCGATACCGATTTTGAGAACAGAAGACATGCCGGACTGTTTATCCTTTACGGCATCCTTGTCGACATGATCGTTCTGTACTCATATCTTGCGGGAACCACCATCGTTCACATCGGTGAGATGGGGCTTCTTCAGCAGATCCTTCTTATCACTTTATTTGTGGCTTGCCCGTTTATCTGCTTCAGATACTACCGAATGCCCTTGTGGGGCAAGATACTCGTACTTTTGGAGAAGGCTTTTAAAGCCGTTCTCGTGATAAGCCTCACGGTCACCCTGGCACTTCCCAGGATCCCTGTCGGAAGAGACGGTCTCCAGGACTTTTTCGTGGATTACCTGAACAAGACGCTCGAGACATATACGACCCGTTTCCAGGCCAGCTCCGGAACTTTTTCCACGGTCATAGGAGTACTGGCGGGAGGCATCCACATCGTTCTCGTATTCGTCGCCATCCTGGCCCTGTCCGTGGTCATCCCCGGACTCATATTCATGGCGATAAGGATAGTTCAGTATCTTTACGACTGGGCGGTCAACAAGCTTATCATCAAGAGATTTTTTATCAAGAAGCAAAGATAACTATCAGGAAGAGAGGTTAAGGTTATGGCAGAGCTCCGAGACAGAAAAGACATTACGGTGGAAGAACTCGAGGAGAGCCTTGGCGCCAAGAAGCTTCCGGAATTCATAAAGAAATGCGAAAGCGATTTCATAAACGGAATAGACGAGATAGTGGAAGATTTCCTGGATGACCCCAACAAGAAGGCGGTCTTCGTATCCGGTCCCACGTCTTCGGGCAAGACGACATTCACCATGAGACTTTCATCGGGCCTTAACAAGCGCGGCAAGAAGGCCGTGTTCTTAAGCCTTGACGATTACTACAGCATGAGGGAGCTCACGTTCGACCGTGACGGCAGGCCCGACTTCGAGACCATCGAAGCCATCGATTACGAGCGTGCCGCAGAAGACATCAAGAAGCTCATAAACGGCGAGACGGTTATCCCTCCGTTCTTTAACTTCATGACCAGGATGCAGGAGGAGAGGGATCCTTCGGAAGCCATCTCCATCCCCGATGACGGAGTGCTCGTTGTCGAAGGCCTTCACGGCCTGTCCCAAAAGATCTCGGGAGATATCCCCGACGAGAAGTGCACCAAGGTGTTCATCATGCCTTACGGCAACATTTTCTGCGATACCAAGCTCATGGACAGCACAGAGATCAGGCTCCTGCGCCGTATCGTAAGGGACAACCGTCACAGGGGCGCCCACGCGATCGCCACGGTAGACTACTGGCCCATGATCGCCAAGAGCGAAGAGGCTTACTATACCGAATACCTTACCCGTGCGGATGTCCATATCAATTCTCTCCTTCCTTATGAGAGCCTTATCATTGCTCCGCTCGCGCTCGAGGATATCAAGAAGGCGCTTAAGATGGTCGAGGACAACTGCCTCGAGCCCAATATCTTTATGGCCAGATCGAAGACGGGCAAGCCTTTTGCCGACTTCTCGGCCGCACTTGCGAAATGCAGCAAGCTCATAAAGCATCTGGAGAAGATCCCCGTGATCGATCCCGACATGGTGCCCGAAGAGTCTATCCTCAACGAATTCATTTCCGAATAACAAAGGAGGCAAGAAATGCCCATAAGAATAGCTAACAACCTTCCCGCGCGGCAGGTGCTCGAGAAGGAAGGGATATTCGTTATGGAGGAGACACGTGCTCTGACACAGGACATAAGACCGATAAGGATCGCGATCCTGAACCTTATGCCCAACAAAGCCGTCACGGAGACCCAGCTTTTAAGAGCGCTTTCCAACTCCCCCATACAGGTCGATATCGACCTCATCAGAGTCGAGAGTCACGTCTCGGTCCATACGAGTGAAGACCATCTTCTCAAATACTACGAGACATTCTCCGAAGTGGAGGACCGCGTTTACGACGGCATGATCATAACGGGCGCTCCCGTGGAGCAGATCCCTTTCGAGGAAGTCGATTACTGGCCCGAGCTCACGAGGATCATGGAATGGAGCAAGACGCACGTCTATTCCACCATGCACATCTGCTGGGGCGCGATGGCGGGACTTTACTACCACTACGGCATCCCGAAGTACGATCTTCCCGAGAAGGCTTTCGGAATATTCGAACACAGCATGGTATACAGTAAGCCCGTCAAGCTCTTCAGAGGCTTTAACGATATCTTCTATGTGCCACATTCCAGGCACACCGAGATACACAGGTCCGATGTTGCCGCCTGTCCTAAGCTCCGCATCCTCTCGGAATCGGCCGAGTGCGGTCTCTATGCCGTAGCCGACCGTAACGGCAGGCAGTTCTTCATAACGGGTCACAGCGAATACGACAGGAACACCCTGGATGACGAATATAAAAGAGATCTTTCCAAGGGGCTTCCCATCAAGATGCCCGTTAACTACTATAAGGACAACGACCCGCAGAAGGGTCCCGTGATGACATGGAGATCGACGTCGACGCTTCTCTTCACCAACTGGCTCAACTACTATGTATACCAGGAGACGCCATTTGACCTGAAGCTTCTTACCAATGTCGATCACCGAAATGAAGGCTTCGACGCCGAGCTCGGGTATTCGGAGGGCTGATAGGTTGATAAGCATAGATGAGAGCCTGATATCGGGTCTGATGCCCGAAAGGAGCGATACGGGTCACAAGGGGACGTTCGGTACCGCCGTCATCGTCGCGGGTTCGCCCGAGATGACCGGAGCCCAGGTGCTCTGTACCCACGCCGCGCTTCGAAGCGGTGCCGGCATCGTCCGCATATATGCTCCCGCGGAGTCGCTCATATCATCCAGGGTCAATCTCCCTTCCGCTGTGATCTCGGTCTTCCCCGGAACCGTTTCAGAGACTGTGCGCCTTGAGAGATCGCGGATGAAAAAGTCTTTTTCCTATGCCATAGGTCCGGGCATCGATCCTCTTGATCCCCGGATGCAGGCGATGCTTCAGTTTCTTATCGAAGAAGCCGGACACCTCGTTATCGATGCCACGGCTCTTCGTATGATCGCTTCTGAAAGATCATATTGGATCCCTCTCCTCGAGAAGAGGGCCGAAGACGGGCTCGAGCCCGCCGTCCTTACGCCTCACACCGGAGAACTCTCGGATCTGACAGGTGTTCCCGTATCGGACAAGGAAGGACTTATTGCCGCGGCATCAAAACTTCCCGCTGTTGTCGTCTGTAAGACCGGAGCTCAGACATATGTCATAAACGGGGACGATGAGCCCTATAGCCTCAACGCTCCCAATTCAGGGCTCGGCAAGGGAGGAAGCGGAGACGTTCTGACGGGACTTATAACCGGATTGTCGGCTCAGGGCCTTAATGCAACAGATGCCGCAGCCGCAGGTGTTTATCTGCATTCAGAGGCGGGAGCTGCCGCAGCCTCAAGATACGGAAAGAGGTTCATGCAGCCGACGGATGTGATAAACTGTCTTCAATATGTTTACGAAGGATTGGAAAATGGAAAGTAATGTTTTTACGGATGAGCCCAAGAGCATCTTCGACCGTTCCTGTGTCGAGATCGACCTCGAGGCTCTTAAGAATAATATAAGGGAGATCAGACGTGTCACGAGCCCCGGCGCCGACATCATGGCGGTAGTCAAGGCGGATGCATACGGTCACGGTGCTTTCGAGACGGCCAAGGTGCTTCTCGAGAACGGCGCCTCGGGACTCTGCATCGCGACGATAGACGAAGCAATCCATCTCCGCCGCAGCGGCATCACCGCGAGACTCCTTATCTTAGGCGGCATCGATGTTGCCAGATATGCCGATGCGGTCCGCTACCGTGTCGATCTCGCGATCTATGACAAGGAATCCGCCAGGATGCTCTCAGACGAGGCCGTCAAGCTCGGCGGTTCATGCGATATCCACATAAAGCTCGATACCGGAATGGGAAGGATAGGTTTCCCCGCCGACGGATCTTCTGTCGATGAGATCGAGGAGATAGTCGGGCTTCCAGGGATCAACCCTTACGGCATATTCTCTCATTTTGCCATGGCTGATACCGAAGATGACGAATATACCCGGCTTCAGTTCGACCGCTTTATGAGCAGTGTCGAGGAGCTTCGAAAAAGAGGCATCGAGTTCACCAAGAGACATATCTGCAATTCCGCGGGCATCATGAGATTCCCACAGATGCATCTCGATATGGTCAGAGCCGGCCTCATCCTTTACGGACTGACTCCTCCGGGGTGTCCGAAGCCCGCAGTCGATATGAATCTCATACCCGTTATGAGCTGGTACGCCAAGATCGTTCATGTCAAGGAGATCCCCGCGGGAACATCCGTCAGCTACGGAAGAAAGTTCATATCTTCCAGAACGACCAAGGTCCTTACCGTGTCGGTCGGATACGCCGACGGGCTTTCGCGCCGCTTCAGCAACGGCTTCGAACTCGTCTATAAGGGGCACCGTCTCCCGATAATAGGCAATGTCTGCATGGATATGTGCATGCTCGACGCCACGGATCTCGATATCGAAGTAAACAAGGGCGATTCCGTCCTCATCTTCGGCAAGGAGAGGCTCGCCGACGAACTGGCTGACTATCTCGGCACGATCAACTATGAGATCACCTGCGATGTGGGAAAGAGAGTACAGAGGATATTCGTCGACTGAGACAGTGTCCGCGAGTCTTAGCAATATAAGAGTTTTTTCTTTCTTCACGTTTCCCTTGGGATCAGCGTATTTATATGGGACTTCCGGTCTCTGCTCCGGTCGCTCAAACAAGCGAAGATCAGTTTATCGGAAGGATGCAGATGGGCTTTTAACCCAAATATTGCTATGAACTGCTAAACCTGGGTTCAAGTCCGGGTTAATCCGGGAATAATAACCCAGTTTTGGCTTTGAACTGAAGAATCTGTGTTCAAGTCCGGGTTAGTTTCTGTAATAGTTGATGTGTACTGTAAAATGCCTTTAAAACAGCAGATCACAGTACCGGGTGCAGTACATTTGCCATAAGCCTACTCGAGGCAGGAAATATGTATATCCCATGGAATAAGAGATTTTTTATGCCATTAAAAAACAAAAAATACCAAAAATATAGTAACCGCGCCGCAGGCGTATGGGTTAGAATCTAAAGTAGATGAAAAAGACTATCGGAGGTTCTTATGCCTGAATATACCTTAGACTGGAACAAATATATAGATACCGCCGTAAGAGCGGCCGAAGAGGGTGCCGTCCTTGTAAAGAACACTGACCGCGCGCTTCCAATAAGAGGAGGAGCGAAGGTCGCTCTTTTCGGGAGGATGCAGGACAATTACTACAAGAGCGGAACGGGTTCAGGCGGAATGGTAAACGTCAAGCATGTCGTTTCCGTTCTGGAGGGACTCTCGGAGTCCGATGAGATCGTTCTGGATGAAGACCTTATAAAGACATATAAAGACTGGGAAGAAAAGAATCCTGTCGATCCCGGTCTCGGGTGGGGGCAGGAAAAGTGGTCCCAGCCTGAGATGCCTCTGGATGACGAGGTTGTCAGAAAAGCGGCCGAAGCCAATGATGCCGCAGTCATCGTTATCGCAAGGACGGCCGGAGAGGACCGCGACAACACGCCTGAGAAAGGCTCATTTCTGCTGTCTGACGGCGAGGAGGAGATGCTCGGTAAGGTCTGCGCCGCCTTCAAGAGGACGGTCGTTCTTCTTAACGTCGGCAACATAATAGACATGTCTTTTGTTGAGAGATATGATCCCTCAGCCGTGCTTTATATATGGCAGGCGGGCATGATCGGCGGCACAGCTGCTGCCAATCTGGTAACGGGAAAGGCCGTTCCTTCGGGAAGCCTTACCGATACCATTGCCGGGTCGCTTAATGACTATCCTTCGACGGATAATTTCGGCAACAAAGATCCCTATAAGGACTTTTATGCCGAAGATATCTATGTGGGTTACAGGTATTTCTCGACATTCGCGCCGGAGAAGGTGCTCTATCCTTTCGGCTGGGGACTCTCTTATACAGAGTTCGACGTCTCGATCGATTCTTTTGAAGCGGGCGGGACCGATGTTGCCGTAAACATGAAAGTCAGGAACACCGGTGATACAAAGGGCAAGAAGACAGTGATGCTCTTCGCTTCGGCGCCTTCGGGCAAGCTCGGAACACCGAAGATGGTCCTGGTAGATTTTAAAAAGACCGAGGAACTTGCTCCCGGAGAGGAAGTGATCGTAACGCTTTCCGCAGGGGCTTCGCGCTTTGCATCTTTCGATGACGACGGCAGGCTCCTGGGACAGACCGGATGGGTCCTTCAGAAGGGCATATACAGATTCCTCGCTGGTTCCGATGCCGTTGATTCTTATGAGGCCGGAGCTATCGAGATAAAAGAAGACATGATGCTCGAGGCGCTGGAATCGGCGTTCAAGCCGGTCGAGGCTTTCGAGAGGCTCACGGGAGACGGAACGTACGAACCTGTTCCACTGAGAACGAAGGAGCATCTTGATACCAGGCTTCAGTGGATCCCCGACGAGATCCCGTTCACCGGAGATAAGGGTATAAAGCTTTCTGATGTAAAAAGCGGAAAGAACACGATGGACGAGTTCGTCGCCCAACTTTCCGACGAGGAGCTCTCGCTCATAATAAGAGGCGAGGGAATGGGCTCTCCCAAGGTAACTACGGGAACGGCGGCCGCTTTCGCGGGCGTGACTTCAGAACTGCAGGAGAAGGGCATCCCGGCTCTCTGCTGCGACGACGGTCCTTCCGGCATGAGGCTTGACAGCGGCAAGAAGGCGTTCTCTCTTCCCAACGGAACATGCATGGCTTCGACTTTCAACGAGGAGCTTAACGAAGAACTCTTTTACTGGTTCGGTATCGAGATGGTTGGAAACGGTGTCGACGATATCCTGGGACCCGGCATCAATATCCACAGAAACCCTTTAAACGGCAGGAACTTCGAGTATTTCTCAGAGGATCCTCTCCTGACGGGCAGGATCGCAAGCGCCCAGATCAGGGGACTTGAAAAGCACGATGTCACCGCCACTATCAAGCACTTCTGTGCCAATAACAGGGAGACCAACCGACGCGTGATGAATTCGGTCGTATCCGAGAGGGCGCTTCGCGAGATCTATCTGAAGGGCTTCGAGATCGCGGTAAAGGAAGGCGGAGCCAGGAGCATAATGTCCGTTTATAACATGATAAACGGGTGCTTCGGAACCTCGAATTACGAACTTAACACTGTTATATTACGGCAGCAGTGGGGCTATACGGGCATACTCATGACCGACTGGTGGGCATTTATCGGATGCATTCCCGGTAACCTTCATGACCATGCCCTGCCGGATCACTCGATAATGGCAAGGGCCCAGTGCGATCTCTATATGGTATGTTCCTCCGTCGAGATGAGCGAGATCGATGCCACGGATACGCTTTCGAACCTGAAGGAGGGAAGGACCGATCTCGTCACCAGGGCGGAGCTTCAGAGAAATGCCTCCAATATCCTGCGTTTTGCGATGAAGACTCCCGCCATGGATGCGGTCATGGGCGACAGACCCGTCGTCCGCCATATCGACTGTCCTTTTGCCGACGATACTATCGAGGCCAAGGCTGACGTATACTATGAGATAGACAAAGATCCCGTGATCGAGGTAAATGTCGACACTACTCTCGGGAATGATTATGTACTCGGCATCACGACGGACAATCTCGGCGTATATGAGTGCAAGATCATCGCATCGTCCGAGCTCGACCCGCTGGCGCAGCTTCCCGTCACCATGTACTACACCAGTATCCCCGTAAGGGTCGTTACCTTTAACGGCACGAACGGAGAGGATGTATCGGTCAGTACCGAGGCGGTGCTGTTCAACAAGCATTCGATCTACAGGCTTCATTTCGGCAAGAGGGGATTGAAGCTCAAGAAGATCATCTTTCGCTATAAGCACAGCCTGGAAGGCTTCAGCTTCGATGATCAGGGGATTTAAGATATGACCCGCGGCCGTTTCGTAAGAGACGGCCGATTTTTATGAAGATTCCAAAAAGCCCCGTAAAAAGGGCTTTTCGCGCATTGCGGGCACCGCTCATCTTCAATGTCGCAGAATTCGGCATTAAATGCTAAAATATATGCTGACTTAAAATGTCCGTTTGAAAGGAGAGCAGTGATGCGAAGAGACTATTTTACCTGTGTCTTTCTGGCGTGTATTGCCGCGTCGCTGTTTTTCGTATGGCTTTTGCCCCTGTATTTCACATACGGACTTATCGTGCCCAGGGAATTCGGGTCGGTCGAGACCGTGGCGGGCTTCGCTTTTGCCGCGGCGGTCCTGATAGTCATTCCCCTGTTCGCGGCATGGTCCAAGAAAAAATGGATAGCCATGGGTCTGGCGTTTTACGGCATAGTTCCGTATCTTCCCATATGGTTCCTTCCCAAGATCACCGAAAGGATCTCGGAGGGCAAAGCGAGCGTTATATCATCCATGTCAGGATTCCTTTTGAAGAGCATATACGGGATGGTCAATGCTCCTTTTGCTCCGCTGTCGAAGTATCTGGGCGACGACGCGGCTTCCGCATTGTCTTTATGGATACTTCCTGTATCAGTCTGCACATATGTGATGTTCCAGCTGGTAAGGTTCTACAGGGATGCATACGTGGCAGAGCAGCTCGATCCGCAGTCGGTCGTTGATACCACGGCCAAAGAGAACAAGCGCCAGCAGCCTGACGGATCTTCCGGGCACAGGATGAGAGAGGCGAAGGCCCCCGAAGTACTCGGAACGGTCATATCCGCTCCGGTAAGCGATAAGAGACCCGCCCCTGCTCCGGCACCCGCCCCTGCTCCCAAGCCCGAAGGAGAACCGAAAGTAAGATCGACCGAGCCTGAAGTCAGGATAGCGCCGAACAAGAAGCCGAGGGAGATCGAATCCCCCGAGGCCCCCATCCTTCTCGGGCCGCCTAAGACGGAGACTGAGGCGAAGACAGCATCGGAAGATGCGCCGATACTTCTGGGACCGCCCAGGAGACATCCGGGCGTTATAGTCCCCGATGACGAGATAAGAGAATAATACCGAATAAGAACGGAGAATAGAGGAATATGGCAAAGAACAACAAGCACTGGAAGAACCTGATGGCCAGGGAGGGTGACCGCAAGGTTGCCAAAGAGGGAAGAGATCCCCTGGAGGAAGGACTGGAAGGACTTTCCTGGTACGAGAACCAGAAGCGCATAGTCAAGAAGAGATGGAACAAGACCAGAGAGACTTTCGGCGAGGAAGTCGGCAATTCGATCTCCGCAGGCGTTCTGGCGTTCTACTTCCTTTTCATGCTTCCGTTCGCTTCCGTAAGGGCGTACATCCACGCTCCCGAAGGCATGGGTCTCATCGACAGCTTCGGCGTGTCTGCCTTCCTTCTTACGGGCTTTCTTGCCAACCTCTTTACTACGATCTATCACCTCATGAAGCACGGCACTCCCCACAAGAGGATATTCCGTAAGCTCGATCACATCATGGTCTATTTTGCGATCCTGGGCGTTTATACTCCCGCATGCCTGAGCCTTATCGGCGGCGGCCTTGGCTTAGGCATCGTCATCGCGGAACTTGCTCTGGCGATCGGCGGAACGCTTCTCATGGCGCTCTGCTTCCCCGAGAACAAGCCTCTTACCAAAACAGCCATCGCCATCTACGGCGTCATGGGACTTCTTATCCTTTTCGGTATCGGGAGATTCCACGCAGCGGCCACGACACCCTGCTTCTGGCTCCTTATCGCCGGCGCCTGCACTTATGTAGTCGGCCTGTTCTTCTATTCGGGAAAGAAGTTCAAGTTCTCGCACATGGTATGGCATCTTCTGGTAGTAGCCGCGAGCGTCTGCCACATCCTCGCATACGTTTACTTCTTCAGATAACGGCAGTTTAAAGGCTGTCACGCCGGCAGGTTCTACGGCTTGATTCGGTCTTCCGCGATCTGCGTGAAGAGTTTATAACTTTGACATTTTTTCGTTTGTGTTATAATCCTTTTCGGAAAAACCGCGGATAGTGTAATGGTTTGAACAGGAGAAGGGGTATGAATAAACTTATACGTTCAGTACTTGGGATAGCTTTATCCTTTATCATGTTGGCCGGTAATTCTCCGGTTAGCGCTTCAGTTAACTTATCATTGATCGACAGCGCGTATGCCGATACGGACACAGTCGGAACAGCCAGGAGGATTTCGTACGGATGGACTTACCGCGTCGAACTGGATGAGAATATAGACGGCAAATGGTTCGTGTTTACGCCTGACCATGATGATGCATACGGATTTTATACCGATAAGATCTCAGGGCGTACTCCCAGGATAGAGATCTACGATTCTTCGCTTGAATTACTGGCATGGGGAGAGCATTTATCTAATGCGCCTGCACTGCAGAGAGGATTAAAAGCGGGAGAGACGTATTATATCTGGGTCACGACATCAAAAGACGGTGCAGCTGAATATGAGGTGACACTGGGTGAGGGAATGGCCCCTTATGTCATTATCGACGGTGTGAAAGAATACACTACCACAGGCTATGTTGATGAAGCCACGCTCAACAGTCATGACATAATCTACGGTTTTGATGCGCCTGACCGATGCACATATACATGGTACAGAGTTGATGAGGCAACCACACGCGAGATCTTGATCGAAGGCGCCACTGCAAACCAATTCAGGGTTTCAAATCCAAGCGACAAGATCAGGTGCGTAGTGTTTAATAATTCTCAATGGCGTTATACCTTTGATATTGTGTTGAATGAGCATGAGATAAATATCAATTGTGATCTGTTAAACAGTCTGTCTGATCCGAACGTACCGGGTTCAGTCAGATTTCCCGGCGTGTCAGGCACGATATATAATGTCTATGCTTACGCATGCCCGTATTATTGTTATGATCATGACATCGGTCGTTCAGGCTCGGCTTCCGGGGGAGACGATATCTTTGTTCCCGGATTTACACGGACAACGGTCGATACATTTAAGGTCACAGACGATTATGAAGCAACCGACATAATACCTTTGGTAGCATTTGTTAACGATCCCCAAACTGCCGGCTCGATATCAGCCGGAGAGTCGCAACACATTGCGCTTCGTAATCATTTCGCCGATAATCAGGATGATCCTTATTGGTACTATTACTATGCCACTGACCTCGAATGCTATAATTCGGATTGCCGCGTTCTTACGTTTGTTCCTCAGGTATCCGGAACTTATCAGATCGCTTCTTCAAACATAGTTGCCGGTGATCCTTATCTGGCGATCTTCGATGCTGATTATAACTGGCTCGGATACTCTGACAATTACGACGGTTCATCATTTGTTTCTCAGATAGAAGATTTTGTTTACGGTTTGTCCGGCCCCAGATTTGTATCAGATATCCCTACGGATCTGTCAGATGAGGATCACAATTTCAATGATGTGAGAGAGTACGAGGAAGGACACACATATTATATTGTTTGCTGGTCATCCCAGCCTGACGCAAATTTTATCGACGGCACAGAAGTTTCTGCAGTAGTGGGTGATTACACGGTTACCGTGACAAGAATGATCCCCGGAGCAGGACCCGAGGGCAGTGCTGACACATCGTCCTCTTCATCTTCATCTGACGGTTCCCAGACCGCTACCACTCCCGACGGAACAAACCCCGGAGGAACAAACCCTGCCGGCGGCAATACCGTTACCACGCCTACACCTTCTATCCCGGCTAATCCGAATCCTGTACAGACGTCCGAAAGAGGCGTTGCGGGCTTCGTCGAAAGACTTTATACGATAGCTTTGGGCAGAGCTTCCGATCCCGCAGGTAAGCAGGATTGGGTCGATGCGATAACACTTCGTGGAGAGACGGGCGCATCCTGCGCAAGAGGATTCCTCTTCAGCCCTGAGTTCTTAAATAAGCAGTGCTCCGACGAGGAATTCGTTGCGGTATTGTATCGTACATTCTTTGATCGTGAACCCGACCAAGACGGATTCAACGCCTGGGTAGGAGTCCTTCGCGGCGGTACATCGAAGGAAGAGATTATCGAAGGATTCATCAACTCCACTGAGTGGGCAAATCTCTGTCTGTTCTACGGCATAAGATCCGGCGGAACGGGAGTCCCTTCTATTGAGGTAGAGCCTAATGAGCAGACGACAGGATTCGCAACTCGTCTTTATACGACATGTCTTAACAGAAACGCAGATGAAGCAGGACTCATGGCTTGGGCCCGCCAGCTCTCCAACCAGAGAGACACAGGTACGGGTGCGGCTCACGGCTTCTTCTTCAGCTCCGAGTTTACAAACCAGAACGTATCGAACGGCGAGTATGTAACAAGACTCTACAGAACGTTCATGAACCGCGAGCCTGATGAGGGCGGCTACAATGCCTGGCTAGCGCAACTCGATGAAGGCGTATCGCGCGAGGATGTATTTAACGGCTTCGCCGGTTCGATAGAGTTCGCAAGGATCTGTGCCTCATACGGCATAGTCAGATGATCTATCACTAACGGCCCCGCCTCGTGCGGGGCTGTTTATCACTTGTTATACAGATCCGGCTGATCTGACGGCAACGGCATTCTCAGTGATGATGCGCGCAGATCTCGTCGTGGTGGTCGACCTCGGGTTCGTTCGCGTTATTTGACAGCTCGGTATAGTACGCTTCCAGATTGGGTCTGGCGGCTATATAGTATTTCTCGAGATTCTTGTCAAAATGCTTTCCGAAGCTCTCCATGATTATCTTATCGGCTTCCTCGAAAGACATGCTCTCCTTATAGACTCTCTTACTGACCAGAGCGTCATAGACATCGGCGATCGCCATTATCCTTGCTTCTATCGGGATGTCTTCTCCCTTGAGGCCTTCCGGGTAGCCAGAGCCGTCCCATCTCTCGTGATGGTAATGGGCGACGTTTTCGGCTATCCTGTGGAACTCGTGATCGTCGGTCCCCTGAAGTATCCTATGGACTATCTTGGCGCCTTCGGCCGAATGCATCTTCATCTTGTCGAATTCCTCTGGAGTGAACCTGCCGGGTTTTGACAGGATCTGATCGGGAACGGCGACTTTGCCCAGATCATGCATGGGGGCAGCCTTGACGATATCCTTGCAGAACTTGTCCGACAGAGGGAGGGATCCGTCCTTTATTATCTCGTCGATAAGGAGCTGCACGCCGCGGCTGGTCCTCATGATGTGACCGCCTGTGGAATTGTCGCGGCTCTCGACCATCATGGCCATCGCCATAATGAGCTTGTCGTGCATCTCGAGGATCCCTTTGGTCTTGGTCTCGACTTCCTGCTCCAGATCCGCATTATAGTTATCGAGGAGCTTGATATATTTCTGGGTGCTCGTGTCGTCGGTGAAGAAGAACTGGTATCCGCCCCTTTTCTTGCCGTTAAAAAGGGGTCTTAACGTAACGGTATACACACGGTCCCCGCATTCGTAACGGAATACGTTCTTGCGGTCAGGGCTCTGAAATTCCGTTATCCAGTGCTTGAACGTGGCCGACATCTCCTCATGTTTGTCGATATGGCTGTCGACATAGACCTGAGACAGCCAGGGCATGATCTTTTTGGCCGTCTCATTGCTCCCCAGATATCTGTTCTTGAGATCAACTGATACGAAGCCCGTATCTCCGCTCTCGACAAGCGAATCGACCACGCTGTCGTCTATGTCATAGAGGGATACGCGGTAAACTATTATCAGGTAGACGATCTGGGCCAGAGGGAAAGTGTAAGGGAGAATCTCAAACCCGAAAGAGAAGATCTTCCCTCCGAAGAAACTGAAGATGGACAGGAACTCCGGGATTATAAGAAGAAGGATGATGCTCCTTGAGATCTCTTTTTTCTCGGAATAGCTATAGATTATCGCGATTATCCCTATCAGGATATAGGCGACCATTATCGCATAGAAGCTGGTGTGTGCGAAGCCGTATTCTTTATTGACCAGCTGTCCGATCCCGTTGATAACGGCAAAATCATAGCTCGAATAAAACAGAGGAGCGATCCCGATAGTCCAGACCGTCCCGTATATTCCGAAAGCACTCAGGAAAAGGAGAGCAGAGACCGAATTCGGGATATTGATCTTACAAAGGCTCATTATGCTCAAAGTGATAAGAAGAGGGAGGAAGCATCCTCCGATATAGATTATCTTGTTTGCCAGCACGGCTGCTTCGATATTACGTGAATAAGCGAGCGCCACATAACCCATCTGTGAGATAGGGATGCAGGTGAAGATGAGGGAAAGATGCACGTCAAAATGCTTGTGCCACATCGCGATGTAGATCACTGTCAGGATAACGGAGGCCACAAACGGGAACACGTATATCATGCGCTTTTACCTTTCCACATAATTTTGGTCGATCGTATATTATAATATCACGTTTAAAGGCTTCATCTTGTTAAAAGACTATTAACAATCCCCGTTCTTCCCGAAAGAATAATACTCGGCAAGAAGGCTTTTATATCCCCATCTCTTCATGTCTTCGTATCTTATGTTGTAGCGCGCTTTGGTCCTGGTCCCGCTCGCGATGTACCTTATAGTGTCCTGCGCGTAGGAATCGATGATCCTCAGGCTTTCGTCCGTGTTGATCGCCGGGAAGAACCAGTAACTCCATGTGAGATCCCGGTCATCCGATGTATCAAGGAGCTTCCTGTTGAAGATCCTTATAAACGCCTTGGCGGCATTCTCGGGAGGGACGTCGTTACGGCTTGCCCAGCGCATCAGGGAACGGGCCTTGCGCCGCATCTTTTTCTTGAGCTTTTGTACCGTGGCGGGAGCTATATCAACGGTAGTGCCGTCACATGAGAATCCGAGGAAAGTCCAGCGCTGCCCGGGGACGGTCCGTTCTTCCTTCTTTTCGTTTACCGACAATCCTAAGGAAGCCAGATATTCCTTTATGTATCTCTCGTACTCTTCTATCTCTTCCGAAGTCTCCGCGAAGACTATGATGTCATCTGAATAACGGGCGTAGATGACGCCTTCACGCATAAAGTGTTCATCCAGGTCCCGCAGAAAGATGTTCGCATAAAAGCAGGCGATCGGAGTCCCCGCCATAATACCCTTATCCTCCGTGATCTCTTTGCCGCCGGATAATACCCCGGGTTCAGAGAGCAGCTTAAGAAGGAACTTCAGAAGAAGGGGATCGTCTGAAAGGATCTCATCAAGCATCGGAGCGAGACGGTCGATATCTATGGAATTGAAGTAGTTACTGATATCGACCTTGTAAGAATAGAGATTACCGGCAGTTCTGAGATCATCTATCGCATTACGGGCTCCCGTATCCGGGCGGAAGGAATAAAGATTTCCGCTGAAGATATGATCGTACTTTCGAAGTATCAGGTATGTGAGGAGCTTTAAGGTAACGGTCTCGGCACGGGGGTAGATATAGACAGTCCTCTTTTTCTGCGTACTCATCTTGCTTATCACCGACTTCCGCGGCAGCGGGAAAGGTGTGCCGTTCTCGAGAAGATCTGCGATCTCCTTACAGACTTCCATATACCCCGCGGAATCGATAAATGTGCGCAGTTCGGCCTTGGCAGCGGGCTGACATATACCCGATGCCTTATGCGACCAGAATTCCTCCCAGGTATCCTTATCTGCAAGTGATGACAGAAGTGACGTCATAAGAACTCCGATATAAAAACAGAAAGAGAAGAAATCAAATTCAGTAAATTACTGAATTTACCGGACCGTACACGGGACGGCTGCCTGTGAAGCCGGATCTTGCGGTCCCGTGCCTGGCCCTCCGCAGGCGCCAAGCGTTCTCTTTCTGTTTTTAACGATAGTATCAGCCGTTAAGGGCTTTGCTGATCCTGCCCTTAACGTAGGATCTGGTGTTCCACCAGCCGTCGTGGTTATGGTAGAAGCGAAGGTAGGGAGTACCTGAGGCACGGCATTCTTCTCTCAGTCTCTTCGTGCCGCTGCTCTCGGGAAGGATCTCGATGACCAGGGCCAAAACGCCGCCGCTGCTTAATCTGTAGACTGTCCTGTTCGGCCACTTGGCGGGGATCTCCTTATCGACCTGATAAGAAGGGAAATCCTCGGCAAAGATATGCTCGAAATACTCACGGTAGTTGCCTCTGAAGTTGAACTGGTTCTCCTCGGCGGGCATATCGGGACCCCAGGAATCGCCTGAAGGACCGTAGCTTCCGGCAGGCTCCTGTTCCCACTGCGGGACCGGCCGGTCTCCATGAGGCATCCCGGAAGATGATCCGTTTACTGCCGATCTGACTGCTTCTTCGCCCAGATTTTCGAGCGCCTTGGCCGCTTCGCCGAACAACTTGTTAAAAAGCCCCATAAGTATCATTCCTCCTTTTCGATCCGGATATTCGTTATGGCGCACTGATCTCCTGTCAGTGCCGCATAGACTTTACGGGTCTCGTCTTCGATGACCGTGGTGTTCTTTATGCTTATGCCGGCATTTTCGGTAAATGCCGTGATCTTGCCGTCGTTTACCTTAAATGAGAAGGTACAATCGAGACCTTCCTTGTTAAGGACTTTCCAATTATCCCAGTTTTTGAATTCGGCGGTCATACTGACGATCAGTTCGTTTGTGGATCTTTCCTCGGACTCCCAGTTTTCTCCGTCGATCCTTATAAGGGCATATTCCCTGAAGTTCGGTCCCTGTATCTTCCCGTCATCCGAGGAGAAGATACTTATAAACGGGCAGTGCCATACAAGACGCGCTGTCGGAAGGCTCATGGTATGGAAGCTTATCCGGAGTCCGTCAGTGACAGGGATCCCGTCGGATGCGGCGGACCTGTAACCGTCGATCTGGATATTGGGCATATCGCCTTCGGGGGCATCTATATAGCTTATCTTTTCGGCGATACGCGGTATATAGTCCTCGGGAAGTCCCGTGTCCTCACGGTCGATATGGACATCGCTTATCTCACAGTGATCGCCCGTGAGTCCGAGATACAGATATCTGGTGCTGTCGGGCATGGCGATTACTATCTCGGAAGTCTGAAGAGGAGAATCTATCTTTATCAGGGCATGATCATTTATCCTGACTGCGCTGATGTCATATTCCGTTTTACCGCCCGGCTCCGTCCTGACGGAGGATGCGGCATGGTCAAGGACTTTGGGCTGCATCTTACGGGCACCTTTACATATGATCTTTCCGTCGAATCTGATTATCCCGTATTCAAAATACAGAAGCCTTTCCCTGTTCATATCATCATCGTGGATCCTGGCATCGAGCGAATCGAAAAGGATAAGCGACGGGATATGGTTCTTATCGGCGTATCCGGTTAACGGGCGGCTGCTGAGGTGTATCTTTGTGATGCCGGAGATGACGGGGATGCCTTCGGAAACGGCCGAACCGTATTCTTCGCACCTCATCTTATCCTTGCCGGCCAGCTCTCTGATCTCCTCTTTTTCCTTCATAAGATATTCGCTGTCTATATCGATCAGGTGGAGCATGATATTTCCGAAAACAGGATCGAACTGCGAGCCCAGGGACTTGACGAATTCCTCTCTTACCATCTGCTGGGGGATAGCAGAGCGGTAGCTTCTGTTGGATGTCATGGCATCATAGGCATCGGCTACGGCGATTATCCTGGCGATCTCCGGGATATCTTCTCCCTTAAGCCCTTTCGGATAGCCTTTGCCGTCATATCTCTCGTGGTGATGAAGAGCGCCGATACTGAGGTATGGAGATTCGCTTATCCGGGACAGGATCTGACTGCCGATCTCGGGGTGCTGCTTGACGCGTTCGTACTCCAGATCCGTCAGACGACCTTCCTTATTGAGTATCGAGTTGGAGATGCCGATCTTTCCTACATCGTGAAGAAGGGCTGCATAGTATATCTCCTCACACTCCCTGTCATCTTTTCCCGCGGTCCGGGCGATCTTCCTGGAATATTCCGCTACACGCGAGGAATGACCCTTGGTGTATTTATCCTTGGCATCTATTGCGCTCGCGAGAGCCTCAGCCGTCTGTTCGAACAGCCTCTTGGTGCCTTCGCGTTCTTTTGTCAGATAATCTATCTCGATCTTTCTGGCACGGTCTACGGCCTGATTGAGATCGATGATGGCGAATATATAAAGGAGGACGGTAAGGATCCCGAGTGTGATATTGATGACGGATAATCCGTAGGCATAAAGCTGGATGAACGCAGACACTACGGGAAGCGTGGTGAAGAGCATCAGCGAGGTGAAGAGGCCTTTGCTGATCTTTCCCTTAAACTGTATTATGACCGACATCTGGGACACCAGGATGGAAAGAGGTATCAGCATGCCTATCGCAAATCCCGGGGATCTCTGATAATGGTTTGTGCCGTCAAACGTATAATAAAACCCCGTAAACTGTGAGAATATAAGAAAAAGAAGTCCGATGATCACGGCATAATCCGCATATCTGAGCCTGATCGGGATGACCGAGATGCCGGCATCGTTTTTGAAGATAACGGATATATACCGGTTAAAGGTCCAGACGATGAAGAGGACCATCGCATATACCATGAAATTAGAGATCCTGACCATCCAGTAGCCGGCAGTCGTGACATCGCCTCTGTAGATATATGCAAAGCGGTCGGATACCAGGAGCAGGCAGGCGCCGATCTCAGTCAGCATGAGGTACAGCTTTCGCTCGCGTGTCAGGGTCTTAACCAGTGACATGAAAAAAGCGGTGGTAACCGTGATGCCACTTAAGACCAGCATGATATCAAGTTGGATCGCTCTCAAAAATTCGATCATACCGTTTAATTCCCTCTCGGAACCAGTTCCGGAACCTATAAAGCAATTATAACCTATTTTTGATATGAATATTTTAAATTTATTGTTAATGCAAAAGGATGAAATGGTAAAATCATTGATAATTAAACGGAAAGGGAGATAAGAGCGATTATGAGTAAACTTCAATATTTCAGGTCTGAACAGATAGCGGACGGGAGTTACCTTATCGAGAACGCCTGTTCCGATAAGGCCCCGACTAAAATATACTGTTACCTCATAGCGGGATCTGAGTACGCTCTCCTTATAGATACCATGCTCGGGATCGGCAATCTGAAGGAATACTGCGAGGAAATGACCGGCAAGCCCGTAAAGGTAGTTAATACTCATGCGCACTGGGATCATTTCGGAGGAAATTATCATTTTGATTCATGCGATATGTCCACGCGGGATATCCCCCTGTTCCTGACGGCTCCCGCGATCGGCAAAGAGGTGATAGCCGACCAGGCGAAAGCTTTTGCAAGCGATGAGATCAGGGAACTTATCGATCCCGATGACGGCAGCTTCGCAGGTTCTCATAACATGAAAGTATTTCCCGTAAATGACGGGGACATCTTCGATCTCGGAGACCGTCAGATCGAAGTCGTCGAGGTCGGAGGTCATACCCCCGGATCGATAGTCCTTATCGACGATAAGACGAGGATCGCCTACAGCGGCGATGTTTGTAACGGCAATACCCTCCTGGAGTTCAAGACGAGCCTTCCCGTGTCTTCCTACCTTCAGAACCTGAAGAGGCTCAAGACCTATCAGGACAGGTTCGACATGATGTACGGCGGTCACGAGATCTTCGATCCTTCGATAATCGACGAGGGCATCGAGACGGCGGAAAAGGTCGTTGCCGGAACCGATGCCAAGGTACCTGCCAAAGGCCTTCTCGGATACGATATATTATATGCAGAGGCCAAAAAAGAGGGCGCATTTGAAAGAGCCGACGGCAAGAGGTTCAACATGAGCTATTCTCCCGATAACATAACCGGAACAGATGAGAAAAAGCAGATAATAACCAAAGACCCGCCCGTTCTCTGCTGAGACTCCGGGCATCTTATTCAGGAAATAGTACGCCTTATCCGTTTTCGCTTGAAAACGGGTTCCATTTGTAGGATAGTGTGGCTACGGAGGCAGTGAAAGTGAGATTGATCCTTAAAGAGAATCACGACCTTCCCGAGACTGAAGTCGAGATAAGATACAGGAAGCTCGACTCCGAAGTCGAAGGGATCGTTTCTGCGGTCAGGAACGCATCCGACCGCGTGATGGGCATAAGGGACAACGGCGATCACGTGCCGGTCCCCTTTTCGAAGATCCTGTACTTCGAGGCGGTGGACCGGTTCGTTTTCGCTTATACGTCTTCTGATGTCTATAAGGTCAGGAATACTCTTTACGAGCTTGAGGACGATACGAAGGAGAAGTTCTTTCTCCGGATATCGAAGTCGGTCATCGTCAATCTCAGAGCCGTCAGGAAGATCTCTCCGGACGAAGGACGGAAGCTGCGGCTTCTGTTGTCGAACGGTGAGACGGTGATAGTCTCGAGAGGCTTCGTCACCGGTCTCAAGACGGCAATAGGGATGAAAGGAGGTGCCTGATATGGATATGAAAAGACTTAAAAAGGCACTTCTGAGATCTTTTCTTGTCGTTGCATCCGTGTTTTCGATTGCTGTCGTTCTGATAGCCGGTATCTACACGATCTCCGGAGAGTATATCCCGCCGGCCCTTCTTACAAGGTTGTCCGGTGTTTATGCGGCGATATTCCTCCTGACCGTCGTGAGGCTCTATCTGTCGGAGTCAAAGTGGGCGTACGATAAACCTTATATAGTGATAAACATAATGTTTATGCCTGTATATCTCACGGTTTCCGTGGCGGGACTGTTCCTCGGGAACCCGATGCTCAATATCAGCGATCTTCCCCTTATGGTGGGATTATTCGTCGCGACTTTTACGATAGTGCAGATTATCGTTTACACGAGGAAAAAGAGCGGTACCGACCGGATGAACGATGCTTTGAACGAATTTCTTAAGGAGCATCGCGAAAATGAACACGAAGAATAAAGTATTGACCGTTTTAAGGATAGCAGCCGCTCTGGTCGTCTGGTTCCTGATCTATAAGCTGCTCGATAATGCACTTGATCCGTATCTTAAGGATAAGGTTCCCTTTATCGTAAGGATGATCATCGAAGCAGCGGTCATCCCGTACGGTATCGGACTGCCCGTCATGTATCTCATCGTTAAGAGCATGAAGGTACAAAACAGCACATGCCCTCAGATGAAGCCCTCCGCGGGAACGATCGCCACGGCATTCCTTATCCAGTCGGGGCTGTCTTTCCCCGTCATGATACCCGTAAATATCGCATATAAGCTCATGGGCAGGGAGATGCCCGGAATGAAGCCCGAAGAAGTCCTGGCGCATCCGATCTATTATCTCGTGCTCCTTCTTCTCTTCGCCCCGGTCGTGGAGGAATTCCTCTTCAGAAAGATAGTCCTTAGAAGGCTCACGGTCCTCGGCACTGTCCCCGCCGTGATCATATCGGCTGTCCTTTTCGGGATCCCTCATCTTTTCTCACAGGGGCCCGCGCAGATGCTCTATACCTTCGTCCTCGGACTGGTATGGGGGTATATGGCGGTCAGAACGGGAAAGATATGGCCTTCGATCATCCTTCATTCTCTGAGCAATCTCTACGGAGGGATACTGACCGCCCTGTGGCCGAAGGACAGTGCCGTAACGCTTTTGTCCTTTGCCGTCCTCTACATGATGATCATGCCGTGCACGGCTATCCTTCTTACTGTCTTTAACAAAAAGAAGATAATGCTCATAAAACAGAATGTTTGTTGAATATTCAGATATATGTCATGACTTTGTTTTAATATTACTGTTATAATCTTTGATGTCAGAGAGGGGATGACCCTCCCGGGCATTCTGAGAAAGTGACGGGAACGGTTAATGAAGGTATACAGAAACGAGATATTCGAAGAGGAGAGAGCTCTGTACGGCAGCCGGGAAGTGAAAGTGATATCCTGCTGTTTTGACGGGCCGGCCGACGGCGAGAGCGCTCTGAAGGAGAGCACCGACATCAGGGTCGCGGACAGCTTCTTTAACCTTCGCTATCCTTTCTGGCATGATACGGATCTGACGATCGAAGGCAGTGAGATGACCGACAAGTGCAGGGCCGCGATCTGGTATTCCAAAGACATAACGATAAATGGCACCAAGCTTCACGGGATCAAGGCACTGCGCGAATGCAGCAATGTCGAGATGGTAAACTGCGATATCGTGTCCCCCGAATTCGGGTGGTCCGTAACCGGCATCAGCATGAAGGACTGTAAAGCCGAGAGCGAATACTTCATGATGAGATCGAAGGATCTTACTTTTGATAACGTGAAGCTCGCGGGCAAGTATTCATTTCAGTATATTACCAATGCGACATTCACAGGATGCGAGTTCAATACCAAGGACGCATTCTGGCATGCCAGGGATGTCGTCGTTAAAGACAGCATCATAAACGGCGAATATCTGGCCTGGTACTGTGAGAACGTGACCTTTGAGAACTGCACGATAAGGGGCACGCAGCCTCTGTGCTACTGCAGGGGCTTGAAGCTCATAAACTGCAGGATGGAGGATGCGGATCTGTCTTTCGAGAAGTCTGACGTCGACGCGCAGATCGTAACTTCGGTCATAAGCATAAAGAATCCGAGAAGCGGAGCCATAAGGGTCCGTTCCGTAAAAGAGATCATAAGGGATGATCCCGACTCGAAAGCGGAGATAATTACTTTCGATTAATCGATATCGTCATTGTTTACCGGCTGATAATGAAAGATCACTTCCCCGGCGGGATCGAATACGAACGTGCCGTCGGATCCCGTGAGACAGACCCTGCCGTCAAACACAAACATGGAATATCTGACGAGTTCATCTATGTCCGTACTGAGGTACGGTTCATCCGAGGTTGTACTGTAAACGGTTCCGTCATCTGTCAGTATGTAGCCGATACCCGTAAGGGGATCGAGATCGAAAGTCCCGTAATATGTTCCCGATACGATCTCGTTCAGTTGAATGTCATATACGGCCCATGGTCTGTCATTGTTCCAGTCACGGACGATTATGTGGTCTCCGAGAGCGAAATGGCTTCTGCCGGACTGATAGGTGAGTCTCGTTCCCTCGAGAAGATTGTAGATATGATTTGCGGAACTTAAAAGGGGCAGGGAGGTCGTATGGAAAGAGTCACCTTCATAGGACTGTTCATAATGATCATCCAGGGGAGTCACGTCTCTCAGATAGTCGTCGATCGTCTCGATCTCGTTATAATCGCGGTCCAGGACCACGATATGCCGGTCGCTCGTTCCGGCGCCTTCAAACGAATAGAATAGCCCGTCCGCATAGATCATGCGGCTTTCATATTCCCGGACCGTATTTCCGTTTCCGTCGATCAGGCGCGATGAAGAATCCGAGTCACTGACGATATATGTCCCGTCGCCCAGATCGTTTATGTAATCATATTCGCAGGGGAGGATCTCATTTCCTGACGAATCCGTCATGCCCATGGTATGTGTCTCATTATTTTCATACGTGAATACGTCACCGGACAGCCTCGAAAGCGACGCGTAGATATCGTAAGTGCAAGGTGCTACGACCTCTCCGGTACGGTAATCGATCCACTCTGTCTCTCCGCCGTAATAGTTATATATCAGCGCATGTCCGTCAGGCATGACATAGCGGATGAAGATCCATTCGTCACTGTAATCGAGCGAACGCTGCTCACCCGTTTCATAATCGGCTGTAATGGTATCGAATGCGGAGAAATCGATCCTGAACTCACATTCGGGGATCACGGTCTCGCATCCTTCGCCGTACACCGTGACAAGGAGCATGTCGGGAAGACGTTTCAGCATTATGAGATTTCCGTCATTATATTCGTAGTCATGATCGTACACCTGGCCGCTGTAAAACGAACCGTCCCTTTTGAGCACGCCGTATTTGCGCGTTCCTTCCGGCGAGATGGTGGTAGTGATATAAAGATCCAGGTTGGGGATCTCGCTTATCGAATAGAAGACCGGATCGCAAACTATCCTTCCGTTTATGTCGATAAGACCGTAGCGGTTGTCACGGTCGTTATTCAGAAGCATCCTCGACTCTCCGAGAAACGGGAAGAGATGACCGTATTCTCCGGAAGGATAGAATTCGTCGATATAGTCGTCACGGAGTCTGGTATAAACGCTTTCGGGAGCTTCCGCCGAATAAGGCGTGTAACTTGACCAGTCCGTATGGACTACGATCCCGTCATACATATTCGAAGTGACCACGGACACGGTCGGCTCGGGGATCTCCGTGGGAGTCGGCGTGGGAGACGGTGTCGGCGTAGGTGTCGGCGAAGCCTCTGTCGGTCCTTCCGTCGTCTCTTTTGTGACCGTGCTTCCGTCACCGGGATCACTCTCCGATGAGGGTTTGGAATCACATCCCGTAAAGAGGATCCCCGGGATAAATGATGCTGTTAAGATCGCGGTTACAAGTCTTCTTCTCATACCATTTTACCTTTGAGGTCAGTTGCTTTCCAAAGCGCCCACGGGGACATAACCCTCGGCCGAGACGAGGCTCTGGCCTTCCTCTGAAAGGAGCCAGTTATAAAGTATCCTGGAGGGAGAATCCTCGCGCTCGTTGCTGTTGATGACCACGAAATAAGGATTCCTGAAAGGATAGGAAGCGTCGGCGATGGTCTGCTCGGAAGGCTGTACCCCGTCGACTGCGATTATCTTCAGACCGTCAGCCATGCTCATGTTGGCCGCATAGTAATAGACCGAATAGCCAATGGCATCTGCCGTATTGTCGTAGGATCTGATGACTTCCATGAGAGCGTTCATCTCCGTGGCAACATAAGTCGTCGGGGGTTCCATCATCGTAAGACCGTCCATAACGAGGTTCTCCATCATGACCTGCGAGCCTGCCTCGTGATTCCTCTGGATCGGAACTATCTCGGAATCGTTTCCGCCCACCTGCGACCAGTTCGTGATCTCGCCGGTATAGATGCCCTGTATCTGCTCTGTCGTGAGCGAATCCACGGGGTTATTGGCATTTACGATAAAGACGAGCGCTTCCGTTGCGAAAGGCGCCATCTCATATTCGAAGTTATTCTCCTCCATGGTGTCGAATATCTCCTGACTCGGCTGCGCGCAGATGAGAACGTCCGCGGATCCGTTCATGAGATAGTTGAATGACTGTGTAGTCCTGTGGAACTCGAGCATCTCCGATGCTTCCTCTCTGTCGATACCGAGGAGCACGCTCGCGATGGCCTCGCCCATCGGCTTCATCGATGTGGAACCGTCGAGAGTGGGGAAGTTGGACCTCGTAAAACGGAAACTGTTATCAACGACCGATATCTCGGTTTCCGGTTCGGACGACTCGGTCGGTGCGGCCGTTTCAGTCTCCTCGGGCGTCGTCTCTGTTCCCGTCTCGGATTCCGTTTCAGACTCGGACTCAGACTCAGGCTCTTCGCTCGTCTCGCTCTGCGACGTGACCGCTTCGGTCGTATCTTCTGTTTCTTTGGATGTGCAAGCGGAAACCGTTCCCGCTATAAGTGACAGTGCGACAACGGATGCCGCTATCTTTTTAAAGTTCTTCATGATCTGTTTATCCTTATACTCTGTTTGAATAATAAAGAAGATATCCTAAAGAGGCAGATGTGTCAAACCATATTGATGACTGTGCCCACGGGCGCTTCGATACAACGAAATCCGGAAAAAATCCGTTTTTCGTTGTAAGTCGGGTGTGAAAATTCCCCATTTCGTTGTAAGTCGGGTGTGAAAAATCCCCATTTCGTTGTAATCAGGTTCCGGAAGATCAAGATTTCGTTGCATGGCGATACAACATGATCTGGATTTTTTGAACCTTGCTTACAACCTGATCAGAGATCTTTTGACCCGACTTACAACCTTTTTATGATTTTCAGACCATTAATGCAACCTAAATCGGCATTTTTCAAAATAGCTTGTTTAGAAGCCGGGTGAGTGGGCAAGTCTGATGATTTCCCTTGAAGATCGTTCCCTGCCCGAGAAGCCGCGCCCCTTAATAACTCACACCTTGATATCCCAGTAACCGTCCAGGGTGGCCAGGTAATCGTCGATGGTCTGGGGGCGCCTGATCTGAACGACGGAGCCGTCTTCTCTGAGCAGGAGCTCGGCGGACCAGAGTCTGCCATTATAGTTATAGCCCATGGAGAAGCCGTGAGCGCCGGTGTCGTGGATGGCGATGATGTCTCCGATGTCGATCTTGGGGAGCTTACGGTCGATGGCGAACTTATCGTTGTTCTCGCAGAGCGACCCCGTTATGTCGTACGTGTGATCGCAGGGCTGATCCTCCTTGCCGAGGACGGTGATGTGGTGGTATGCGCCGTACATCGCAGGTCTCATGAGGTTGGCCGCGCAGGCGTCGACGCCGATATATTCCTTGTAGATGTGCTTTTCGTGAGTTACGCGCGTGATGAGCTGTCCGTAAGGGGCGAGCATGAAGCGCCCGAGTTCGGTGTAGATCGCGGTGTCGCCCATACCTGCGGGGACCAGGATCTCTTCAAATCTCTCGCGAACGCCTTCGCCGATGACCGCGATGTCGTTCGGGGTCTGGTCGGGTCTGTAGGCGACGCCGACTCCGCCCGAGAGATTGATGAACGAGAGGGTCACTCCGGTCTTCTCGCGGATCTTTAAGGCGAGCTTGGAAAGGATCGCCGCGAGCGCGGGATAGTAGGCGTTTGTAACAGTGTTACTGGCCAGGAAGGCGTGGATGCCGAGCTCTTTGACACCCAGGGAAGACAGTCTCTTATACGCTTCCATTATCTGGTCCTCGGTCATGCCGTATTTGGAGTCGCCGGGGTTGTCCATTACCTGGAAGCCCTCGCTGCTCTCGCCCAGAGTGAAGAGTCCGCCTGGATTAAAACGGCATGACATCCTCTCGGGGAGCTTGCCGCCGAGAGCGTTAAGACAGAAATCTATATGAGTTATGTCGTCGAGATTGATGGTGCCGCCGAGCTCCGCGCACTTTACGAACTCGGAAGCGGGCGTATCGTTGGAGGAGAACATGATGGAGCTGCCGGTTATGCCGCAGCGCTCGGAGATGACGAGTTCCGCCATGGAGGAGCAGTCCGTGCCGCATCCTTCCTCATTGAGTATTCGGAGGATCGTGGGATTGGGCGTCGCCTTGACCGCGAAGAATTCGCGATATCCTTTATTCCACGAAAATGCCTTTTTCAGGGCTCTCGCGTTCTCCCTGATGCCCTTCTCGTCGTAGATATGAAAGGGTGTGGGGTAGGTGGCGGCGATCTCTTCCGCTCTTTCTTTTGTCAAAAACGGTCTCTTCATAAATCCTGTCTCCGGTTCTTTTTTGCATGTAATGATAACACGGGGCATACAGCCGGACAAGGGCGGAACAGTTAACGGATCACTGATCCTCGGGGTAATTCCCCGCCTTGGACAGCGCCCTCTTTTTCTCGTTTTCGGCTTTCCTCGACGGGCGGATCATAAGAAGTGCGACGAAGAGTATCAGCGCGGTGGCCGAGAGGCTCAGAGGGTATGCGAGCATTATCGTATTGAAGGTCTTATGGTTATTGAACACGAGGAAGATCCACGACAGCCGGACACCGCAGATGCCTACAGTGGTGAGGATGGCGGGAATGAGAGATATTCCGAAGCCTCGAAGATACCCGGATATGACCTCGTAGGACAGCGTGAAGATATAGGCCGAGAAGATGATCATGAGTCTCTCGTATGCGACGTTTATGATGTCGGGGCTGTCGTTGAAGACGTGAAGGATATCCTTTCCGAAGAACAGGATGACCGCGATGGCAACGGCCATGGCGATGATGCCTTCGATCATGCTGAGCCTGATGACCTTCTTGCAGCGGTCTATCTTGCCGGCACCGTAATTCTGGCCCGTGAAGCTCGTGCAGGCCTGGCTGAAGCTGTTGAGCACATAATAGGCGAAAAGCTCGATATTAAAGGCCGCGGAGGACGATGCCATGACCAGCGGTCCGAGCGAATTGATCGAGGACTGGATTATTATGTTGGCGATGCCGAAGACCGTGGACTGGATGCCCGCGGGGATACCTATCTTCATTATCTTTCCGAGAGTCGGGGTATCGATTCTAAGGTCCGAGAGGCGTACGCGCGCGGGAGTGTCCTTCTTCATGAGATAGATAAGGAGCACCAGCGCGCTGACTCCGTTAGAGGCAACCGTGGCGATCGCGACGCCGTCGACGGTCCTTTTCAGTCTGAGGACGAAGAACAGGTTCAGAAGGACATTGAGAGCTCCCGAGAGAAAGAGCGTCAGAAGGGGAGTGGTGGTATTTCCCATTCCCCTCAGTATCGCGGCCTCGAAGTTATAGAGGAGTATGACCGGGAGTCCGAGCATATAGATCCTGAAGTACAATACCGCGTAGGGCAGTACCTCCTCCGGGACATTCTGAGAAGACAGTATAGGTACGGCATAGGCCTGGGCGATCAGCGAGAATATGAGTCCGCCGAAAAGGGCGATCAGTATGGACGTATGAACGGCCCTGTTGATGCTCTTTCCGTCGCCTCTTCCAATCGAGTTCGCGATAACGACATTGGTGCCCAGGGCGATCCCGACAAAAAGATTCGTGACGATGCCTACCAGGGGGCTGTTCGCGCCGACTGCCGCCATGGCGAGCTCGCCCTGTTCCCCGGTATATTTACCTACTATCGCTATATCCGCAGCATTGAAGAACTGCTGGAGGATACCCGTCGCTGCCAGAGGCAGGGCGAACAGGAGTATCCCCGTCCACAGATTTCCCTGCGTCATCGATGCTCTCAATTCTTTTTTACCCATGGTATAAAGGATAGATTTTCGATGAACAATAAACAATTGACATAATGCTTAAGAAAAACGGCACGCGATGTGCGTGCCGCCGTGAAAGTATACTTATAAAGAGATCACTCTTCGTCCGTTACCGTCTTGATGTGAAGCTCTGAAAGCTGCTTATCGGTGACGTAGCCCGGAGCATCCATCATGATATCCTGGGCGTTCTTGTTCATGGGGAAGGGGATGATCTCACGGATCGTATCCTCGCCTGCCAGGAGCATGATCATACGGTCAACGCCGGGAGCGATGCCTGCGTGAGGCGGAGCGCCGTAGCAGAATGCGTTATACATGGCGGGGAACTTGGCCTTAACGTCTTCCTCGCCGAGCCTTACCATCTCAAAGGCCTTGATCATTATCTCGGGATCGTGGTTTCTGACTGCGCCTGATGAGAGCTCGACGCCGTTACATACGAGGTCGTACTGATCGGCCGTGATGGACAGAGGATCGATCTCGCCGCGCTCAGCCTTGAGCAACGTCTCAAGACCGCCGCTGGGCATCGAGAAGGGGTTGTGGCAGAACTCGAGTTCGCCGGACTCCTCACCGATCTCGTACATGGGGAAATCGACGATCCAGCAGAACGTGTACTGCTCTTTATCCATATGACCGGGAACCGTGGCGCCGAAAGTCTTGACGATAGCGCCCGCAGTCTTCTGAGCTGCAAGGAGCTTGCCGCAGGACATTACTACGAGGTCTCCGGGCTTGATGCCGAGAGCGGATACGACGGCGTCCTTGATAGGCGTTACGAACTTGGCGATACCGCCGACGATCTCGCCGTTCTCGTCCATCCTGAACCAGCAGGACTTGTTGCCCGTGATGACTTCGATGTCGGAGATGTTCTTGTCGATGAACTTACGGCTCTCCTTGAAGTCGGAGATGACAACGGCCTTGATCCTGACATTGGTCTCGGCACCGTCTTCTGTCTTTGAAGCGAAGGGCGGGAAGCCGCAGTCGGCCAGAACGGAAGTGGCATCCTGTACCGTAAGGTCGATACGGAGGTCGGGCTTATCCGTTCCGTACTTTTCCATTGCCTCGAGATAGGGGATCCTTACAAAAGGAGCGCCCGAAGCGCGGTTATAGTTACCGTACTCTGCAAATACAGGAGGGAGAACGTCTTCGATAACGGAGAATACGTCATCCTGTGTGGCGAAAGCCATCTCCATATCGAGCTGGTAGAACTCTCCGGGGGATCTGTCGCCTCTGGCGTCCTCGTCACGGAAACAGGGTGCGATCTGGAAATATCTGTCGAATCCCGAAGCCATCAGGAGCTGCTTGAACTGCTGGGGAGCCTGGGGAAGAGCATAGAACTTGCCCGGATGCTTTCTGGCGGGTACGAGATAGTCTCTGGCGCCCTCAGGAGAGGAAGCCGTCAGGATGGGTGTCGTGATCTCAAGGAACCCGTGATCTGTCATGGCCTTACGGAGAGCAGCGACGACATTGCATCTCAGGATGATGTTCTTCTTGACCTCGGGATTACGGAGGTCGAGGTAACGGTACTTGAGACGTGCGTTCTCGTCAGCTTCCCTTGAGTGATTGATCTCGAAAGGAAGTTCGTTATAGCGGCAGCGGCCGAGGACGGTCATGGACTCGGGAACGACCTCGATGTCGCCCGTAGCCTGATTGGGATTCTTGGAACTTCTCTCGCGGACGGTGCCGGTAACGGAGATCGTGGACTCCTTGTTAAGCTCCTTGAATGTCTTTACCATCTCTTCGGTCTCGAGGACCAGCTGTGTCGTGCCGTAGAAATCACGAAGGACGACAAAGCCCAGAGCGCTTCCTACCTCTCTCATGTTCTCGAGCCAGCCTACGAGCGTGACCTTTGCGCCTGCATCAGCGAGGCGGAGCTGCCCGCAGTTATGGGTTCTGGATTGTATCATGATGATGAATACTCCGTTTCCTTATAAAATTTTATACTATAATTTACCCCTTAAAACCCGTGCGGTCAACGAGTTGACAGTTTTTTTATATACAAGAGACCGCCCGCGGGAGGTTTTCTCCTTTGGACGGTCCGTTTGGTTTATGAGGAGGTTAAAGGCTCAGCCTTCTATATTAATGGTATTATTGGCCGGCAATGCCTTGAGTTCCTTCTTGGGGATAAAGAGCTTTAATACGCCGTCTTCGAATCTGGCCTTGACGTCTTCGGTCTTGACGGCATCGCCTACATAGAAAGATCTCTGCATCGCTCCGGTATATCTCTCCTGACGGATGATCTTGCCGTGGCGGTCCTTCTTCTCGGTGTCGTGACCCTTGGCCGCACTGATGGTCATGTATCCGTCTTCGAGCTTAACGCTTATCTGATCTTTCTTGAAGCCCGGAAGATCCATCTCCATCTCGTAGTCGGTGTCGGTCTCGTTGACATCGGTCTTCATCATGCGGGCAGCGTTCTTCCCGTAGATCTTCTTGTCGAGGTTACTGAGCTCGCGCGTCGGGAAACCCCAAAATTCATCAAACAAATTCTCTCCAAAAATATCGGACATCAACATAATTATCATCTCCTTTTTATTGTTGTCCGAGCATTGGGGCGGAGGTCTGATCGGTTGATCTTCGTTCCTTTGTTCAGCCCGTATTATAGTTCGTTTCCTATAAAACGGAGCATAAATATATAACAAATCCGGAGCATCAACTTTGTGCAGTTTTTGATGCTCCGGATATTTTCACCGGGACTATAATCATGGGGGATCACCTTTTACCGGGTCTTTTTAGGGAAGTGTCCGGCAGGCGCCCGCTGCCCTTAGTATCAGATATCAGTAACGCATTCCCGCTACCTGCCATTCGCCGTCTATCCTGACGCAGTAGATATGCGTCGTGGTGGGAACGACTTCGGGATCGCTTCCGCCCCAGCCCAGCTGCATCCACTGTTCAACATAGACTTCCATATAGACGGTGTCTTCCGTATAGGCAATGAATTCGGTCACTTCGGTATTCTCGATCGTCATCGAGCTGTGGCTCGTAAAGTAACGGAGAGCCGTACTCCTGCTTATGTAGTCGAGTGCCACGCTGTCGGGCGGGAAGTAAGGGTCGAGAGCTGAGATGTTGGCGTCCTTGGAGATGACGCTTACAAAGGTCGACGAGAAGTCGATGCCAAATTGCTCGAGCTCTTCCTTTTCGGGATGCTCGGATGTATAACCCGTGCTGTAGATATCGAGTGATTCATCGTAATCGACGGCAACTTCCGCTCCGGTAAAATCCTTGACGACTATCTCGGGCTCGTAGTAAAGACCCGATACCGCATATGTCTTGAATCCCGGGATCTCGCCGCCGTAGGGAGATACGTACTGAAGCTCGTCTTCTCCGACCGTCGTCTCGTCCGTTACATAGGTATCGTCGAGCTGGATCCCGTTTACATAAACGGTGAAGTTCGCGGGAAGAGTAACGGCCGCGCCTTCCAGAGGGAGAGAGGGGAAAGAGATCTCGCTTAAGACCCAGGTGGGGAAGCCGTATTCCCTTTTCTGCAGGAGGTCTCTCGACAGAGTGACCGAACCGATGACGTAGCTGTCAGCCTCGATCGCATATGTCGGATGATCGGACGTATAGTCTCCAGACTCGATATAAGTCAGTGTCTTTCCTTCGATCATGTCGAGCATGTAGTCCTTGATCGTCTGCTCGTCCTCGAACAGAGATGCCGTGGGATGCTCGGCCATATTAGCCCAGATATACTCGATGTCGCGCTGCTCGAAATGCGTAAAAACCTCATCCATTACGAGTTCCGGCTGCGAAGCCTGATAGGATGCCTCGTAATCGAGAAGGAAGGTATTGAACTTGTCGTATTCGTACATGATGACCCATGTTACGGCAACAAGCCATACGATGAGCACTGCCACATAGATATGGAACTTCTTCTTTTTCTTTTTGCCTTTTTTGGTGTCTTTGGCAGAAGACTTTTTGGCTCTTTTCGGATCCTTATCACCGGATCCCTTCTGCTCGGGAATTACTTCCGTCCCGTCCTTTTTAACGACGGGAGTAACGACGTGTGCTTCTTCAACCGAATACTTGTGTTTGCCCTGACCGTGTTTTTTCATTATGCCTCCTCCGCTGATGCCGCATCTTCAAGAGGAAGTACGATGAAAGCCGTGGGGATGGCGCGCTCCTGCCTAAGCTGTGCATTGTCCACGATCTCCTCGCCGTTATACCACATCGAGGATGACATACCGCCGTCGAGGTTCATGGCGTTGACTGCGCCGTACTCGACCATAATGTCAATGAGATCAGCCATCGTGGCGCCCATGGATGTCGCGCGGCGTCCCTCGATAACAAGAAGGAGCACGGCTCCGTCGGCTCTCTGGCCTATGGCGGATCTGGGGTTCAGACCTCCGCCTACGCCGCTGTAGTCGGCTGCCTCTCCGTTTACTATCAGAGCGGGACCGAAAGATACCGCATCGCGCAGTCCGATGCCCTGTGCATACGAACCGCTCATGTTACCTACAACGAGGATATCGTCCTGGTTGAATCCAGCTGTGGGGAAGTTCGACGAGAGTACGGGTGTGGGGATGGGATTGCCGTTGGCATCGAGAGCGGGAACATAGTTGGGATCCTCCCAGTTACCGCCGTTCTGGCGGAGCTCGCCCTGAGAGATAACGACGCCGATCGGCCAGCCGCCGATACCCAGGCCGCTCTCATCCTCGTACTGCCCGCCGTTGATACCTGCCACGCCGCCGTATTTCTCGATCAGCTGCTGCAGGTTCATTCCGGCTCCGGAGTGCGTGTAATTGTCGATGGTCCCGACGATGACGCGCGAAGGATCGTAAACGATCATCATCATGCCGTGATACATGGGACCCGATATCTCGTGAAGTTCAATTCCGTCTCCGTCGGGATCGGGATCTACTATCTCCTGTGCGTCCGAATTCGCTGCTGCCTCGGCAGCTGCCGCAGCGGCCTCTTCTCTCATTACCGTAACGAGCTCGACATCCGTGACCTGGTCGAAGACCATTGTCTTGTTGCCCTCGAGGATCGCATTGATCTGGTCCTCGGGCATCATCCATCTGATAACGATGGGACCTGCGCTCGACTCCATCATCGACGAGACGAAAATGTTCTTAAAATGTTCCGACGGACCTTCGAGAGCGAGTTTGAGAGCTCCATAAGCACCGACTATCACTATCGCCAGCGTTGACAAAAGGAACAGGAAAAACACTCCGATTATCTTAAGAAAGATCTTCATACCATACTCCAGTTATATTTTCACTTTTATCATTCTACATTTTTCTCGCAAAAAAAGGTATGAGAAATTTTTCTTATTTAAAGAATAAGAGCAAGTATCCTCACGGTTTCTCATCTCATAGCTTCTTCGATCAGCTTTGCGATATGGATATCGACGCTGTCGAGGCACGTGACCGGGCAGTTGCCGGAGTTTAAGAGAAGGGGGAGTTCGGTGCAGCCCAGGATAACGGCTTCGATGCCTTCCTCGTCCTTCATCCTGTTTATAATGTTCCGGAATTCCGCTAGAGTGGACTCTTTTACGATGCCGTTTTCGAGCTCCTCAAATATCCTTTTGCCGATCAGGCTGCGCTCCGAAGCGGATGGGATGGCGACTCCTATCCCCGCTTCTTGCAGGGGCTTACGCATATAATCCATCTCCATCGTATAGAGGGTCCCCAGAAGACCGACCCTTTTTATGTTGTTCGCGAGTATGTGATCTCTGACCGCTCCCGGGATACTGATAAGAGGATATGAGATACGGGAGGAGATCTCGTCAAAAACGACATGCATGGTGACGGCCGACAGTGAGACTACCTCGGCGCCGCCCTTTATGAGGTTATCGAGTTTTTCTGTCAGATAATCCGCCAGAAGACCGTATCTTTCTTCGCTGACATATCTCCATGCCCTTCTAAAGTCGACGCTCTCTATGGCTATATCGGGCATTGTCTGAGACCCGGTGATGGCGTCGATCCTCGAATTCAGTTCCTTATAGTACATGAGCGTGGACTCGGGTCCGGTCCCGCCGACTAATCCTATCTTACGCATATAATCTCCTTTCGGTCGTCAGATCCTGTCTTTGTATCTTATGAGAAGTTCGTGCGAGTAGACTTTTTCCATATCGGATTCCCGGACGATCTTCCAAAGAGATGCTGCGGCCTTGAGCCTCTCGGGATATTGCTCTGTCACAGGGTCGGAACAGAAGTCCTTCACGAACTTATTCCACTGAAGCGCGGACCTGTCGTATGTCGCGTATGTCTTCTTCCCGTAGTAGATATCGAGGAGGTCCCCCAGGGTGAACGATGTGTCGCCCGATTCCTTTACCGCTTTGGCGGTGGCGACCATGTCGACATTGAACCTGAAGTTCTCCTGCCCCGTCATCTTTTTGAAGAAATCCCTGAACTTCGGTCCGAAAGTAAAACCGCACTCGATGAGCCCGGTTTCCGGAGTCAGTTCAGTCACAAGGGGCTTCCTGCTCCTCGGAGCCTTTTTCTTCGGCAGTATCTTTTCCCCTGCGAAATAAGCCTCGATCACTTCATAGAGTTCGATCTTTCCTCCCTCGTGATGAAGGCCTTTATCCCTGCAGATCTTTATGAGTTCTTCCCTGTACCAGTAATACTTTTTGAATTCGTCGAAAGTCTTTATCCGGTCAAAATCGGGCCTTGCGGCGCGGCTGCCGTCTGCCTCTTTTATCGCCTTAACGACTTCGATGTCGGCCGGGAGCCACCCGACCTGATCGAGCTCGTCGGGAGCCAGCCACCTGGCCGCCTCGTGCTCCAGGAGCTTCATCTTCGAGCCTTCCTTTAAAGAAGCCCTGAAGCAGTCCATCGACAGGTGGAATCCGGGATAATCGTATTCGACTGTGCACAGAAGATCTCCGCAGATGATGTCGGCGTCGAGCTCCTCTTTTATCTCTCTGACGAGCGCATCTTCGGGCATCTCTTCGGACTCCACTTTTCCTCCGGGAAATTCCCACCCGTCCTTGAAGTCGCCGTAGCCCCGCTGCGTCGCGAAGATCTTATTGCCGTCAAATATCACCGCGGCCACTACCTTAACGGTCTTCATAAGCTGCTATTCCTTTCGTGCCAGTTCCAGATCTATCGTATCACAGATAGTGATAGTTCCCCCGTGCCTTTGTATCGCTTCTTCGACTTTACTGAAGAAGACGGTACGGATGCTCTCCTCTATCGCGATATGATCGGAATAAGTTCCCAGGAGACTGATATATTCGGAGGCGGTGAAGACGCGCTCGCGCTTGAACATCTTATACCTGATGCCGGTGAAGCCGTAGGCCGAAGCTATATCCGCCAGAGTCCTTGCCTCCTCGTCAGAATATTCCTTCGGGGTCTCGATCTTACGGTTATGGTAAGAGGCATAGTACTCCCCGTAGAGTCCGTTGATCTCGGAACACAGATCAGGGTCGTTTCCCGCAGCGAAAGGATGGTTCGCGAACCTCGCAAAAGCGCCGCCTTTACGGAGCATAGAGAAGACCTTGGTGTAGCCTTCCTTTTCGGGTACCCAGTGAAAAGCCGTCGCCGAATAGACGAGGTCAAACGAATCGTTTGGGAGTGAAGTCTCTTCGAACCTGCCGTTTATTACCGAGAAGTTCGGGCAGTCACGGTATTTCTCCGAGAGGAGATCCGCGAAGCTCGAGCCGTATTCCACGGAGATCAGGCGGCAGCCCGTACGAAGGAGGGGAGAGGTGGCCTGTCCTGCTCCGCTTCCGACTTCGACGACACTGCTTTCGGGACCTATCCTGATATAGTCGAAGATCGCCTGATAGAGTTCGTCGGGATATCCCGGGCGCATCCTGTCATAGAGGTCCGCGGCCTTATCGAATGTCCATTCCAGTCCTTTTATATGTGTCATGAGAAAACTCCTCTTTTACTGTCATTCACTACTACATGCGTGATCTCTGAAGGCAGGTCCTTAAGAAGGGTACCGTAGATCTCAGGGTAGGCCTTGTATTCATGAAACCTTTCGATCTGAAGCCACGCCAGCCCCTCGGCGCTGTAATCCAGCACGCGGTCTCCGGATAATTCCTGATCCCCGATATCTTTCATTAGGTAACAGAAAGCGATCTCGTGGTGCAGTTCATCTTCAATATCAAAGAAGTTCTCCTGGACCAGAAGGAGCCTGTCGATGTTAACCTTCAGGCCGCTCTCTTCGAACACTTCCCGGACTGCGGCCTCTTCGGTCGACTCGCCGATCCTGACCGCGCCGCCTATCGGGTAATAGTATCCTCTTTTCTCGTCGTGGACCATCAGGACGCAGCCGTTTCTGATCACTATTCCGACCCCTCTTAACCTGAACTTTCCCGAGTCTGTCTTAAATCCTATATCATCCATGAGAGTTCTCCTTTCTTATCTCGCGATAAACATCCCGTAATCCTTCGGCAACTTCAGGATCCCGTCACTCATATTCCTCTGAAGCACCCCGCGGATCGTCTCTTCGGGAAGCTTATAAAGTGCCGACATGTTCGACAGGGAACGGATATAGTTGATCATGTCCTCTATGTTCGTGACTTCGAGCGAGTCGTCGTAATGAAGCATCTCTATATCGGAGAAGAACGGCGAGAGTTTATCCCGGCCGTTTTGCAATGTGAAGTTGTAGTTGGTTTCACTGACCGCATCGAATTCGGAGAACATCGAGACGATACTTTCCATCAGCCCGTTCACGCCGAAAGTCGCGCAGCAGAACTTCTCGCCGTCCTTTAAAACGCGTCTTACTTCCGAGAGACCCTTTTGAAGATCCGGCACATGATAGAGCATCATATTGGCGATCACCATGTCAAAAGAATCATCGGGATACGGGATATCCTGAATGTCGATCACTTGGTATCTTATATTGCCGTATCCGTCGAGATTCTCCTTCGCCTTGCTGATCATGCCTTCCGAGAAGTCCGAAAGTATCAGTTCGGAGCACATGTCCGTCAGGTCTTTCTTGCCGGTCCACATATTGCCGGTACCGCATCCGAGCTCCAGCACCCGCATGCCTTTTTCTATCCCGTAATTGGAGATTATCCAGTTGCCGAATCCGGTCTTGTTGGTCGAGTATCTGCTGTGTATGGCGATCCTGATATCCAGGTTATCCGACGTCTTATACTGGTCCTTAACGGTTCCCGAATTATTGAGCGTGTCCATTTCCCGAGATCCTCCTTATATATCTGTCCCCGTCCCACGTAGTATTATACCAGTAAAAGATTCGGACACGATCTCGGGGGGATCGAAGCGGCTTTATCAGACAGGTTTCATTCTTGCCGTTTGACGGAATGTACCACATACCGGTACCACATAATCGGAGTTTTCGGCATTTTTGTGGTACATCAGCCCGAATGTACCACATACCCGTACCACACAAATCGGAGTTTTGAGCATTTTTGTGGTACATATCAGGAGGTTGCCGCAGGCGATCCTGTTATCCTGTTTCATTTCAGGTTAACCCGTGCAAAAGGCAAGCCTTCCTGTGATGATGATCAAAGCGAAAATATCCAAACCAAGTCTTAACATTTTCTTTATGTGATGTTGGCTTGATATTAACATCGCGCACTTAAGCTTAAGTCATCAAACAAAAAGCGAGGACACGAAGATGACAAACGATAAGAAATACATGAACATTCCCATGACACAGGAACTCTATGACAGAACTTATTGCAGGGAGATGGCAAAGACTATCGCCAAAGAAGAACTCATTACCGGAATGACAGAGTCACAGCTTGCCTGCGAGATCTTCGCCCACGCATATGTATATAATAACTTCAAGTATGTTCCCGAGATCATCAGAAATACCGAATTTGCAAAGAGCGCATACAGGAGCACCGCAGACGGAGTGGATCTCGAGGACAACGGAGACAAATTCGTAAGAAGGATCGCATACAGAATTATATGGATGATGCCGGCAGTTGCCTGAAAGCTTTTAGATGATATAATCTATCCATATGATCAAACTGATTCTTACCGATCTCGATCACACGCTTCTCCGGCAGGACGGCAGCATCTCGGATGAGACGCTTCGTGTGATCGCGGAATGCAGGAGAAAGGGCGTCATCTTCGCTATCGCGACCGCCAGATACTGGATAGGCGCCGAGAGATACATCGATATCCTGAAGCCAGATTACGAGATAACCACCGACGGGACGCTCATCCATTCGAACGGGCAGACGGTATATTCATGTGAGTTCAGCGAGGAAGACACCGACCGGATAGTCAGGATGCTTCAGGATGAAGTGCCCGGATGCGAGATCACGGTCGCGACGGGAAAGACCGTTTACTGGAACAGCCTTCATATCTCCGAGTCTGCGAGACTCTATAAAGCGGTATATAACGATCTCTCTTCTTATCTTAATGTCAGATCGAATAAGATCGCGGTCGAACTTCCTGATGAGAGTATCGCCGTAAAGATAGCGGATACCATAGGCTGCCGGTACCAGACTTACAGAGGTGAGAGGTGGTATTCCTTTATGCCTTCAGGTTCGGGCAAGACGACCGCCATAAGCGAACTCATCAAAGCCTGCGGGGTCAGTTTACCGGAGACGGCGGCTTTCGGAGATGACGATAACGATATCGAGATGCTCAAGATGTGCGGCACGGGAGTGGCGGTCGCGAATGCGGTACCTGCAGCCCGTGAAGCCGCGGACGAGATCACATTAAGTAACGATGAAGACGGCGTCGCCTGCTGGCTTAAGAAAAACGTGCTCGGGGAGTGAGGAAACGGTTTAAAGCAGTTCCACTTCTATCCTGTCATAATCATCCACGCTTACCGGAGTCAGCTGATATATCTCGATACTGTTGGCGCCCTCTGCCGCATCAGGAACATCTATGATCTCATATCCGACTCCGACAACATCATCACCGTTATAGAATATGACGTTTATCGGATCACGATCCCCTACGGCTTCTTCATCAGCCGTGTAATCGATACGGACTGAACGGACCATACCCGCGGCATCACTTGTAACTTCCACATCCGTTATCTCATAATGATCATCCCGGCAAAAAGATGTGCAGAATTCGCTGGAAGTCTTTAGTACGAATCTAAGATCCGAAGGGTTGGGAGCAACAGAATCCACCCATCTGCCTTCGCAGATCAATATCGCCGTCTCACCGGGTTCCATTGATCCGGATGTCATTATCCGTGACTGCATCCTACCCGGCCAGGAATATAAAACCAAGGGAACTGCTATCCTGTAAGGATTAAGATTGGTTACCTCGAGTGCGATAAGGCTGTGAACATATTCGTCTTCATAATCCTGGAAGACCCATTGCCTTCCGAGACTGAACCGCGGTTCATAAGAAGCATCATCCTTTATACTCTCATAGTATTCGTACCGGGATATACATTCATCATAGGGTTTGAGAGACCTTATAAAACTGACACCTCTCAGCGCCCCGTTTTTTATGGCCAGCACTCCCATCTTATAATCTATCGAGACAGAGTCGCTGAAATTCGAAAAGCTTCGATATGCTCCCAATAATATACTTGTCCGAAGCGAATCGAACGTTGACCTGTAATCCGCCGATAAAGGAGATCCTTCTGCCGTGTCAAAGGAACCGGCCCATGCCAGAGATGAGATATTTCCGTCTGAACCGATCAGATACACATCGATCATCTTATCATGAACATAAGCTACGTACTTTCGTGATGAATTATAAGATACCCAAAAGCCGTTAACATCCGAATTGCGCATCACGATACCATATCCCAGAAGGATCGATATCAGGACCGCAAATACGACAGCGCATCTTATGATCTTTCTCCGTGTCTTCCCGGGATTTTTTGTTTTCTCCTCTTCCGGCACGGGAACGGACGGAGCAACATCCTTTATAACTTTGGAAGCCTTAACGGACGGCTTGATCTTATCAAGGATAAACCGTGTTATAAGATATGCGATGATAACATATAGTACGAGCCATAAGACAGGTGCCAGGATCCGGATATCTTTATAGCTTATGCTTCCGGTGAGCAGGTCATCCAGCGGATCTGCGCACTTAAATTTGTATGCGAACAAGGTGTTCTTTGACAGATGGAGAACAAGTATCGGGAAGGCATGCTTACGCAAAAAAGCGGTAACGCGGTTGCCTGTTCCTATCCAAAGCGCAAGGATCAGGAATATCATTGATATCGAAAGGCCGAATATCAGCCACGGGACAGCGGTCATCCGGCCTGCTTTTAAGAAATAAAACTGATAATCGCTGATTCTTCCGGCCGTTACGGGATCTATATAACAACCCGAATGCGAGGGCAAACTGTAACCCCAGATCTTCATAAGGACTGTCTGAAGCTTAAAGACCGAAGCAAAAGACAGAGTCCCGAGAGTAGTCCATACAGCCAGATGGACGGCAGAAGACTTCTTTGATCCCGGCAGGATCTTTTTCCCGAACCGCATAACGATCATTCCGATCGGAAATAACGGGATATTTGCCCCGAATACAAATTCCTTAAGATAAACGGAGCGATCGGTGATCCCGTTTCCCCAATAAAGGCATGAAGGGAAAAATGACAGTACGAGGATCACAAAAAGCGGTACCGTATCGGTCTTGAAGATCTTCCTCAACACAAGGTACAGGATGTATAAAGATACTACTGACAGAGCCGAACCCAAAAGGTATCCCGCATAAGATTCGAACAGCGCAAAAGCATATGTTTCGAGAAAAAAGAGTCTATCGAGATCCGGGCGGACGGCACACCTGTCATGGAGATCCTTAGCGGCAAGAACAACGTTGATCAACAATACGGCGGCCGGAATGATAAAGAGTTTCTTGTGTTTCACGGCAAAACCCTTTTTATACAGATACATACCGGCAAAGAAATTAAAGACCGATGTTAAGATGATCTGTGCATAGACCGAATTATCATATCTGCTGCCTTCCTGATCCGTGCGGCTGACACCGGTGAGCCTTACAGTTTCCCAAAATATCTCCAGTTTCGTCTTAAGCTCGGTTGATCTGCTTATACGGATCAATGCGTCATATGCATGTCCGTTATAGTAAAACAGCGGATACAGGATAAGCATCAGCATAAGCGATACGGCCATAATGCTCTTCGAGGCTTCTATGGCTTTTGCTTCGTTATCCTGTAATGCAGTTGCAGCAAGGCCTTTTCTTTTCCCGGTGAAAACAGTGACTGCCACTATAGCCGTAAATGCTAAGATCCATATCAATAAATTAATCATGATCCGTATCCCCGTAATCCATGCTGTCGTGTCCCGGATTCCACGCCGAAAACACGATATAAAAACTCTGCTCATGCGGATTATAACATAAGGAGATATAGCCGATTATCCAAAGAATCAGAAGGGTTTTATTGCGATTTCACTATTCCGGCTGCCTCTTAACCGGTATCTCTCAAAAAACTCTTGAAAAGAATTTTTAATCAAGATAACCTTCTTTCTGAGGACGTCCCCTAATACATTTCGCAAAGGGAAAAACTATGAATAAACAGGAATTACATCAGTTGATCGAAGGATCCAACATATGCCAGATCTATGTCAGGAAAAACGGCGGATCCGTGCTCGATATCAGAAGGAGCGGCTTTAAGACCGGCGATGCGGTGAACGTCATGTCGGTCACAAAGGGGATAATGGGGATCCTTCTCGGGATCGCCATCGATAAGGGGTTCATAATATCCGAAGATCAGAAGGTCCTCGAGTTCTTTGACGGGTACGTGGTCAAGCGCGGCGAGAAGACGATAGGAGATGTCACGATCAGGCACCTTATCACCATGACCGCTCCGTATAAGTTCAGATCCGAGCCGTGGACAAAGGTATGCACGTCTTCCGACTGGACGCTCGCAGCTCTCGATCTTCTCGGAGGAAGATCAGGGATAACGGGGGAATTCAAGTACACGACTCTGGGTATCCAGATCCTCGCGGGGATGATCGAAAATGCATCGGGAATGAAGTGCATCGACTTCGCCAACAGATATCTCTTTGAGCCTCTGGAGATACCCGGGCATAAGATCCACGGCACCAGCAGCAAGGAGGATCAGTTCGATTATCTCATGACAAAGAAGCCGCGCATCAACGAATGGTATTCCGACCCTCAGGGCACGGTCACCGCTGGCTGGGGACTATGTCTGTCCGCGCGCGATATGAGCAGCATCGGTCAGCTTATCATCGATGAAGGAATGTTTGAGGGCAGAAGAATAGTCTCATCCGAATGGCTCTCGAAAATGACCGCTCCGTATCTTCAGCTCGATAAGACTTTCGGGGATATGCAGTACGGGTATATGTGGTACAGGCCGCATAAGGACAGAGATATATTTGCCGCGATCGGTGACGGCGGCAACGTGATCTATGCCGACCCTGTAAAGAGGATATCAGTCGGAGTCACGGGGACATTCAAGCCCCGGATCTTTGACCGCGTCAACTTTATCGAGGACATCGTTATACCGATGACCGCGGAGATGTGACAGGGATCCGGGTCTTCAGCCGATGCGCTTTCCCTTTATCCCGCAGACGAGTTCTCTTTTTCCGTCTTCGCCGATCCTGACGTTTTCCCAGAGAAAACTGTCATTCGTGATATTACTGAAGATCCAGAAGTTGCCTGGATCGTCCAGGACCTTTCCGACGAGCCTGCCGCCGTCTCTTGTGAACTGAAGTCTCTTCATGCAGTGGTCGCAGGTGTAGACGACATCGTAACAGCCGCTGCTGTTGTTAAACATGCGAAGCGAAGTCCCGTATTCGCCGTCGGGTTCCGGCGAGGCCTCCTTGGTCGCTCTCGAAGGAAAGATGAAGATATCCTGGATGCCCGAGCCTTCCAGTATCCTTCTGAATATCCACTCGCCTTTGACATGACGGCTGCGGCCTTCGTATTCGTCATAATAGTCACAGTCCCAATCCCCGATAAGAGGCGCAAACCAGTCGTACCCGTCGGGGATCTTCTCTGTCTTACCGCTTAATAATGCATCTGAAAAAGTATCCATAAATCTATATTAACAGAAAATGCTTTAATGGCAGATTATGTTTAGTGAAAACATAAAGACGCTTCTAAAAATCATCGGGAAACGGATTTTTTTAAATTTTCAGGGCATTTTGCTTTCGAAAAATCGAAGTTTCAGGGGTAAACAGCCGGCGAGCGGCCGTAGACGAGCCAGGGAAACAATGCGCAACAGACAGGAACGCCTACTTGTTCTCCATGACCTTGGAGAGGAGCGAGAGGACGACCGCTACGACTATGGGGGCGGCGACGGAGATTATGGTCGCGAGACCCGGGTCGATGTGGAACACATACGCCAGGATCAGGTACAGTATCAGCGGTATGACGCATACGAAGGACAGCACCTCGATTATTATCGCGGCTGGGCCTTCTCTGTAGATAAGATAGCCGAGTCCCGAGGATGCGATCAGGAAAATCGGGATGTCCGCCCACAGGGGGAGGCCGGCTTTTTCTTTCAGGAAGATACAGAGGATGGCGGGCAGTATCATGCCGACGATGATGGCCAGAGGGATGTGCTTCTGGCGGTTGGCCTCGACCTGACGCCTGCACTCGTTTATGAGCTTTTCGGATTCGCGGTAGTCTTTGACTTTCTCGAACTCTTCGATAGCCTGTGAGTAATCCTTTTTCTCGTAGAAACTCATGCCCTTGGCATAGGTGGAGATACGGTCGGCTTTCTCGATGCCTTCGCGGCAGCTCTTCATAAGATCCAGGGCGACAGCGTCCGGGTGGTCGTCGATGTCGTTAAAGGCGCGCTCGAACATGAGCTTGGCCTGTCCGGCTGCTACGGGGTTGGGATCTCCGTCGAGGATATCGTTGGCTTTGGTGATCTGTTCGATAGCTTTGAAATAATCCCTATAGTTCGGAAGCAGTTCGTCCATGGACCACTTGTTTCCGCAATGAGCGCATATGCATGCTCCGGCGAGATAATCGTTAACGATATTTCCGCCGCATACGGTGCACTTTAATGTTACAGGAGCTGCCAACTCAGACATCTTCTTTCCCCCGTTCCACGATCTTGATCTGTCTGATATTTTACCATATTATCCGGGCTTACATATCATTGTGCCATGTATGTTCCGCTTACATATCCGTATGCCAGGACGTTTCCGTAGACGGGAGTATCCCGGTCGCTCACGTTAAGATGATAATAATACAGGGATTCCGGGGCATAGCCTCTCTCGCCGACGGTGATCTGATAATCTGAATCGGGGTCATCTTTCATCGCGAAAACGAATACCGTATATGCATGAGCGCTCTGTCCGTCTTCATAATTATACGGACCGCGGTAAGATCCGATGCCGGAGCCTTCGGCGATATCAGTCTGCGTAACGGAAGTTGCATACCAGTGAACAATGTAATTCCCGTTCATGTCGACCATCCCGTTCATGTCGACCATATAGATGAGATAGTAAGATGCGCCTTCTACAGGTTCAAAATGAAGCTGCGGATTAAGGTTGCTGCCCTCAGGAGTGTCGGTTATTGAAGAATCCCAGACACCGCCGTTCAGGCTGGCGGATGTAACCGTCATTGTCGCGCCCGCTATAAGATCGTCGTAAGTCTTCTCGTGGCCGCCTTCCCTGGACATGTAGATATATCTGGTCATGCTGTTGACCTGGACTATCGCGAAAGCGGAGATTAGAGACATTATCACGATAAAAGGGATCGCTGAGGTGATGCATGTCCTGGCCTTTTTGGAGCCCCCGATATCGACATTGTCGACATATCTGAACGTATCTCTCTGATTGAGAAAGACCCCCGCGGGGATAATGAACAGTATGCATTGAAGGATGATAAGAAAGATGACCGGTATGATCATTCCTTCGATGCCGAACTTGTTCCACTTGTTGTAAAGCAGGATATCAAATACCACGGAAACGGCGAATGCGGTAAAGGAGACGGAGGCGGCGATCAGACTGTCGCGGACATAACGGTTGGTGACCGCTTCGCCGCCTCTGGGAACATTACCGAGCATATTTCCGTATTCGGACTTCTTATACGGTACCTTAAAACCGTTATTTCGAAGCCTTCCGATATATACGGATGATTCGACGAAAAGGCTGATGAACAGAAGTGACAGGGGAGCGCTTACGTAGAGGAAAAATGCGTCGATGACTGTGAGTCCCACCGGGACTTCGGAGAGCTTATATGAATCGAGATAAAAGGTAAGCAGCAGGCTCAAAACGAAAATGCTGACGAAAACGATCATGAAGATCCTGATGATCTTCGCAGTACTGAGGTCGTATTTTATCTTAGGTCCCATATCCGTGTCCCCCTTTTTGACAACAGTATACGACGTTCTGTCGTGAATTTCAATATATTTTTATCGTTTTTCGATATATTTCGAAAAAGGGGCGGCGCGGGGCCGGGATCATTCACGGGCGGCGGGGCTTAAAACGGCTTCCGTCCGGGGAGGCGGGGAGACAGGAGATGCAATGCCCGATTCCCTTGACTTTTGGCGGCCGTCTATGTACAATCGGTTCTACTATGAAGATGCGTAAGTAGTCTTTTTATGACAGGCAAAGAGAGTCGTGTCACCGGCTGAAAGCACGGCCCAGGGGTAATAAGATGAATTTCAACATCGGAGTGTTCCGTCGGAAACGGCCGTCACGGCTGACTAAGCGGATGCAGGCGCAGCATTAAAGGCGCGGATAAGTGCGGAAGGAAAAGAAAAGCTTTCCGAACATGGGTGGTACCGCGAAGGTGCGATATATATGCGAATTCGTCCCATGGCAATGACATGTTGCCATGGGATTTTTGTATTACCGGCAATTAAGAAAGAGGAGGAAAACATGGCTGAACTCAGTGAATTGAATGAGAAGTTATCGCAGATCAGAAGTCAGATCGAGAGCGACCTGACGACTATCAGCAGTTCCAAGGGCGTCTATGAATACAAGAAGAGTGTCATGGACAGCAAGGAGGGTAAGATCGGATCCCTCATGAAGGAGATGGGAAAGATCCCGAAGGAGCTCAAGGCCGATTACGGCAAGATGGTCAACGAGATCAAGAACTGGGCACAGGACAAGTTCGATGCCCTGGATGCCGAGTTCAAGGAGAAGGAACAGAAGGCCCGTTACGAAGCAGAGGCCATCGATGTCACGCTTCCTTCAAAGAAGCAGAAGAAGGGTAATCTCCATCCCAATACACAGGTAAGGAACCAGATCGTGGACATCTTCGGTTCGATGGGCTTCTCCATCTACGAAGGAAATGAGATCGAGACAGATTACTATAACTTCACTGCTCTTAATATCCCTCAGGATCACCCCGCGAGAGATATGCAGGACACGTTCTATTTAAGTCCCGAATTCCTTCTGCGTACGCAGACATCTGCGGGTCAGATCCACGTAATGGAAGCGCAGCAGCCTCCCATCAAGATCATCTCTCCCGGTAAGGTATTCCGTTCCGATGACGATGCCACGCACTCCCCGATGTTCTCCCAGATGGAAGGACTCGTAGTAGATAAGGGCATCACGCTCTGCGACCTTCAGGGTATGCTCGACGTATTCGTAAAGAAGATCTTCGGAGAGGAGACCAGGACCAGGCTACGTCCTTCATACTTTCCGTTCACGGAGCCTTCGGTCGAAGTAGACGTATCGTGCTTTCAGTGCGGCGGAAAGGGCTGCAAGCTCTGTAAGGGAACCGGCTGGATCGAGGTCCTCGGTGCAGGCGTTGTAAACAAGAAAGTACTCGACGGCTGCGGGATCGACAGCAATGTCTATTCCGGACTCGCTTTCGGTATCGGTATCGATCGTATCGCCATGCTCAAGTACGGCATCAACAACATCAAGATGTTGTTCGAATCCGACCTGCGCGTGCTCGGACAGATCGACGAC
>JAFZWN010000035.1 GCA_017617295.1 Clostridiales bacterium | reverse complement strand
GCCCTCCTCCTTTCGGGCCCTGGCCCCCCACTCTGATCCGTAATAGACGCAAGGGATACCGGGCATGGTAAACACGAGCGTATACACCAGCGGAAGGACGGCCGGATCGTTGATGATCGAGGCGATCCTGGTGACATCGTGGTTGTCACAGAACGACAGAAGATGCGCCCCTCTGGCCACAGTCCAGTCCTCAGGTCCGAAAAGGCGCAGAAGCGAGTGGATGATCTCAAACATATTACCCGAGTTAAAAGACGAATATAGCCCCTTATAGCACTGATAGTTGGTAAGCGAATGAAGATGCATCTGTTGAAGCATCCTGCCGTACTCTCCGTGAAGCACTTCACCGAGGAGAAAGAATTCGGCTTTCTTTCCGTCCGTGAACTCGCGGAGACGGCGAAGGAACTCATGGTCAAGGCAGTAAGCCACATCAAGGCGAAGTCCGTCGATATCAAAATAATCGATCCAGTAGTTGACCTTATCCAGGATATGATCGATAACGGCAGGGTTACGCAGATTAAGCTTTACAAGATCGTAGTTGCCTTCCCAGCCTTCATACCAGAATCCGTCGTTATAGTTGGAATTACCGTCAAAAGAAAGATGAAACCAGTCCTTATACGGAGAGTCCCAGCGTTTCTCCTGCACGTCACGGAAAGCCCAGAAGCCGCGTCCAACATGGTTAAACACACCGTCGAGAACGACCTTTATACCTTCCTCGTGAAGTGCATCGACTACCTTTTTGAAGTCTTCGTTTGTTCCAAGCCTCTTATCTATTAGACCGTAATCCCTGGTATTGTAACCGTGCGTATCTGACTCAAACACGGGAGAGAAATAGATCGCATTGATCCCGAGTTTTTTCATATGGGGTATCCAGTCGATGACCTTTAGGATGCGGGATGTCAATACCCCGTCATTTTCAAATGGTGCTCCACAAAATCCCAAAGGATATATCTGATAAAATACCGAACTCTCAAACCACATAATTATTTTGTCTCCTGTTATTTTTCACGATTATCATTATAGATCAAACTGAGTTTATACGATGTTAATATTTTATGAAAAAAAGATCCGCTTCAGATAAAGCGGATCTTCATTGATCATAATCGAAAAGATGAAATATCAGTAATTTCTACTGGGTGCATTGCAGAAATAGATGAAACCGAATACGAGCATTGCTGCAGCAGCACCTACAAACATCCAGAAATTCCATCCGACAACAAATGACATATGATGAACAGTTGGATCTTTATCAAGTAATGACGCGCTTCTTTCAAGCTCAGCCGCATGACTCATAACAAATTTGCTGTTATCAACTTCGAGCTTTAAGAACATATACTTAAGACCGGCTAAGATAAGAGCACCGAGCGAAGCTCCGAGCATAAGACCGTTCTTTCTGAAAAACATGCAGATCAAGGCAATTGCAACTAATATAAGATATATAGTTCCCCATATATCTGTATATGTCATATAGGTCACGCCCTCCTGCTGGTACAAAGGATACATTGACGTTGCAAGAGCAGCAAGGCATGCGCCAACAAACATTACTCCACTAAATATTCTCATAAGGATAATTCCTCCTTTATATAATCAATATTAATTTAACATATATAAGAAAAAAATCAATCCATCCTTAACATTTTAAGACGGTGATAACTCTGAATGATACTGGTAATCCCCATAATAAAGACGATAAGACAGATCGCCCACCCCGAATAGAGCATGAAATCCTGTGAGAAGGAATTTCTGAAACTGCTGAACTTTGTGATGACGGCAGATTCAAGAACGATAACCGAGACCAGTGCATCGAGATTATTGATCCTCTGGATACATAATGCAGTAACGGAGTCAAGCTTACCGGCTTTAAACACATTACGCGAGGAAGCAATGACCTTATAAAGCGTATAAAGACCGACAAATATGATAAGGATCCCGGGATAGGTATGACTGACCATATTATCGACCATATAATAGACTGCCATTGCCATGATAACTGACATAAAGACTATCAGTCTGCCGGTCGCCCTGTAATTTTTCAGAAATGCCCTTTCGCGGTCACGCGAAAGAAGACCTTTTCCGGCGCGTAAAAGAAACGAAAGTCTCATAAATGCAATGATCAGATAGTAAAAGCTCATAAGTGCCAGCCAGGACGATCTGTACAGGACAGCAACCGTTTCATCAAAAGAGAACATTATAAAATTGAGGATCATTGAAAATACAGTTGATGCTACGCTTGTAGCCCTGAATATATTCTTTGATACTTTCTTTCTGTCCATATGACAACGGATCTGATCAGTTACGCATACTGTGTATCGGTGCAGGGATCCTGCCGCCTCTTCTGATAAAATCGGCACAGGATGATCTGTTGACCTCCATTATTGGAGCCCTTCCCAGAAGACCGCCGAATTCGACAAAATCACCGACATCCTTACCGGGTACGGGAATAAGCCTTACAGCCGTAGTCTTATTGTTAAAGGTACCGAGAGCCATCTCATCTGCAATGATTCCGGATATAGTCTCGGCTGTGGTATCACCGGGAACAGCGATCATATCAAGGCCGACGGAGCAGACGCATGTCATAGCTTCAAGCTTCTCGAGTCGTAGCGAACCTGAAGCGGCAGCCTCGATCATGCCCTCATCCTCGGATACGGGAATAAATGCACCGGAAAGACCGCCGACAAACGAAGAAGCCATTGTTCCTCCCTTCTTTACAGCATCATTGAGCATTGCAAGTGCTGCAGTAGTCCCCCAGGTACCGCAGGTCTCAAGACCGAATTCCTCAAGAAGACGGGCTACCGAGTCACCGACTGCGGGCGTCGGAGCAAGTGAAAGGTCGATAATACCGAAAGGAACACCAAGCCTCTCGGAAGCTTCTCTGGCGACAAGCTCACCTACTCTGGTGATCTTAAATGCTGCTTTCTTGATAGTCTCGGCAACAGCTCCGAGATCCTGTCCCCTGACTCCTTCGAGAGCGTGTTTTACAACGCCTGGACCTGAGATACCGACATTTATAACGCATTCGGGTTCGCCGGGACCAAGGAAGGCACCGGCCATAAACGGGTTATCCTCGGGGGCGTTGGCAAATACTACAAGCTTGGCACATCCCAATGCATCGTTATCGGATGTAAGCTCGGCGGTTTTCTTGATGATATTACCCATATCCCTGACGGCATCCATATTGATACCGGTACGGGTTGAAGCGAGATTGACGGACGAACATACAAACTCGGTCGATGCCAAGGCTTCGGGAATGGAATTGATAAGTATCTTATCAGAATCGGTATACCCTTTTTGAACCAAAGCAGAGAATCCGCCGACAAAATTGACACCGCAGGTCCGGGCCGCCTTATCGAGCGTCTTTGCAAAAGGCGTATAATCCTTGGATCCGCATGCAGCGGCTACGATCGATATCGGAGTAACGGAAATCCTCTTATGTATGATAGGCACACCGTATTTCCTGCTGATAGCTTCACCTGTTGAGACGAGGTTCCCGGCATATCTGCAGATCTTATCGTATATACGGTCACAGGACTCCTCTACAGAGGAAGCGGCACAATCCATAAGGGATATACCCATAGTAATAGTCCTGATGTCCAGATGCTGCTCATTGAACATCTTCATGGTCTCAAGTATCTCAAAATCCGTGATCATTTAAATCATACCTCTTTTCAATATCAGATACGGTGCATCTTGTCGAAAAGATCCGTATGCTGGATCGTTATCGTAACACCGAGTTCCTCGCCCAGAGCATTAAGCTTTTCCTTGATGTCGGATTCTTCGATCTGAAGATCACGAAGATCCACCATCATGATCATCGTGAAGATATCATCGAGGATAGTCTGGGAGATATCATTGATATTGATGTTATTTTCGGCCAGAATAGCCGACACCTTGGCGATTATACCTACTTTATCTTTTCCAATTACTGAAATAACGGCAGTGTTCTTACCGGAAGCCATATAAAGTCACTCCTTTGATACTGTTTCTATTGACAATTAATGATACCACAATTGATCCCCGAAAATCAGGAACACATTACACAAGATATCCGGCCGCGATCGTATTCGCACACCGTATTCCGTCAATTGCAGAGGACATTATACCGCCTGCGTAACCCGCGCCTTCACCTACAGGAAAAACGCCCGATACGCTGACACTCTCAAATGTCTCTTTGTTTCTCGGAATACGAACAGGAGATGACGATCTGGTCTCAACGGCAGTCAAGATACAGTCGTCACAGTCAAAGCCTTTGATCTTTCTCCCCATAAGAGCAATTCCTTCTCTTAACGTATCGACAAACTCCATCGGGAAAAGCTCATTAAAGTCACTGGGAACTGTTCCCGGACTGTATGTCGGACTTATCCGGGAAGGATAAGTCCCTGACTTTCCCTTACGGAGATCCCCGTAGGTCATGATCGGTGCTTTAGAATTCCCGCCGGCGATGTTATAAGCCTTTTTTTCGAGCATATCCTGAAAGTTAATGCCGGTCATGGTATTGCAATCCGTATCTTTCGGATCGAAAGGTATGAGAAGCGCCGAATTGGAATTGATCCCGTCGCGGGTACTGTAGCTCATGCCGTTAGTTACGACCGACTCCGGAAAAGAAGCTGAAGGCACGACTTCGCCCCCCGGGCACATACAGAATGTATATAGTTTCTTTCCCGTACTGGTATCCACGGCAAGCTTATAGTTCGCGGCGGAAATATTCTTATAAAGAGCAGTATCGAATCCGTACATGGCTGTATCTATGTCTTTACGGAGATGTTCGATACGTACTCCGACAGCAAACGGCTTACTCTGAAGACATAATATATCCCTGTATCTTCTGAAAAGTTCCCTGCTGCTGTTACCTACGGCAAGGATAAGATCATCACATTCGATATAGCCTTTATCGGTGGTTATCCCGGTTACGCGGGATCTGCCTGTTCCTTTAAGATCCAGATCCAGGAGTTCCTCATCAAAACGGATCTCACCGCCGAGGCTCAGGATCTCCTGTCTTATCCCTTTTACGACTTTCACGAGATTATCCGTTCCCACATGAGGATGAGAATCATACATGATCTCAACGGGAGCACCGTATCTCGCCATAGTCTGCGCTATAAAGCCTTTAAGCCCTGAACTGACACCTGTATAGAGCTTACCGTCGGAAAACGTACCGGCTCCGCCCTCTCCGAACTGAATATTAGATGAAGGATCTATGATGCCTTTCTCTTTATATTGAGCAACATCACGTGATCTCTTCTCTACGGAACTGCCTTTATCTATTATTACCGGACGCAGACCGTAACGGGCAAGTACAAGTCCGGAAAACATTCCTGCCGGACCGAATCCTACGATTACAGGTCTCTTACAGTCAGAACGGAAAGCCGAACCTCTGTAAGGAAGTGCTTCTTTCAAGCTAAAATCATCAGAAGGATCATCGAAAGCGACCCTGAAGATGATCTTTATATCATTCTTGTGCCTTGCATCTATATAATGCTTGGTTATACGAAAATCCCGGCCTTTGACGGCCTTTCTTATCTCTTCTGAAACATCAGGAACATTACCGATACGTTCGGGCGAGAATACTATCTCACGCTCATCCATTTTTGATCGCGGCAGCAATACCGTCAGCAGCAGCAAATGCGGAAACCCAGGCCCAGTGCAGATTAAATCCGCCGCAGGGACCGTCGACATTTATGACCTCACCGGCAGAGAACAGACCAGGAGTACTCTTAAGCTCCATATTCTCATTTATAGAGGAAAGCTTAAGACCGCCGGATGTGACCTGAGCATGATCGAATCCCATCGTGCCCATGACCTTAAGCCTGAAGTTCTTGATGATCTCGGGTATCCTGTCCTTATCATTCTGGGCTCTGGCCAGTATAACATCGAGAAGATCAGCCGAGAGCATGCCTGCAAGAGCTTCCCTGGGAGTCCTCTTGGTAAACTTTTCAAGACGGAACTTTACTTCTTCCTCAACATTACACTTGGGCATAAAGTTGATAGACAGATAAACATCCTTACCTGTCTCCTTTGTATATCTACCGAACTTGCCGGACAGGTTCATGGCACAGATACCGGATACACCGTAATTTGTAAACATAAGCTCACCGTTCTCGGTAGCGAGCGTATCATTAGCAGTTACGAGAGAAACGGAACAGTCGTATCTGGAACCGTTAAGCTTTCTGGTATCGCTCTCGAGAGTCTTGAACTGAACAAGGGACGGAACAGGCTCTGCAAAATCTTCAGGTTTGGCAAAGCTCTCATATATCTTATACGAACTGCCGTCTGTTCCGAACTTCGGAGATGCGGTACCGCCTGCACTTACCAGGAGATTTGTAGCAGTTATATCGTTATTCAGCATAAAACGGCCATAGAGGTGTTTACACTGAGTTACTTTAAAATTATTGACGAATTTGACACCGCCGTCATTACAGTAATCCAGAAGAGCTTCTGTCACCGTCTCCGCTTTATATGTCGCGGGATAGACCAGTCCGTCTTTATAAGCCAGCCTGATACCGAGATCCTTCTCTATAAATGTAAGGATCTGTGAGATATCGTACTTTGAAAACAGTTTGGCAAGGAAAGCGGGATCATCGCAATAATACTTTTCCGGCTCGGCGACCAGATTGGAAAGATTGCATCTGCCGTTACCGGTGGCATTTATCTTCCGCCCCATTTCCTTATTACCGTCAATAACGGCGATCTTATCGATACCGAGACTTACCAGACGGCATGCTGTAAGGAGACCTGCGGCTCCTCCCCCCACAATAGCGATGTTAAAATTACCTGTCATCATGTTCCAAAAGGTTCAAGCAGCGTTTAAACTTGCTCTCGTTAAAAGGTTTACCTGTAGTATTCTCTACGATAAACTGGCCCATTTCCTTCAGATCCACGACATCTCCCGATTCGAGCTCAAGTTCGAGCTCGCAGATGGTCTCCGTCGTGTTCCCCCCTCTTATAGTACCATAATCAAAGCAGGCTTCCATAATACTATTTCCAAATCCGAATGTGTATTTGGTCCTCTCAAAAGAAGTCCCGCACAAAGGCACGAGCTGATCGGGCGTAATCCCTTCCATAACCTCCTGAAGGAGTTCGATCGGGTCATCAGCCTCTCCAGCCTGTTTCATAAAGATCTCCATATTAAGATCATCGGTATCGCAGACAACATTCCACTCATATCTCTGATGCAGACCGTCAGTTACGGCTCCGCCGAATTTGACTGTATGCTCATATACGATATTATCGTCTTTCTCGAATCTTCTTATCCGAAGAGATGCTCCTCTCTTCTCGAGCATTCTGTCTGCAGTATCATAATAGGTATTCTCGAGAAGAACAGCCTTCTTCGGGGATGTATCCAGACAGTAGTCGGAAAACCATTCAGCTTCGATTACAGAGAACAGTTCTTCTTTATCCGGGAAAGACAATTTAATTTCAGTTTCCATTTTCTCCTTATTTACCTCTTAATAATCTATGGTGTGAACACCGCCTGTTGATATTATGATCAACTTGTTATTCGCTATAAAGCCCATCCTTAAAACTTCCTCGTCAACGGAAATATCGGCAATGACACTTCCATTACGGTTAAAAACATATATCCTTCTGTCGATACTAAGGGCATACCTTTCTTCGTTCGAGGCTACGGCATTAAGTTCCGAACCAACGGCTGAAGAATATATAGTCTGCCCCGATGTATCTATAACGGCTATCTTGTTCATCTGTTCAACACCATCGGCGTAAACAACAAACACGACATCGTTCACGGCGGTCACCTGATTTATGACGCCGTACTCGTTTCCGAGCGTCACGAGAGAATCATTTTCTATAGTATATATCTTATTTGTCGAAAATGTATAAAGTCTGTTGCCTGCATATACGACAGGACCGAAAATATCATCCGAATCCGTGGTATACACCCCGTAATCGGAGACAGTGGTTCCGGCACCTGTCGAAGACAGCGCAAACATCCTTATATATGGAGCGGGAACAGCTCCGACTGTATTAAGCGTAGTAAGGGCAAAAAAGGATTCATCATGGCTGAAAACGCCGCTTATAGGATATCCGGAATCAGAAGACGTGAAATAAGCTATCCTGTTACCGTCATTGTCATATATATGAACGTCTCCGTAAGCGCTCTCGTTCTCACTCTCGGTTATGATCGCCACAAGAGAACCGCTGTCGGAAAGGATCGCGGACTTGATCTTGTTATCTGTAGGAGTAGAGAAACGTATACCCTCAGGAGTAAGGAGCGTGAATGCATAGCCGTCCAGGTCAAACACAACGGCAGTATTAACTGTATTATGACACTGGGGATTCCTGTAAGAAACGCCGGTACTGAACACTTCGTTACCCGAAAGAGTAAGATAAGCGATCCTGTCCTCAGTTACCTTTAAAACACCTTCTCCGAAGGCATACAGTTTCTGAGCCTCGGCATATTCACAGTTAAATCCGCCCTGAGCGGACAGTCTTATAGCCTGATCGGCGCCCTTGAGAGCATCTTCCTTCTTGAAGACAAGGAAAAGGAATACGATACTCACGATCAACAGCAAGGTAAATGCTCCGATAAGTAAATATATACGGGGGATCTTCCCTCTTTTTGCCATCAGGCCGCTCCTTCCAATGTTTCCGTTACTTCGGACGGTATATCATAGATACCGTTCACAGAATTCATTATAGCATTATTAATAAGATCATATGCAGCCCAAATTCCATAAGAATAAGTATCCGTTCCGCCGTCTTCAAAAAGCTCGTCGGAATAGATGTAGAATCCGGAATAGGCATCGTCGATAAACACATAATATGAATCGGTTCCGCGCTGTTCAAAAGCTAATCTCACCGTTTCATGTGACTTAGTAATGATCGTAATGGTCATAAACGGTGAATCGGTGAGTACCGGATCGGCATCCGTATCAAAACCGCCGATCTCGATACACGCTATCGACTCGAAAAGGATAGCCATATAGGATCTTCCTTCGGAAGTCGTGACCCTGCAGTTACGTCCGTCTATAGTAACAGTACCATCTTCATCGGTTATGCTTCCCGGGGTATCCAGATCCATCCTGAAGGATCTGTCTCCGTATACACAGGTAATACTGGAGAGCTCGGATGCCGTATAATATGCGACATAATATGACAGCAGATCCAGAACACTTGTATTCAGATACGAGAGAGTACTTGCAGCAACGCTGAATTCATGTTCACTTTCGGAACATCTTCCGTAGATAATTCCCGATCCGGATGTCAGCTCGACAACGATATCCTCACCGTGCTTTACATTAAATACTATCCTGTAGGAAGGTTCATCCAATCCGTAATCTGAAAGAGCATCATCCTCTATATCCATAAAGGAAATAACTTCCATATTTGCTACGGAATCGATCAGATTCGTAAAATATGCGCTAGCCCTTATATTATAAGGATAAGTGACAGTAAAAAGAGGGCCGCCTGAACTGTCCAGCGTACAGTCAGCCTCGATATGAGTCCCGTCAGACATCCTTTCAAAAGAGACTCCTGAGACATTTGAGTAATCAACATGCATGAGATACGGGATCAGAAAGTTAAGATACGTATACTCGCAGTAATCCCTTTTTAATGATGTTACTGTATAGACTTTACTGTCTCCGTCTGTCTTGGCATAGATATAACTTCCGTCAGGAGTAGTATCTCCGAGAAGGACCGTAGTCACTGTACCGTCATTTACAGTTATGCTTACTGTATACATTGGATCATCAAGTCCGTATTCCGACAAAGGAGCAGGATCATCGATCACCTTATCTGATACAAAGGAAGAAAGTACGGAAATATATGACGCGAGCTTGGAGGAATCGATATCACTGTCCTCATATCCAATAAGGATATAGGGTTCTTCGGTATCATCCGATGAATCTATCCTCAAAGAACTGCCGTCGCGCGATGTGACGGTAAGAGATACTACATCCGAAGCTTCATGATCAACAAACCTGACGGTATTGAGATCTTCCAGATCGGCATTATCCTTGGGTTTGACAATGACCCAGACGATAAGACCGATTATCAGAACCATCATAATGATAAACGGTATCAGAAGTTTCTTGAAACTATACATCTTACAGGTTCTTCCTCTTATTATAGATAACGACACCGAGTACGACGAGAGTCAGAGGAATGACTACCATGAGACAAATAGTCAGGATATTGACTGATGTGGAACTGATCTTGGTATAGTCTATCGAGTAATCGGATATAGGCTTACTGGCAACAACCTCGTTGCCTGATACACCGGTAGCCTGTCTGATGATACTCCTGATCAGAGAGATATTTGATATATCATTACCATATCTTAATATGAAGTTGTCGGATGTAAAATCCGTCGATCCGAAAACATAGACCTCGGGAGGATTGGAAACACCCTGTATCGTGCCATATCTGGCAACTGCGAACTGCATGTATTCTCCCTGTGTCATTATCATATCGTTCTCAGAATCATAATATGATCTTCCTGCCATGGATGATGTAAGAAGGATATCGGAGGTCAGGATATTGGCCATAGGATTACCGGCTTCCGTTACCGGCCTCATATAACTGGATATCATGGTATTATTGTTTACCAAAGACGAGAATTCCGACGACAGTACTACATAAGACTGGAATCCGCTTGAGGATACGGAATAGTTAGGGTCGTTTTCCATTATCATAAAATCTTCGATCTTAAGGTCGACATTATAAAGAGCCAAATTAAGATTATCGAAAGATACACCCGGGTTATCCGCGTAATTAACCGCAACTATGACCTTACCTCCGTTTTGGATATATTCGGTCAGCGCGAGCTGCGCTCTCTCGGTAAGGTCGGAATTGATACCGACGATAAAAAGGATATCACAGTCATCGGGAACAGAGATCTCATCGGAGACGAAGAGATCTTCTGACGCTATACCCATGGCTTCAAGTATCAAAGAGAGCTGCTCATGAGAATCCGAATTGGCAAGTCCCGACATAAAGTAAGCTTTTTTGCTGATATCGCCGGTAACCTCAAGGATCGCGGAACTGAAAGCAGACTCGGCAATATTGGATGTGGCAACATTATAACCGTAGTAATTATACATATCCTGATCATAGGTGTAACAATCATCAACAGGATCGATCACCCTGATCTTATCGCCACACTTAACGACATACAGATACTCGGAAAGTCCATTATCACCTGAAGGATCGAGTTCTGAGATTATCGATGGATAAGTCGTGGGATCGATATATTCGACACGGATACGGCCACCGGATCTGGCCTGATAATCATCCAGAAGCGGAACTATATATTCATAATATGTACCCTTGATAGTTTCAGGCCGGGCAAAAAGACCGACTATCCTGATACTTATATCCTGTGGAAGTGAATCGATCATATCGACAGAAGCCTGCGTAATGGAATTCTGATTGGTCGAAGTAAGATCGAAAGAGAGCTTATCCCCAAGTATCCCGTCAAAAAGTATATTTCCCGCAATGATTATGATCAGTGCAATGATTATAGAGGCCAGTGAGAACAATCTCATCGACACGATTCTCTTTTCTTCTTTAACGATATTGTTTTTCATAATCCCTCCGCGTCAACCTTTTGCCCAACGCTTTTTCTCAAGCTTCCTGTAGGTCAGGAAAATAAAGAATGCCGCGAAGCTCAAACAATAAAGCAAAGACGAGACCTTGAATATCCCGTAGGAAAAATCATTAGTCTTGGAAAAAGGATCGAACCATCTGATGGCGCTTTCGATACGGGAACATATCACGCCGGCTTTCTCACTTTCCATCCTGAACAAGGAAGACATGAGGATCGCCGCAAAGAGCTTGGACACCATCGTACTGAAGACCGAGATAAGCTGGATAAGAAGGATCCCGACAAAGGTTACGATAGCCGCCACGATCTGTGAATCAGTAATGGAAGACGCAAAGATACCTATCGAGATAAAAAGCGCCGCCAGGAAAAAATAAACTATGACAGTTCCCCATGTACCGCTGTCGATGACACCTTTACATGCGGCAGTAAGTATCATATGAACAAATACATTGATAAACAGTATGAACTGAAGGAAAAAGGCCGCCAGGAATTTGCCGAGAACGACATTCAGAAGGCCTACAGGAGACGTGTAATAGAGTACATCGGTCCCTCTCTTCCTGTCATCGGCAAAAAGCCCCATAGTCATTACAGGAACGATTATCACGAAAAACGAACGGAGATTGATGATCTCAGAAGCCATATTTATCGATCCGGAACTGAACTGATTGACGAACATAAAACCCGAGATAAAGAAAAAAAATGCAAGGACCACATAACCTACCGGTGATTTGAAATATGATATAAGTTCGCGTTTAAAGACAGCAATCATTTATTCACCCTCCTTCACTTCTCGCCAGTGAGCTTAAGGAAGATCTCTTCAAGCGACAGTTCCTTGGAACGGAACTCGAGAACAGGCCATCCGGCCATAGCCATACTGTTAAACAGTCTGGTCCTGATATCAATTCCGTCATCATCATTCTCGGAATTGATCTCGATCTTATGTATATCATCCTCTGAAGCAACAAGTTCAACCGAATCGACTCCGGCAACATTTGTAAGATTTCTGATAACATCTTCAGCAGGTCCCTTGAAGCACATGATAAGCTTGGATGTGCCGTTTATCTTATTCGAAAGGTCGTTTATCGTATCTATGGCTACGAGCTTTCCGTTATTGATGATAACAACACGGTCGCACACAGCCTGTACTTCCGACAGGATATGAGAACTTAAGATAATAGTCCGGTCCTTGGCAAGATGCTTGATCATCTTACGTATCTCGATTATCTGATTTGGATCAAGACCGACAGTAGGCTCGTCGAGGATAAGTATCTCGGGATTACCGATAAGAGCCTGCGCAATACCGACTCTCTGCTTATACCCTTTGGAAAGATTAGCGATAAGCCTCTCTGCAACATCAGTGATCCTAACCATGGCAAGGATACTCGCGAGCATCTCCTTACGTCCTTCTTTGGCAACACCCTTAAGATCACAGATGAACTTAAGGTATTCAAGAACTGTCATATCCGGATAAAGGGGCGGTATCTCGGGAAGATAACCGATACATTTCTTGGCTTCGGCGGGTTCTTCAAGGATATCGTGTCCGTTGACCTTGACACTTCCGGATGTACTTGAGAGATACCCGGTGATTATATTCATGGTGGTGGATTTACCGGCGCCGTTAGGGCCCAGGAACCCCAATACCTCGCCTTTATTAACGGTGAAACTGATGCCGTCAACGGCTGTCTTGTCACCATAGACTTTTACCAAATCCCTGATCTCGATCATCTGCTGCCTCCGGAATTGTTCACGGTTAATTATTTTATCTCAATTTTATTGTTGTGGCAAACACACCGCGGTCTCCTGTCGAATATCCGTAAACGTGTGTCTCGGAGGTCATATCGTCATCTGAAACGAACAGATCTATCTTCTCCCCTTTTTTCACTTCACTCTCAAAATATACGGAAAGATCGGATATATCATTAAGATCAAGACCATGTTTGTCAAAAGCATCGGTAGCCCACGCCAGATATCTGGTGTTATTAACATGATGATTATGATCGATATCCGAATAATCAGCATATTTTATGATATCCGGTTTACCGGTAAAAGTCTCTTTCAAAGGGATCTTCATTTTTGGAGTCATCTCACCAAACACAAGCGTGTCCTGCTGGGATCTTATCTCGGGCAACCCGGGGATGCGGTCAGGGATCAGAGGTCGGTGTGTATTAAGATCAGCCAGTATCCATACGGAGGATGCATAAGCTATCCTCCTCATATCTTTATCGTACACTTCAAATTCCCTGTCAAAAAAGAATTTCTTGACTCCGGTCGACCATGTCCTGACGGTAAATCTGTCTCTCCACCTCGGAAGGTCATCGATATGTACTCTGATCCTAAGGATTATCCAGCTTGAATCAAGTTTATTGATCACAGTCCTGTCCAGACCGCAGTCACCTGCCCCTTTATCGGCTGTCTCCTGAAGATAGGATAAGAGCATATTGGGCAGGAGTTTCCCGCCCTCGGCGCAATCAGTACCTTTTACCGTGAACTCCATGTCGCTATATTCGGGGAACATATCATCAGCCTCTC
>JAFZWN010000034.1 GCA_017617295.1 Clostridiales bacterium | reverse complement strand
TGCTTGTTTTACAATGAATACCATCAGAATTCATACGAATAACAGAAAAAACCAAAAGGAACAGCAGTATTTCCCCAAGCCTTTTAAAGAGAATTGCAAACAGGCAGATTAGAACTGTGACAACAATCTTTTCAATTATCAACTGAAGAGAATAAGAATAGTATCGCTGATCATCTTCTTCGATAAGACGATAGACATACATTTGATCAGCAAGATAAGCCGACAACTGTTTCATAACCGTTCACCTCTCTAACCGGAATATATAATTCACTCTGATTTGACGTCAATAAAACCGGTTATCCACAGGGATAAAATAAAAAACTCGGGGATAATATAAAAATATGGTTCCTCGCAAAAAAGAAAGCAAATGTATGCCAAACAGTATAAAATGGAATATTTGGCATACATGCCAGATCAGAAAGCATACAATGTGATCCTCGGATATACCATGAAGACTTCGTAATGATCATGTATGCCTCTTGAAATAGGTATCCCTTTCGTGAGACCATTATGTCATAAAAGGGGGAGGGGCAAATGGCTGCATCAGAAAGACGCATACGTATCATATCTGATCTCATTATCGTCGGACTTATGCTGACGGGACTGGTCCTGATGCTGACCAACAAAGATTCCGGGACCGGGCTCACGGCCGACGGGATAGAGAACCTCAAGTTCTATACCGTCTTATCGAATCTGTTCTGCGGCATTACCGCTTTAGTGTGCCTAATATACAGAGCCGTTACCCGCAAGGATGAACTACCGTCCGTTTTGCTGTTTCTCAAGCTGGCATCCGCCGCGGCAGTCGGCCTGACCTTTCTGGTCATAGCGGCTTTTCTGGGCCCGATATACGGGCATCTTCTCCTTTACCGGGGCTCCAATCTGGTCTTTCATCTTCTGGAGCCGCTGGCCGGTATGGCTGATCTCTGTACTATCAGGACTTCCCCACAAAAGATCCCTTTTTGGTGGACTTTGGCGGCCTCGATCCCTACGGTCATCTACGGAGGGACATATCTTATCAATATCCTGATCAACGGTGTCGGCACATGGCCCGAAGGCAACGACTGGTACGGATTCCTTAACTGGGGGATGCCCGTCGGGATCGGGATCTTCGCGGGGATAACCGTATCGACATTTGTTATGGCACTTATCCTCCGGGCGATAAACAAGGCTTTTAACAGGAGATAAAAAGACCGCCTCCGGAGGATTCCCGGAGGCGGTACTTTGTTGTCAGATCTTAGAACTGATCTTTACTGAACTACCTCGATAACAAGATTATCAAGATAGAAGGGGCTCATGTCGGAGCTCTCGAAATAGACGGACAGAGCTGTCATTCCGGCGGGAACTTCCCACTCGCCCTCGGCTTCTACCCACTCGCCGCTCGAAGTATCTACTTCGATCAAGTGAGGCCATGTGCCGTCGATGTCGCCCGTGAAGCATACCATCTCGGCGTCGGTCTTGACCGCAAAGCTGAAGTGGATCGTCTGCCCGACGAATCTCGTGATGTCGATGGAGTAACCGTCGTAGTTGGCCGATCCGTCGGAATTCTCGAGACAGAAATCACCTTCGAAAGCATCACCTACGATGGTCTGTACGGCACTGTATCTGGGACCGCCGATGAACTCCTCGTCCTCGTAGTCCTCGATGATGGGTGTGAAGTCATCCTCTACCTCGATATAGTCGTCGGGGATGGTGATCTCGCCGCCTGTCATGGCGCATACGACGCCTTCAAATGCGGGCTTGGGTGTGATGTCTCCGTAGAACAGCAGAGGCCTGTCGGAGGACTTCCAGCTCATCTCATCGGTAAGGCCCCAGAAAGTTACGCACTCGATGGGAGTTCCGGCGTCAACGGCGTCGATGATGGCCTCGAAAAGGCGCTGCATATATGTACCCTGATCGTACATGGCATTTACTGAAGCAGGAGCGGAAACGTCGAGCTCCGTGATGTGGATGATGACGCCCAGCTCGTCAACGTATCTGTTGATGGCTTCGATATATGTATCGGGCATAAGGCCTGTTCCGATATGGCTCTGCATGCCCATACCGTCGATGTTGCCTGCGGCTGCGATGGGAGCGAGCATGTCAAGGATGACCTGCTGCTTGCCTGCCTGATACTCGTTATAGTCGTTATAGAAGAGCTGTACGCCTTCGGGACCGTGTGCTCTGGCGAACTCGAAAGCCTTCTCTACATAATCGTCACCGATGATCCTCTTCCAGTAGCAGTCACGCATACCGCCGTTATCGCCGGCTGCCTCGTTTACAACGTCCCATGCGTAGATGACGCCCGGGTAGTTCTCTTCGCACCAGTTCATAACGGAATCGATGTAGTTTTCCATTCTCGTGAGCATGAGTTCACGGTCGGCGAGCTCACCGTTTACGTCGTAGTTCTCATAGAAGAACCAGGAAGGTGTCTGCGAATACCATACGAGTGTGTGGCCTCTCATGGGGATGCCGTTCTCCTGGCAGAAATCGAGTATGGGTCTGGCGGCATCGAAGTGGATGGCGGGGCACTCGTTATAGGTCTCGGGATCGGCCAGAGTCGTCTCTGCATCGAGAACGTTCTCGGGCTTCAGTTCGTTTTCGGGTGTTACGGAGTTGAACTCGGTAACAAGGAGAGTACGGAACTCCTCATTGGGGTTGGTCATTACCGTGGCGGGAACGGCGCTGCCCATCTTGAAATAATCCGCATAGAGCTCTGCGAGAGACTCGTAACCGGAAGCATCCTGCAAAGTTGCAACGGGTGTGTTCGTGAGGTCGTTATAATCGCCTACGACGCTGATGCTCATGGACTGAACAGTGATGTCCTTAACGTCCGTAGCCTCAAGATATACTACGATATCCGTGGCGTTATCGGGGATGGTGATATCTCCTGCCACTGACTGGGCGATGCTGCCCATGGGAGTTACGCCCGCGATATTTACATACGATACGTTGCCGTAGATGTTATAGCGGAGCGACAGCCTTACCATGTCATTCGTACTCTTGATGACGGCTGCAGTGTGGATCGTGTTGCCTCTGAATGCGTCACAGGGGATCTCGATACCGGCGTTGGCGGAAGCACGGTCGGTGATGATGGCATCTCCGTTCTCGATCGTAACTGTGCAGTCACCGTTAACACGCCAGTAATCCGTCGTTCCGTCGAAGTTCTCGACGATCTCGAGAGGGTTACTGACCTCTACGGGGTCGGTCTCGGGCGCCTCTGTCTCTGGGGTTCCTGTATCACCGGTGGCTTCGGTGTCGGCGGGTGCGGACTGAGTCGGGATCGTTTCTCCCGGAGTCGCCGGACATCCCGTCAGCATCATGGCAGAAGCCGTAAGTGCTGCAAGAACGGTCATGGTCTTTACTTTCATGTTTTTAACCCATTCCTTCCTTTAGATTAGTTTACTCCTTATTATCGCACAGGCGGAGCGCCTCTTAAGAGCGAGAAAATGCGACAGAATACACGACAAAATCCTACTATCGGTCAATATGTAAATGATCCGGCGGCAGCGGTGGAAGGGCATGGTATTTGATGGTAAATGTTAATAATTTAACGATAAACGTAAAAAAGTTGTTGACAAAGATTAAACTCGATGATACGATATCGTCAACAAGCGAATAGGAGGATAGAAAAATGAATGAAGAGATCACAAAACTTGCTAAAGTAAAGAAGAGCTGCAAGGCCGGAAGGATACTGACTAAGATCCTGATGATCATCAGTATCGTGGCGGTAGTCCTGAGCCTTGTGTCGGGCATCGCCATAATCGCAGCCGGAGAGAGATTCGATCATGCGCTTCTGGAAGGATCGCGCGATCCGTTTTATCAGGATGGTGGCATGGTCGTACCTTTCGGGGTAAGGGTGTCGGTAAAATATAGCGGCGACGAGGATGTGGTGATCAATGTTGACGATCTGTCGAGTCCGGAATATCTCGCCGATCAGACCCCGGCTTCCGAGAGCAACAGCCTTGTGGAGTCCGGAGCATACCACGCATCCAGGACGGCCCTTCTGATCACCAATAAGCTTACACCTCATATGCTGTATGGTCTGTACCTGATCTTTATCTCAGTACTGTGCCTGGCTGTCGTCATCGTAATGCATCTTTTGAGCTCGACTTTCGGTATCATCGAGAAAGAGGAGTCGCCCTTCAGCAAGAAGGTCATCAAGAGGCTTACGGCGATCTTTACAGTAATCTCCGTAGTGCTCCTTTGCACTCTCGGATGGGGTGCCGGGATCATAATGGGCATCATAACATGGGCTCTGTATACGATCCTTGACTACGGCCGAATCCTTCAGATCCAGGCTGACGAGACGCTTTAAGGGGGTGCCGGTATGGGAAAGATAATCTTAAGACTTGACCGCGTCATGGCGGACCGCAAGATGTCCCTCAACGACCTCGCCGAGAAGGTGGGAGTGTCGAACGTAAACCTGTCCAAGATGAAGAACGGCAAGATCAGCGCCATCCGCTTCTCGACTCTCGAAGCGATATGCGAGGCACTGGACTGTCAGCCGGGCGACATCCTCGAATACGACAGGGGATCGTAAAAAGGCACAAAGGATAAGGGTAAAAACGCAAAGGGAGTCTTCCCCCGGAAAGGGGGAGGCTCCTTTTGATATGTTCCGTTAATTGACAGGATAAGGGATCACAGGGGTTTGGGATATGAAAAAGATCATCATGCGGCTTTCTGCGACCGGTACGGTAATTTCATGATCTCGGATACCTGCACGGTAATCGTAGAGTGAGCCTTATCCCAGCATCTCCTTTGCTCTTTTAAGAACGGGAACTTCGCGGTTACCGACGAGCCTTCCGAGCTTCGTGTCCCTTCGGAGCTCATATTCTTTAAGAGCCTCTTCGTAAGTCAGTTTCAGAGTCGAGAGATGGAAGTCCTCGATCTCCTGCTGTGTGAGGTTCTTATCTCCGAAAGACCTGACCCTGCACAGGAAATAATTATTGATATTGTGGCGGTGTATGAGGTTATAGTAGTCGCTGACAACACCGATCTTGCCGATCACATCCACCTCGGCTCCCAGCTCTTCTTTGAGTTCTCTTATGATGGCGGTGCCGGGATCCTCGCCCTCTTCGATCCCGCCGCCGGCAGTCTCGATGAGCGTGGACTTGCCGAAATCGTCATCGCGGTTTGCGCGTACGAAATAGAAATATCCTTCGTCATCATAAACGATCGCCCTTGCAATATGCCTGTCGTGGCCGGTATATTCAAAAGGCCATTCGTTATCTTCAAGTCTTAAGTCGAGTTCCGTATTATCCATTTTGGATCTCCTCTATCCATTTTCCGACGGTCTCCGTAAGCTTCATCCTCTGACCGACGAAGCTGTGATTCGTCTTTATCGATTCAAATTTTATCGGCGCTCCCGCCTCCCCGAGTTTTGCGGCCAGAGGTCTTAACATTAGGTCGGGAGGAGCGACCGTGTCCAAGGCCGCTTCCACCAGCAGGACATTACGGTCGGTCAGTGCTTCGTATCTGTTAAGGATACTAAGTTCCTGCTGGTTGATAAGAGCATTCTCGAAAACGTCGCTTGCGGAGGTCATCTTCAGGCACTGGCCTTCCGTCTCGATCATAAGGAAAAGATCTTTTTCCATCCTGTAACGGAAAGCTGCACCGATATCGTATGCCGCCAGTGCAGCCACGCCCCTGATGAACGGGAGTTCCTTTGCCGCATTAAGGACCGTCTGTCCGCCCATGCTGTGCCCGACAAGGAATATGTTTTCCGTGTCGATATCGTACTGTTCCGAGATCGCGGGGTTATGCGCCCACTTGGCTACGGCGGTCAGATCGTCCTTGAGATTGGTGAAAAGGTAGTAGCCTTCGCTCCCCCAGGCACCTCTGTGGTTCATGTGGATGACCACGCATCCCATCCTCATCAGAGCCAGTTCCAGGTCGTTGTTGGTCGTATATCCCGGGAACCCGTGCGACATTATGACGGTGGGATAAGGACCGCCGATCCTTTTGTCGGGGGTAAGCAGATAGCCGTAGATATGGCATCCTCCGCTTACTATATTCAGTTCGTATATCTCGGGAGAGGATCCTTCCCTGTCTTCTTCAAATTCCGTAAATGCGTTATCCGCTTTCACTTGCCCTTCCTCCGGTGCATTGTTTTCGGTCACTATTATATCCGAAAAACAGATGATGGGACGATCATTTTCCCGATATCATGCTGATACCGGAAGGTTATTATGCGGGATAAACATTGCTTATCGTACGGATTATCAACTGACTGCGTCCGAGAACTCCTGAAGCGTAAGTGTTCCGATCAGATCTTCCCGCCCTTCTGTCCTGCCGTCGTTATAAGCTTGCAGGTCTTCGGGGGTCATCTCGACATAGCCCGTCTCGGGAGTCCATAAGAAGTGATACCAGTCTTCCGAGATCTCGGGAGCATCCCACGCGGTGGAGTACTGTGTTACGTCATATCTTGCGGAAACGACCGTGACCGATCCGATGCCGTCACAGGTATCGTTCATCCTCCATACTTCGTGGCTCCAGTAAGCACCTGCCTGAGATGAAGCTCCTCCTGCGTTGATGAAGTTCTCGTAAGGGAAATAACTGGGAGTTATCCTTCCGGAATACATAGTGTATCCAAGCATTACCACTTCACCGTTTACGTAAGTATAAAGATTCGACCTGAATTCGTAGTCGGACATACAGACCGTACAGATAAGCTCGGGGATCATATCGTCATTGATGAAAATTAGATCGAACTTTATCTCGAGGTCGGAGGAAAGAGTCAGGTACTGATTATCGAAGTCGGCTGTCGTGACCGTTGAAACTTTCTCGAGATATGCATCTCTCCATCCGTTGTCTTCGAGAGTACCGATAAACGCATATCTGTCATCCGGCTGCTCCGCTTCGGCCGTGTCAGGCTCGGCCGGGGTGGGTTCCGCAGAAGCATCTTCATTCATGTAATCGGGCGCGGTATCGCTGCAGCTTATAAGTGACCAGTATTCACGGCCGTCAATGTTACGCAGCTCCATCGTGTAGTAGAGATAAGTCCCGGGATCGTCTCCGCCTGCATAGTCTCCTGCCGCATCATATCTGTGAGAGCAGATGAAATATCTCTCTCCGTCAAACATAACTCGCTCGACTGTATTGGAGATCGTGCTTCCGGCCTCACCCTTGGCGTAGTAAATGTAACCGTCATCGGCGAGATACATTCCCCAGACTCTGCTCTCGGGGACGGAATAGAGCGCGGCGTTAAATGTGTCCCTATAATCTGACGGCATGTTGAGGATATTTTCCTCGACCCAGAAAAGATAAGAGGAATCGAGACGGTGAGTATAATCTGAGATAAAATACCCCTGCGGATCTTCGATACCCGAGACTAAGCGGTAATCGTCAAAGTACAGACTGAAATCCACCATCTCTCCTCCGTCGCTTGCGATAAGGCGGGAAACGCTGAAGTCTTCGGGAAGGCTGCCGGTATCGTAGAGCATGCCGCCCCAGTTGGATATGAAAGAGCTGAGCTGTTCCGATTCGGTAACCTGACTGAGGGGGACCTCGACGGGTCCGTCGTAAACAACAGGCTCTGTCGCAGCGGCCGTTTCTTCCGTCACTGAACTCTCCGCGGTCTCCGAGGCATCAGTGATCTCTGTTGCGGGTTCGGTCACGGCCGTACTTACGGTGATCTTCTCTTCATCGTGCTTGGAGTCCGCATGAGACTGTTGTTTCGTAACAAGGTTCTTGATGCCGATACCCGCGACCGTAAGCACGGTGACGCAAAGTAAAGCGGGAAGGACTACCGTAAGAACACTCTTGGAAGCGAAGATCCCGGTTCCCTTGGCAACTGCGGAAGTAGCCTTCGCGGCAATCCCTGCTCCCTTCGCGGCTGTTCCTGCGGACTTGGCTGAAGAAGCTGCCTTAGCTGCCGGCGAGCTCATATCAGGGAAAGGCTTAACATAGGGAACACTGATATCCGCGGCGCTCCTTGTAAAGAACCGCGTGAGGAAAGGAACTGCTCCCATACCCGCAAGCGAGTCTCTTGTACGTTTCTCATAGGACTCGATCCCCGCCTTGATCTTGATGCGTGACGTTTTGAGCCTGGTCTTGACCGTGCCCTCTGGGCAGCCCGTCATGGAAGCAATAGTCTCGACGGGGAGCTCGTCGAAATAATACAAGAGGACCGTCTGGTACTGAACTTCTGAAAGGGTGTTCTTGATGATCTTATGGATCTCTTCCCTCTTGCTCT
>JAFZWN010000033.1 GCA_017617295.1 Clostridiales bacterium | reverse complement strand
GTCCGTATTTATATCCGCCAATGTGCCGTACAGGCTGAAGATTATATTTCTGTATTTCATAGAGTACTATTTTACCATAAAGAAATACTGCCGCCTTAAATACGGCGGCAGTATCTCTATTACGGAGTAACAACAATTACGATCGGTCACTTTTTAGCTTTGCTCTTACAGCTCCCCGCCATCGCGCATCCCGCACAGTTGCAGCCGCAGGAACTCTTACCCGCTTTCCTGTCCTTTATCATCTTCCTGATTATCAGGACCACGATAACGGCTACGATAGCCAGAATAATTATGTTGGCTATGTTGGCAGAGAGCCACTCGAGCATATATCATTACCTTCCTTATATCTTTACGTCAGATCTCGGAGCCTTTCTGAACAGAAGATAGCACATTAAGGCAAGTACGGCAACGGCAGCGATCAGGCCGATCACGTTCACGCTTCCGCTGAACAGAAGGCCGAACTGATAAACGATCAGGGAGACCGCATAAGCGAATACGCACTGGTATCCGATGGCGAACCATGTCCACTTGGCGGAGTTCATCTCCCTCTTGATCGCACCGATGGCAGCGAAACAGGGGGCGCACAGGAGATTGAAGATCAGGAAAGAAAGACCTGCAAGAGCCGTAAGTCCTTCGAAGTCGAGGACTCCGAATACGCCGACTACTTCCTCCTTGGCGACAAGGCCCATTACGGTCGCGACCGTAGCTCTTACGTTATCAAAGCCCAAAGGAGCGAATATCCACTTGACCGCGCCGCCGATCATGCCGAGAACCGAAGCGTCGAGCTCCATGTCGGGATCGAATCCGAAGCCGCTTCCGGTATCTCCGAATACGGAGCCCAGCCAGATGGCGATCGAAGAGATGAGGATGACGGTACCGGCCTTCTTGATGAACGACCAGCCGCGCTCCCACATGGATCTTAATACGTTACCGACAGTGGGCCAGTGGTAAGCCGGAAGCTCCATTACGAACGGAGCAGCCTCTCCTGCGAAGAGCTTCGTCTTCTTGAGCATGATGCCCGAGATTATTACCGCGGCCACGCCTATGAAGTATGCGGCAGGCGCGAGCCATACTGATCCGTGGAACAAAGCTGCTGCGATAAGAGCGATTATCGGGAGCTTGGCGCCGCAGGGGATGAATGTCGTTGTCATTATGGTCATCCTGCGGTCGCGGGGATTCTCGATAGTCCTCGAAGCCATGATTCCCGGTACGCCACAGCCCGAGCCGATGAGCATCGGGATGAAAGACTTACCCGACAGGCCGAACCTTCGAAAGATCCGGTCGAGCACGAAAGCGACACGCGCCATGTAACCGCAGGCTTCGAGGAATGCGAGCATCAAAAAGAGGATCAGCATCTGGGGAACGAAGCCCAGGACCGCACCGACACCGCCGACTATGCCGTCGACTACCAGCCCCGTAACAAAGTCGTTTGCGCCGGCCTTTTCCAGAAGTCCCGATACCAGATCCGGGATAGAAGGAACGAATACCGCGCCTTCCGCCTCATCCATTCCGGGAGCGGTGAACTCGCCGTCTTCGAGGGCGCCGGATGCTACGAGCGGAGTTTCGATGTCGTAACCCTTTTCGAGAAGATCATCGGCATAGAAACCGTAGTCCTCTTCGAACGCGCCGAAATCGGCATCCTCAAAGTCTCCCTGAAGGTCTTCCGCACCGACTACGCTGCTGTCGGCCGAAGCCGCGTCGATCACGTTCTTAACATCTTCCGTGAATACGTTCTCTGAAGCCCACTCGTCGACCATGTCATCGTAAGCGCTCTGCCCGATGCCGAGCAGATACCAGCCGTCACCGAACAGGTTATCGTTGGTCCAGTCGGTCATCCATGCGCCGACCGTGGAGATCGCGATATAGTAAACGAGGAACATCACGACAGCGAAGATCGGGAGCGCGAGCCACCTGTTGGTAACGACTTTATCGATCTTATCCGATGTGGACAGGGCGTTCTTAGATTTCTTCTTATAGCAGCTCTTGATGACTGTCGCTATATATACATATCTCTCGTTAGTGATTATCGATTCGGAATCGTCATCGAGCTCCTTCTCGGCAGATGCGATGTCGTTTTCGACGTGATCGAGATCTTCCTTGGAGGCCTTCAGCTTGTCGATCGCTTTCTCGTCCCTCTCGAAGATCTTGATCGCATACCATCTCTGCTTCTCCTCGGGGATGTCATGGAGCATATACTCTTCGATGTGCGCCAGGGCATGCTCGACGGGACCCGAGAACGAATGCATCGGGACTGTCCTGCCGCCTTCCGCTGCCTTTACCGCTTCTTCGGCCGCTTCGGTTATGCCTGTCCCCTTCAGCGCCGATATCGGCATTACCTTGCAGCCTATCTGCCTGCCGAGCTCGGTAAGATCGATCTTATCGCCGTTCTTCTCGACGATATCCATCATGTTGACTGCAACTACGACGGGGATACCGAGCTCGGTCAGCTGGGTCGTAAGATACAGGTTACGCTCGAGGTTGGTACCGTCGATGATGTTAAGTATCACGTCAGGATCCTCGTCGATCAGGTAATTACGAGCGACGACTTCCTCAAGCGTATAAGGTGACAGGGAATATATGCCGGGAAGGTCCGTGACCGTCACGTCACCGTGCTTTTTGAGCTTGCCTTCCTTCTTCTCGACGGTTACACCGGGCCAGTTACCGACAAACTGATTGGAACCCGTGAGTGCGTTAAAGAGCGTTGTCTTACCGCAGTTCGGGTTGCCCGCCAAAGCGATCTTGATACTCATATTAATGTCCTTCCGTTTGGTTATTCTACTTCGATGATCTCGGCATCCTGCTTACGAAGCGAGAGCTCGTAGCCTCTTACCGTTACTTCGACCGGGTCGCCGAGCGGGGCGACCTTGCGGATATAAAGCTCCACGCCCTTTGTGATGCCCATGTCCATGATCCTTCTCTTTACGGGTCCCGAACCGTTTATCTTAGTGACTTTGACGGTCGAACCAACTTTTACTGTCTTCAGTGTCATGATTGTTTCACTCTCCTTTTTCAGATCATTATCTTTACAGCCATATCTCTGTTGAGCGCGATCCTGGATTCCTTGACCTTCAGTATCACATTGCCGTCGTGGATGCTGACAAGCGTCACCACGTCTCCGGGCACGATCCCCAGGTTCTCGAGATGCTGCCTGACTTCGGGACTTCCCCCGACCTTTCTTACGATTACTTCTTCTCCCTCATCAGAAACGATCAGCGGCATCATAGATCTCACCTCGATTTATGCTTATTAGTTAGTCCTGTCTAACCGCACATAAAATACACCATCCTCCGGGTTAGTTCAAGCTAACTTTCAAAAATCTGCAAAAGTCTATATTCTGACCTGATGATCCTCTTCTTTTTTGTGCATGTTAGCAACAGCTAACCACGTGTTGTGGTAAACTACTCTACATGAAAGACCTGTGGCAGAGACTGAAAGAGACCGATAAGCCGATAGCCCTGTACGGCACCGGAGACGGCGCAGACAAGATAATCCGCAAGATGCGATCCGACGGCACCTTTACCAAAGTGAAGGGCATCTTCGCAAGCGACGGCTTTGTCCGCCGGCGTTCTTTCTGCGGGTTTGATGTCGAGACTTATACGTCCTGCAAGGCGCGCCTGGGCGACATGATCGTGCTGATGTGCTTCGGCACCTCGCGCCCCGAGGTTCTTGAGTTCATCTCGCGAGTCAGATCCGAGAACGAGTTCTACGCACCCGATGTTCCCGTAGTGGGCGGTAATATATTTGAAACGGCATTTTACGAAAACAATAAAGACGATATCGATGCCGTAAGAGCCGTACTGTCGGATGAACTCTCGCGAAGGACCTTTGATGACACGATAAAGAATAAGCTCACGGGCGATGTCTCTTATCTTGAAGACTGCGAGGTGTCACAGAGCGAAGCCGACAGCCTGCTTTCTTTCGGCTCTCCGACGACCATGGTGGATCTCGGCGCCTATACTGGCGACACGGTACTGCGGTATACTGAGCTTTTCGATAAGATCGATAAGATCTTTGCGGTGGAACCTGACCCGAGGAACTTCCGAAAGCTTCTGGAGAACACTGCCGGCCTTGATATCACATGCATAAATGCGCTAATAGGAGATAAGCCCGGCACGTCCACTATCGCGACCGGAAGATCGCGCGGAAGGGGCGTCCGCGACCTGTCGGATAAGGGCGGGATCGATATCGCCGTCACCACCGTGGACGATATCCTCAAGGGCTCGCCTGCCGGATTTATCAAGATGGACGTCGAAGGCGCCGAGCTCGCAGCCATTGAGGGCGCCCGCGGGACCATCGCCGCTTTCCGCCCTCAGATGCAGATCGCCTGCTATCACCGAAGCGAAGATATCTGGACGATCCCGCTGAAGGTCTTGTCCATACAAAAAGAATACCGGGTATACATGCGCCATATGCCACATATACCCGGCTGGGATACTCTGTTCTATTTTATCTGAATATTACTTCTTTATAAGGAGCGACTTACCTGTCATCTCTTTGGGCTGCTCCATGCCCATGATCTCGATCAGTGTGGGAGCGATGTCGCAGAGCCTTCCGCCCTCACGGAGCGTGTAGGAATCATCGTAGTTATAGAGAATGAAAGGTACGGGGTTGGTCGTGTGGGCCGTGTGAGGCTCGCCTGTCTCGTAGTTGAGCATCTGCTCCGCATTACCGTGGTCGGCACATACGAAGAGGACGCCGTCCATCTTCTTTACGGCCTCGACTGCGGCGCCTACGCACTGGTCGACTCTCTCGACTGCGGCGATCGCTGCCTCGAGAACGCCCGTGTGGCCTACCATGTCGGGATTGGCGAAGTTGATGATGATAACGTCATATTCGCCGGATGTGATGGCTGCGTCGAGCTTCTCGGAAACCTCGGGAGCGCTCATCTCGGGCTGAAGGTCATATGTGGCGACCTTGGGAGAATTAACGAGGGTACGATCCTCATCTTTGTTGGGCTCCTCGATACCGCCGTTGAAGAAGAACGTTACGTGAGCATACTTCTCTGTCTCGGCGAGACGAAGCTGCTTAAGGCCGTTGTTGGCGAGGAACTCACCGAACGTGTTCGTGATCTCTTCCTTCTTGAAGGCAACGAACTTGTTGGGGATCGTCTCGTCGTAGTCCTTGAAGCATACATAAGTAAGGGGCATGAAGCCGTTATGTCTCTTAAGGAACTTGATGCACTTGGGATCTGCCGCGTCGCCTGCCTGGGAAGCGATGTCTTCATCGGAGAAGCAGAAAGCCTTGGTGATCTCTCTTGCACGGTCAGGACGGAAGTTGAAGAAGATGATCGAGTCATTAGGCTTAACGAGGGAGACGGGTGTGCCGTCCTCATTCGTGATGACCGTGGGAAGAACGAACTCGTCAGTTACGCCGTTGTCGTAAGACTCCTGCATGGCGGCTACGGGATCTGTCGCCTTAACGCCCTCGCCGATAACGAGAGAATCGTAAGCCTTCTGGATACGGTCCCAGTTATTGTCTCGATCCATTGCGTAGTATCTTCCGGACATGGAAGCTACCTTGCCTACGCCGATCTCGGCCATTTTGTCTACGAGAGCCTGCAGGTAATCCTTGCCGGAGGCCGGAGGCGTGTCTCTTCCGTCGAAGAAGGGATGAACATAGACCCGATCGAGACCCTGCTTCTTGCACAGCTCAAGGATGGCATAAAGGTGTGTGTTGTGACTGTGAACGCCGCCGTCGGAAAGAAGGCCCCAGATGTGAAGATCGGAGTTCTTCTCTTTGCAGTTGTTAACGGCACGGAGGAGCTCTTCGTTATTGAAGAACACGCCGTCCTCGATGTATTTCGTGATAAGAGTCAGATCCTGATAGATGATCCTTCCCGAACCGATGTTCATGTGGCCTACTTCGGAGTTACCCATCTGTCCGTCGGGAAGTCCTACTGCAAGGCCGGAAGCCGCACCCTTAACATAAGGGCACTCGCTCATGAGCTTGTCCATAACGGGAGTCTTTGCCATGGCGATGGCGTTATGATCGGTATTCTCGGAGATTCCGTATCCGTCGAGTACCATAAGAACTACAGGTTTCTGTCTCATTATTATTCTCCTTAATCTTTTGAAATTGATCTTTTGCCATTGATTATTATATATGCGCGCATTATATGAGTAAACCGCAATTTGCGGAAAAAACGGCCAAAAAAAGACCGCCTCCCGGCGGCTTTTTATGTGAATCGGTTGCCTTCCTGATCGTATGCGAATCCGGCAGCCGAAAGTTTCTCCTTAACGGTCTCCTCATCGACGCCGAACGCTTTCGCGAATTCTTCGAGCGAAGGATACTCATCGCGCAGCTTTGTGTTGACGAAACTTAAGAGCATAAAGGGGTCCTTGGGAAGATCCATATCAGCCTACCCTCCCGCCGCAGCCCTTGCAGACTCCGTCTTCGCCGACGCCGGCTCGGGATCCGCAGAAAGGGCACTGCATGTTCTTTTTCTCGTAATCCTTGAGCTTGATATAGTCATCGACATTATCGACCTTGACGTCGACCTTAACCTCGCCGTTATCGTCACTTCTGTTCTGATCCGAGGGAACGTTATCCTTTTTCTTACTGTCTATTATCTTATTTACTATACCCGATACGGTACCGCATACAACACAGACTATGACCACGATCGCCCATCCGGGAAGCTGAAATCCGCCCATACAGATATCCTCCGTTTTCTGACTGTTGATTAAGATTATACTCTTGCGGGTCGGGAGCCTCAACTCACTGTGCTCACATGTTTTCCGTATTCCTTATACTCTGAGGATTATCTGTCTGAAAAGATATCGCGCAGATCAATGCAGCGATCGATCTGTTTTTGTGATATTTTGCGAGATTATCACAATTTATCACAAAAGTACCCGTGTTTTTGTGATGATCTGCGTGATAGAGCTAAACCGGCAGACAACAAAAAAGAGGGCCGCCGAAGCGACCCTCTCTGAAGTGATCGTTAAAAAGATCAAGCGTTGCAGATAACCGCGAAGTCCTCAGCCTTCAGGGATGCACCGCCGACCAGGCCGCCGTTGATGTCAGCCTGAGCGAAGAGACCTGCAGCATTCTTGGCATTGCAGGATCCGCCGTACTGGATCGTGATAGCCTCAGCGCACTTCTCGCAGTAGAGCTCCGCGATGACGCCGCGGATGAACTTGCAGACTTCCTCAGCCTGCTCGTCTGTAGCTGTCTTGCCTGTGCCGATAGCCCAGATAGGCTCGTAAGCGATAGTGATCTGGCAGAGCTTCTCGGCAGGGATATCCTTGAAAGCACCGACGATCTGACCCTTGATCCAGTCAAATGTCTCGCCTGCCTCACGCTGTGCAAGAGACTCGCCGCAGCAGATGATGGGTCTTACGCCGTACTTAAGGAGTGCAAGAGCCTTCTTGTTTACTGTCTCGTCTGTCTCTGCGTTGTACTCACGACGCTCGGAGTGACCGATGATGCAGTAGTTAACGCCCATCTTGGCAAGCCAGAGAGGAGAGATCTCGCCTGTGAAAGCACCCTTCTCCTCGAAGTGGCAGTTCTGGGCAGCGATCTTGATGTTACTGTAAGCAGCAGCCTCGACTGCAGCAGCAAGAGCCGTAGCGGGAACGCCGAGAGCGATCCTGGATGTAGCATCCTTTACACGGGGCTTAAGGTCTTCGATGAGCTTAACGGCGTCAGCGGGGATACCGCAGTTCATCTTCCAGTTGCCTGCTGCGAAGATCCTGCCGATCTTCTTGTCGTTAAGGCAGTCGATACCGGGAAGGACCTTACCCTCGATGTACTCGAGAGAAGCACCGCCGCCCGTGGAGATGTGGGATACCTTATCAGCATAGCCGAGCTTCTCGATAGCAGCTGCGGAGTCACCGCCGCCAATGATGGATACGGCATCCGTATCAGCGATAGCCTTAGCGAGAGCCTCTGTACCTACTGCGAACTTATCGAACTCGAATACTCCTGCAGGACCGTTCCAGATGATAGTCTTAGCTTCCTTGATGGCAGCGGAGAATGTCTCGATCGTCTTAGGTCCGATATCGAGGCCCTCCCAGCCGTCGGGGATCTCCATGGAAGGAACAACCTTGGACTCAGCATCAGCAGCGAACTCTGTTGCAACTACAGTGTCCTCGGGAAGGAGGAGCTTAACACCCTTCTCCTCAGCCTTAGCCATGAGTTCTTTGGCAAGGTCTACCTTGTCAGCCTCGAAAAGGGAGTTACCGATCGTACCGCCCTTAGCGCCGATGAATGTATAAGCCATACCGCCGCCGATGATGATAGTGTCAGCCTTGTCGAGAAGGTTTGTGATAACGCCGATCTTGTCGGATACCTTGGCACCGCCGAGGATAGCAACGAAAGGTCTGGCGGGATTATCGAGTGCGCCGCCGATGAAGTCGATCTCCTTCTTGATGAGATAACCGCATGCGGAAGGAAGGAAGTTTGCAAGGCCGGCCGTGGAAGCGTGAGCTCTGTGAGCCGTACCGAAAGCATCATTTACATAGAGGTCAGCCATGGAAGCGAGCTCTGCTGCGAACTTGGGATCGTTCTTTGTCTCTTCCTTGTGGAATCTTACGTTCTCGAGCATGAGGATCTCGCCGTCCTGCAACGCAGCAGCCTTAGCCTTAGCATCTTCACCGATAACGTCAGCTGCAAGAGTAACGGGCTTGCCGATAAGCTCTGCGAGCCTGTCTGCGGCGGGTTTCATTGAGAACTTAGCCTCAGGTCCGTTCTTCGGACGGCCGAGGTGAGATACGAGGATAACCTTCGCATTGTTGTCTACGAGGTACTTGATCGTGGGAAGAGCTCCCTTGATACGCTTGTCGTCTGTGATCTTTGTGCCTGTTTCCTTGTCGAGGGGTACGTTAAAGTCAACGCGGACGATAACTCTCTTACCTGCAACGTTCAGATCTTCGACACTTTTCTTGTCATACATTGCCATGGGTGTCACACTCCTGATAATTTATTTGCAGCACCATAAAAAGGTGCTTACGAACCGCATATAATTATATTATCTTTTGCGCCTCATTTAAAGATTTAATTCTTCCCGAGAAGCTTTACGACCTGCTGTATCTTGAACACTTTCTGACCGTCAACATAGAAGCGGAAAAGCTCTCCCTCGCTACTATAGATCTCGAAGCATTTTCCGTATCTGGCGACCAGTCCGCGCATGGTGGCGATCTCAAAGACCTGCCTCGTGGGCTTGCTGACGCCCTCGAGCGTGCGCTTTCCGTACTTCCGGACGGGCTTTCCGTTCTTATAGGGAATGCCGAGCTGCGAGTCACAGTCGGTACCCTCATATATGATCTCGGTCGGTGTAATGGTGACCTTTCCCTTGCCGGTCTTGGCAAAAGTCAGAGGATCGAACACCTTAAAAAGTTCGGCGTCGAGCTCCATACGAAAATCATCTCGCTCCACCTGAGCCTGAACCTGCTCCCTCTCCCACGAGGTCCACTGTGACAGATCCTCAAAAGACTTGTCCTCCGAAGTTGCCCCTTCAAGCAGTCCTGACGGGAGATACCTTACCGTATTGCCGCACTTGCTGCACTTTATCTTGTCGGCATCTCGCCTGCCCATCCACTGCATCGTGAACTCGCTCCCGCACCGGGGGCAGGCATATGCGACGTTCTGAAGCCCGCAGGCGAGAGCGCTTCCCTTATGAACGGGATGTTCGTTCCTGCAGTAATCGTTCTCGTTATAGTTTATGCCGTCCAGGATATACTGATGGAGCTCCTCGGCCGACATCTTCTTCACTTCTTCGCCCGGGAGCTTCTTAACGAATTCCGCGGTGATCTTGCCTCTCCTGATCCCTTTGCCCCATCTGGGCATGGTAAGATAGGCTCCGTGGATGTGGGCGATATAGATGGCTGCTCCGGCCTTTTTGGCCATCTTGGCAACTCCGTCATCGAAAGTAACCGTGCTTCCGTCCACCGAACGCGTTGCTTCCGGATAGATGAACAGGACACCCTTTCTCTTCATGACCTTCATCATGGCCTTAACGGAGACCGTATCAACGACGAACTGTTTCTTGGGGATAGCTCCTCCGAGGCGGAACCAGTGTCCCCAGGGATTTCTCCTGAAAACAAACTCTCCCGTGACAAAGTTTCCGGGACGTCCTCTGGTAAGCAGGCTCGTGACCATGGGGTCGAGATAGGACTGATGATTGGAGATGACTATGATCGGTCCCTCTTCCTTAAGATAATCGGGATCGGGCTTGACCTTGATATTCGTTATAAGGGCTATCAGCGATACAAGTATATTCTCGCCTACACAGTGATACCACCAGTTGCTCGGAACACATCCGATATCATAATCGTACTCTTTCTTTGCGGGCTTCCCACTCTCTTTAACCGTCAGTTCGTTTGCCATTACCGTCACCTTCAGAAAAATTCTGTGACTATTATACAAGAGAACGTAAGAACTGCAAGAACGCAATTACGGCAAACCGCCGCCTCTGTTTTCAAGTGTCAGTTGAATCGGATTCCACTTCTGCTTTGTTCATTAAACTGTGTATTTAACCTAAAATCAAAATCGGAGTTTAAAAATGGACAAAGAACTGAAGGACATGGGTCAGAGAATACGGGACTGCCGCAGGGAATGCGGGATCACCCAGGAAGAACTGGCAGAACGGATCGGAACTTCCGTCCAGTTTGTCTCGTCTGTGGAAAGAGGGCTTGTTTATCCTTCCGTCAAAAATCTGGTCAGGATATGCAAGGAGCTCGCGGCAAGCTCGGACTATATCCTAATGGGAAGGACCGGCGAGAAGGTCCCGGGCTATGTCTATAAGATCGAAGATCTCCCGAGAGAACAGAAACATACAATGGAGACATATATCCATCAGATGTTGTCCATTATGACGAAAAAGAAGACAAAATAATTACTTTCTCCTGACTTTAATTGAAAAACTGATTATCCTGTTATATTATTCACTGTGGATTTTAAGAAAAATACTATTATTTCTAATGTTTCAGGAGGGTCATTTTATGGGTGGCACAAGCACCGCACAGAGCGGATGGCGCGCAAACAAATGGATACGTGCCGCGATACCCGCACTTCTTCTTCACTGCAGTATCGGTACGGTTTACTGCTGGTCTATCTTCAGCGAAGAGATCGCAAAATATACAGGATGGTTCGTAAATAACGACAAGAGTGCCATTGAGTGGGCATTCTCGTTCGCTATCTTCTTCCTCGGAATGTCAGCCGCTTTCCTCGGTAACATCGTCGAGAAGGATATCCACAAGTCATCTCTTATCGCTACTATCTGTTTTTCCGTAGGAATGGCCGGAACGGGTTTCTTCATCTGGTACGGAGGCAATCACCAGCACAGCGTGGGAGCACTTATCGGTATCTACTTAAGTTACGGATTCATTATGGGTATCGGTCTCGGAACCGGTTACCTGTCCCCCGTTAAGACTCTGATGCTGTGGTTTAAGGACCGTAAGGGTCTTGCCACCGGTCTTGCAGTTGCCGGCTTCGGCGCCGCAAAGGCCATAGCCTCACCCATCATGCAGAAGATGCTCACGGGCTTGGGCGAAGGCGGCGTTTACAAGATGTTCTATATCCTTGCGGCTGTTTACTTCGTAATGATGTTCCTGGGTCACCTTCTCCTTGCAAAGCCCGCCGGATGGGTCGAGCCTCAGGGCAAGGGGGAGAAGCCTTCCATCATCGCAACACTTAAGACAAAGCCTATCGGTAACTATATCGGTATCTGGCTCATGTTCTACATCAACATCACATGCGGTCTTGCTCTTATATCCCAGGAGAAGATGATCGTTAAGTGCGTAGGCCTTGCCGCTTTCGCCGGACTGATCTCCACTATCTCCGCCATCTTCAACGCCGGCGGCCGTCTCGGATTCTCCGCATGGGCCGACACGATGAAGGACCGTAACACGATCTATAAACTGATCTTCGTTCTTTCCATCGCATTCACCGGACTTGTCATGCTGACGAGCGGTATCAAGAACGGCGAGGGCAACGGACTTCTCATCTTCCTCGTACTCGCGCTTATCTTTATCGTAAACGCAGGATACGGCGGCGGATTCTCGAACGTTCCTACTCTTCTTTCCGACCATTACGGAATGGGATCCATTTCCGCCATCCACGGTATCACCCTTTCCGCCTGGGCTTTTGCCGGCCTTACGGGAAACCAGGTTGCCACATATATCGTTAAGCACACCGGTGAGTATATCGAGCACGGTACGGATGCGGCAGGCAAGCCCATTATGATCAACCCCGTCGGTTATCAGAACGTGCTCTATTTCACGATCGCGCTCTATATCGTAGCGCTCATCCTCTGCCTTGTGCTCGTAAAACCCACCGAGAAAGCTCTCGAGGCAAAGAAGGCCAAAGCGGAAGCAAAAAAGTGATCGGATATCGACCATAATGATAAAGAGGTGTTCCCGCGGGAGCACCTCTTTTTGTTATTACGTTTAGGTAAGCGATCAGGAAGCGACCGGTCCTGCATCCGTGATAACGATTTTATCGCCGTCCGCATCCACTCTGGCGATCCTTCCGGCAGTGATCACACCGTCAAGCAGTGCCTCGGAGAAGTTATCCTCGACCATGGACTGGATGACCCTTCGAAGAGGTCTGGCTCCGTACTGGGGATCGTAACCCTTCTTGGCAAGGAGTTCCTTGGCCTCCTCTGTAAGCTCTATCTCAATACCGATGTCCCTGATCCTGTCGGCAACGGAAGCTGCGATAAGATCGACTATCTTTATGAGGGATTCCTTTCCGAGCATCCTGAAGAATATTATCTCATCGACACGGTTAACGAACTCGGGAGAGAATGTCTTCTTGAGCTCTTCGAGAACGACCTCCTTGGCATCATCATAACTCTTGCCTCCGTAAAGCCCCTCGCGGCTGGCTTCGTCATGATCCTCCTCTTCGGATACCGTGGAGAATCCTATCTTTCTTCCTGCGGCGCTCGTTAACATCCTGGCGCCGATGTTGGAAGTCATGATGATGATGGTATTCTTGAAATCGACCACTCTTCCCTTGCCGTCGGTGAGCCTGCCGTCGTCAAGGATCTGGAGCATTGCGTTAAAGATATCGGGATGAGCCTTCTCTATCTCGTCAAAAAGGACTACCGAATAAGGGTGTCTTCTGATCTTCTCGGTAAGCTGGCCGCCTTCATCGTAACCGACATATCCCGGAGGCGCTCCTATGAGCTTGCTGACATCGTGTTTCTCCATATACTCCGACATATCGATCCTTACCAGAGCGCTCTCGTTACCGAACATCACCTCGGCCAGAGCCTTGGCAAGTTCGGTCTTACCGACACCGGTAGTTCCGAGGAAGATAAAGGATCCGGAGGGCTTCGTGGGATCCTTGAGACCGAGGCGGCTCCTCCTTATTGCTTTGGATATGGCAGTTACCGCTTCATCCTGACCTATGACTCTCTTCTTGAGTTCCTCTTCGAGGTTCTTTAGCCTCTCGGCATCCGTTTCCGTGATCTTGGATACAGGTATTCCGGACCACTTGGAGAGCACGTCGGCGATATCCTCGACGGTCAGCGTTCCCGTAAACCCTTCCGCATCAGCCTTGTTCTTGAGCTCAAAACCGTCGAGCCTGGACTTTATCCTGACTTCCTCGTCCTTAAGCTGGGCCGCCCGTTCAAAATCCTGAGCCTTTACGGCTTCCTTCTTCTTTTCTTCGATATCGGCGAGTGCATCATCGAGTTCCTTTCTCTCCTTCACGTCAGAGAAATTGATCCTCTTTCTGGCGGCAGCCTCATCCACAAGATCGATCGCCTTATCGGGAAGGTATCTGTCGGAGATATATCTCGCCGACAGCCTTACGGCCTGCTCTATCGCCTCGTCGGGGATCCTGATCTTATGATGCTCCTCATACTTGGGACGGAGTCCTTCAAGGATCTTTATCGAATCGGAGACGGAAGGCTCGTCGACTATGACTTTCTGAAACCTTCTCTCCAAAGCGGAGTCCTTCTCGATATACTTGCTGTATTCATCCATCGTCGTGGCGCCGATGATACGCAGTTCATTCTTGGTAAGCATGGGCTTCATGATATTGGCCGCGTCAAGAGAACCTTCTCCGTTACCCGTTCCGATAAGGGTATGGATCTCGTCGATAAAAAGGATAACGTCGGGATCGGACGATGCTTCCGTAAGGACCTGCTTGATCCTCTCTTCGAAGTCTCCTCTGTACTTGGATCCCGCGACCATGGAACCCATATCGATCGAATAGACGACTTTCCCCTTAAGGAGCTCGGGTACCTCGTCCTTTGCGATCTTCAGTGCTATGCCTTCCGCTATGGCAGTCTTTCCGACACCGGGATCACCTACCAGACAGGGATTGTTCTTTGTCCTTCTGGCAAGGATCTGCATTACTCTGTTTATCTCTTCCTCACGGCCGATAACGGGATCGATCTTCCCCTCTTTTGCGGCATCAGTGAGGTTCTTTCCGAACTGTTCGAGCTGTTTTCTCTTACCGCCTTTTTTGTCGCCATGACGGGAATTGTTTCTTGCGCTCTTCCCACTGACGGGAGTTCCCGGGATATTATCGGAAAGATCGTCATCACCGATGTCTTCCTCTTCCCCTCCGAACAGATCTATCAGTTCGTTTCTTATACCGTCTATATCGGCTCCCATACCGTTAAGGATAGCCCAGGCGCTCGAGCCTCTTGATCCCGAGATGCAGAACAGGAGGTATTCCGGCCTGATTATCAGATTGCCTCCTACCTTGCCCGCCAGCTCGCTCGCATTGGCGATGAGCTTTCTCGTCTCAAGCCTTAAGGAACGCATTGCCTCATCTATCTCTCTGTTGAATATGTCACCGTCCGCTACGGAAAGATCCGCATCGATACGATCGGCTATAGCATCCGCCGTTACCGAATTCTCCTCAAGTATGTCCTTAGCGGGAGAATCCACAGCAGCCAGCGCGCACAGTACCGCATCAGTAGCGATCATCTGCTTCCCTGAGGATTCTGTCAGGCGCTTGGATATTGCCATTACTCTTGCTGTCTCTTCTGAAATCTTCATTTTTTATCATCCCCCTTCAGTGTTCTTCTGATCATGTCAGACCGGATCTTACTGAGCCTGACCGACCGGGCTCCCTGGTTTCCCGGATCTTCGTATTCGGACATCAGCAGATTGCTTATATGGTTTATCCTGTCGTAATCGATATCGATGTCTTCGGTATCGAACTTTTCAAGTCCCAGCCTTATCCTGCCCAGAAGATCAACGGCCTCGTACTTCTCTATCCTTCTGCAGTACCTCAAAAGTCCGTATGATCTGCAGAACTGATCCTGCAGGATCCCTGCCTTCTTCTTATAGATATTGGCTCTGCAGTTCCTCTCGAACTTTATGACATCCGAGATGACGCGCTCTGCTCTTCTCAATACGTCTTTCTCGCTTACGCCGAGGGTCGCGGTCCCGCTCAATACATAGATGCCGCCCGTGATGCCTTTCTCGTTCTTAAAAGCCGGTCTGATCGACCAGTCGTATTTCTCCAGTCTTTTTGCCAGGGTAGCTATGCCGCCCGCAGTGACTTCCACACCCGGTATCGCCACGCTGAATCCGAGGAACAGTCCCGTACCTACCACGCTTATCCCGGATGTAAGGAATCCCATCTTCTCGGTAAATGCGATATCCAGTTTCTTCTCGAGCATAACAGCAACCTCTTCTGCCTTTTTATATGCCGATCTGATATCACTTCCAGCACAGGATTTTCTTATCACCAGATGTTCAATGCCGTTGACCTCGACCGCGAAGCCTTCATCGTTTTTGTCCAGGAGCACCGCGTTGGTGTCTCTGTCCTGGATGAATCTTCTGGTAATAAGCCTCTGCTCATAAAGGTTCCTTGTCATGTTCTCGTCGAGTTCGTTTCCTCTGATAAAGACCTTGTCGGTATCGGCAACGGCCTGCTTGACCATCCCGAGTACTACCTCCTTATCAGCCGAACTCATCTTTGCCTCAAAAGGGAATCCCTTGATATTACGGTAGATGACTGCAGTCGCCGACAATACCGTATCCTTATCGTTGCCGTTCTTGTCAAACCACATATCAGTTCCCTCCCCTTCTGCTTCTCAGTTCATCTCTAAGTCTTGCCGCAAGGAGATAATCCTCCGCATCGACCGCCATGTTCATGGCCTCCTGCAGATCATCATCCGTGACCATCCCGAGATCCGCATTCTTTATCCTCTCGAGGATATCCTCTTTCTTCTTAATATCGGGTGAAGGCTTTTCCTCCTTGGCCTCGGAAACGGCGGGTTTAGCCGGAGCAGGCTCCTCTTTTGAAGGCTCTTTGACCTCGTCATCGATGCCTTCTGCGGGAACCCCCGGAACTCTTCCGACATATTCGGTACTTCCCTGTTTTCTTAAAAGTTTCTTGGCCAGTATATCGCTGAATGTGTTATAGCATTCTATGCATCCGAGGATCCCGGTGCTCTCCACATCTCTTAACGTGCTTCCGCATCTCTGGCACTTGAGCTTGGTATTGGCGAACTCCAGATCGCTTCCGGCGCCCATGATCCCTGCAGTCAGTTCGTCCAGAAGAGGGAACGCCGCGCCCATCAGGCTGCCTGCGCCGCGGAGCGGATCCTCTATACCGAATTCTCTGGCACAGTTCTCGCACAATACCGTTCCGTTTATCTTGATTATCTTATTACCGAGCAAAGCTCCGCATTTTTCACATCTCATTATCATATCCTCCTTACCTGTCCATCATCAGAGCCAGCATGGCATTCTTAAAGACATCAGCCCTTACCGAAGCTCTTATATCCGTATCCACTTTGGAAAGAGCCCGGTCCGATACGGCCGCCATGACCGCCATTCCCTCGCGCTCGGTGATAGCACCGCATTTTACGGTATTCTGCAGAAGAATGTCCGCCTCGCGCCCCGATATGGCGTTGCCGACCGAAGAGATCACGGATCCTATGTATTCCCTCTTGCTGAGCGGCTTAACCTGGGTAATGGTTATACGGCCTCCGCCGCCGCGCCTGCTCTCCACGATATATCCGTTTCCCGTCGAAAACCTCGTGGAAAGGACATATGTTACCTGGGACGGCACACAGTTGGCCCGCTCTGCAAGATCGCTCCTGCTTATCGTCGCGCTTCCGTTATTCTCGTCGAGCATGTCCTTGATCATCATCTCGATGACGTCGACCAGTCTGGCCATGATAGCTCCTCCTCTCTTTTGACTTTGACTTTCTTTGACCAATTTGATTATCCTTCTATCCGGAGGTTTTGTCAATATGTATTTTGACTTTTTTTGACTTTAGTTTCCCGGACAACAAAAAAGCTGTCCCGCAACTTCCGGAACAGCCTTTTTATCAGCTTTCAAATATACTCTAATATCACTTATGGTAAAGCTTCTTTGTCTCGTAACTGGGCTCGCACGTGATATTGATTCCGAGCTTGTGGAATACATTCTCGTCAACGCTCGACAGGATAGTCGTGGAATGCGCATCGACATTCTTAAGGTTGCCGATCTGCTGCATACAAAGCTCCGCCACGGGATTGGTCTGAGCGGAGATGGTAAGAGCGATCAGCGTCTCGTCGGTATGAAGCCTGGGATTATGGTTGCCCATGTGATTGACCTTGAGATCCTGGATGGGCTCGATAACATTAGGTGAGATAAGAGGGATCTCGTGATCAACTCCGGCGAGCACCTTCAATGCGTTCAGAAGGCATGCCGATGCGGGACCCAGAAGGTCGGTCGTCTTTCCTGTAACGATACGCCCGTCGGGAAGTTCCATTGCCACCGCAGGTCTTCCGGTCTGGTCAGCTCTGACCAAAGCGGCTCCGATAACACGACGGTCTGATGTATTGATACCGCTCTTACTCATTATCATCTCGAGCTTGGCAACATCATTGCCATCAGACAGTCCCTGCCTTACGGCGCACTTCGCCTGATAGAAGCGGCGTATGATCTCCTGACGGCTTGCCTGCTGGCAGGCTTCATCATCCGAGATCGCGAATCCGGCCATGTTTACTCCCATATCCGTGGGGCTCTTGTAAGGGGATTCACCGTATATCTTTTCAAAGATGGCATTTACGACAGGGAATATCTCGACATCGCGGTTATAGTTTACGGTAGTCTTGCCGTAGGCTTCGAGATGGAACGGGTCGATCATGTTAACGTCGTTCAGATCAGCTGTGGCAGCCTCGTAAGCAACGTTAACGGGATGAGACAGGGGGATGCTCCAGATGGGAAATGTCTCGAACTTGGCGTATCCGGCTTTTATCCCGCGCTTGCTGTCATGATAGAGCTGGGAAAGGCATGTGGCCATCTTTCCGGATCCGGGACCCGGAGCCGTGACTACGACCAGAGAGTGCGTGGTCTCGATATAATCGTTCTTCCCGTAGCCGTCATCGCTTACTATCAGAGGGATATTCGAAGGATATCCCGCGATAGGATAATGCTTATAGACCTTTACACCGAGCTGATGAAGTCTCTGCTCGAACTTCTCGGCCAGAGGCTGTCCCGTAAACTGGGTTATGCATACACTTCCTACAAAGAGACCGAACTCGGTGAAGGCATCTATCAGACGGAGAACATCCTGGTCATACGTGATACCGAGGTCTCCCCTTCTCTTGTTCTTCTCTATGGCATCGGCATTGATCGCGATCACTATCTCGGCATCGGCCTTGAGCTGCATGAGCATCTTTATCTTGCTGTCTGGTTCAAACCCGGGGAGGACTCTTGACGCGTGATAATCGTCAAACAGCTTTCCTCCGAACTCGAGATAGAGTTTTCCTCCAAACTGCTCGATACGATCCCTGATCTTCTGGGACTGCAGTCTCGCATACTCGTCGCTGTCAAAACCGATGTTAAACATTTTCCGTTTATCCTTTCACAGCCTTTAAAGGCTTCATTACTATTATCTTCTTGAGATCCGAGGTATCTTCCACCGATATCTCCGAACCTTCGAAAGCAACATCTTTTTTGGGAAAGAGCCTGACGAATCCGTCGACCGGAGCGATCTCACTGTATCCGAATCCGTCTCCGCTATAGTGCATAGGGATGGTAACGGCCGGAGAAATCTTGTCCACATATTTCTTTGCCGTCTTCGCATCTATCGTATAAAATCCTCCGACGGGTATAAGAAGGATGTCGCATCCTTTAAGGAGCTCGATATCGTCGTCGCTTATCATGCAGCCTATGTCTCCCATGTGGACTACCTTGTGCCCGCCTATATTTACTATCGTTATAAAGTTCTTTCCCCGCAGAGCACCTTCCTTATCATCATGGAAAGTCTCGATAAGATCGACAAGGAACGGAGTATCCGCGCGGACGGAAGCAAGCTTAACGCTCTTAAGCCCGTAATGATCTCCGTGCTTATGAGAGCAGACGACCTGATTAGCCGTCTCTTTCAGGGGCTCAAGACCGGGAACGCTGCCCGGATTATACGGATCCATTATGAGTGCAAATCCGTCTTTGACAAACTTAAAACACGAGTGACCCAGATAAGTGATCTCCATAAGCTGACCTCCGATTCCTTATTCTCAAAAACACTGCATATATAATATCACATACTTTCTTAATATATATCAGGGATAACGCCAAAACGGAACTTATTGTGATCTGTATCTTCAGTCTGATCTCTTGTCAGATTGACCATAAATAAATATTAATTTTTTGTGAACAAACTGTAACTGATTTATGTACAATATAGTGGCGTGATCATTTTTCTGCTTTTTTGAGTTTGTGCAGGCATAAGGGAAAGGAATAGTTTAGAATCTTATGGAAACTGAAACAAGACATTTAAAAATGTTTTCGGCGATACTGATACTGTCAATGCTCTTTACAATAGCCGTATGCTTTATCGCCGGACGAACCGATCTGGCGGCATCATCACAGTATATGTACGGAAGCGCGGTCACAAGAACATTCACGGCCCATGACGGTACTACGCAGAGCTGTTATGTTTACGAGCCGGCCATGGCCGGAAGCTATAAGCCGCTCATCCTGTTCCCCGGACTTGGCGGAATGGGAAACTGCGTTAACAATTTTTCCGGTTATGCGAACAAGTGGGCCGCTTCGGGAACGGTCGATAATTATGTTTACATCGTCCCGGTCTATAACGCCAGCGACGCTTCCTGCAACCCCATAACAAATAATGAGTTCTGCACATACGTCAACACTCATCCGGTATCCGGGGGGAGATGCCAGTCGTATTTCGGAGATCTTCTTGATGCGATAGAGAGCGGATCCATCTCATCCAAGATAAACACCGAAAGCGACATCACCGTCTGCGGCTATTCACTTGGAGGCTGCACCTCGCTTTTTGCGGGATGCGAATTCCATGACCGGGTAGTCAACGTGGGAGCCCTGTCTCCTTCATGGATGTTCTATAATGATGATCCCAACTACGGATGGCTGAACAGGAACAACGTATCTTCGAGACTCGTTTTCTCGAGCAGTCCCAATGCCCATCTGTTTATGAGCGCGGGACATGTCGGGGAGAGCGAGATCGTAAGATATAACGACCTTGTCCGCTATAATACTTTATTCCGGGCTCATAATATAATCCCGGCAGTCAAGACATTCGAGGATTACGGCCGTCATGAGTTCAGCTTCTTTATGAAAGAGATGTACATGTTCCTGTATTATATCCAATACGATGTCAAGTGCACCCTGGATCAGGTGAATGCAGCTGAGGCGGCCGTGCCTACTCCGATCCCCGGACAGGAGACTTCTTCGTCTTCTTCATCGGCTTCGGCATCATCATCCGCTTCAGGTTCCGCGTCTCAGAGCATCCCGTCTTCATCCTCTGAAACCTCCTCCATGGGCAGTTCCTCATCCTCATCGGAACCTTCGCAGGAGAGCACGACTGCAGAAACCCCGGGAACGACGGCAGGTACCGAAGCATCTTCACCCGAGTCATCCGCATCAGTAACGGACAGTACGCCTTCCGTACCGGAGACCGTTCCGTCATCTTCCGAAGAATCCGTAACTGATCCTGCCGGGACAGAAGGATCCGGGATCTCCGCCTTTGTTACGCGTCTTTATACGATCGCGCTCAGAAGAAGCGCCGATCCGGAAGGCCATGCATTCTGGGTAAGAAGCATCACCTCTGGAGAAAATACCGGAGCCGATATCGCCAGGGGGTTCTTATACAGCAATGAGTTCCTTGACCGCGATCTTAGCAATGAAGAATTCGTTCGCATCCTTTACCGGACATTCTTTGACCGCGAAGCCGATGATGGCGGACTTGAATCCTGGACAAATGCACTTGACGGCGGAGCAGACAAGAAAGATATCATCGAGGGCTTCATCAATTCTTCCGAATGGTCAAATGTATGTCTCAGGTTCGGTATCCCTTCCGGCGGTACAGGAGCACCCGATATTGAAGTCGAGCCTAACTCTGATACGATCGCATTTGCCACAAGGCTCTATACAACATGCCTATGCCGTGAGGCTGATACGCCCGGAATGTTAAATTGGGCAAGTCAGCTTGCCAACCAGAGAGATACCGGAACAGGCGCTGCAAGAGGCTTCTTCTTCAGCGATGAATTCACAAGGCAGAATGTAAGCAACGAAGAATATGTAAACAGGCTCTATCGTACCTTCATGGGACGTGAAGCTGACGAAGAGGGCTTTAACGCATGGGTAGCCCAGCTTAATGCCGGTATATCCCGTGAAGAAGTCTTTAACGGATTCGCCGGATCGCCCGAGTTCACAAGGATCTGCGCTCTGTACGGCATAATCCGCGGTTGATCAAGTCTTCAGACATAATACATTTTTACCTCCCGGGGCGTAACCGACTACGGTGCGCCCCTTCTCTTCTGCAGGAATGCCATCTGAACGGGCCTTGACATAAGACATAGTAAAAGCACCGCCGTGATGTGCGGTGCTTTTGTTCCAAGGATACTTCTTTACGGGATCAGTTCCGCTTCTTTTTTCTTGCGGCGGAGTCCGGGCAGGTTTATGAATCCCGTAACCGCTTCTATGATCAGACCTATCCCTATCCAGATCATGAGCCCGTTAGTAAACGAGAACGGATTGATTATTATGAACACTCCCAGAGCGATCGCAAGAAGTGCCACCAGGAGGGATATCCACCACTTCCGTCTTACCTTACGGAGGATGAACAGAGCCTGATGTGTATTGGCGACACCGACCAGGATTATCACTATGCCGAATACTATATTAAGGACATTGATCAGGAATTCCGGCTTGATGATGAACATCACGCCCATAACGCCGACTATCACGCTTCCTATCAGCGATAAGACATCAGTTATCCCTTTCGATTGGGCAAAAAGGAAAACTATCAGGCCGAAGACCGAAAACAGGAGTAGCGAGACTCCCGTGATCCTCGCGAGCAATTCGGAGGATTCCTTCGGCCAGGCAATAAACGCTACGCCCAAAAGGAGAATGACGATGTTGACGATCAGCATGTACCTTCGTATGGATCTGATGCTTTCGGTAGTCATATTTCCACCTCCATATGTCGGATATGTTTCTATGATATCAGACGGAAACGCTTTTCTCCAGGATACTCAGCCGAAGACTTGATGGAGAGCCTTCATGACTCCGTCTTCATCGTTTGAATACCCGGTAACATGCTTGGCGGCCTTCTTCAGGTCATCGTGAGCATTTGCCATGGCATAACTCTCTTCACATTCCTCAAAGAGCGTCATGTCATTCAGATAATCTCCGAAGCACATGCACTCTTCTTTCTTTATTCCGTAGTGTTCGCGCAGTGCACGGAGAGCATTTCCCTTTCCTACCGTCTTATTGCCGATATCTATCCAGCGGTCGCCGGATAATATGCCGCTTATGGAAGACGACATGCGTGGCAGTCTGTCATAAGCCCTCTGGGCATCCTTGTCCCTGAAGAACAGAGCCAGTTTGCAGATCCGGTCACTGTTTGCAAAAGGATAGATGTCATCCTCGGTCCTGAGCCTGGCATAGTATTTGACGCCTTCTTCCATACTGAAGCTGTCGGCGGGATTAACGTAAGCCGACTGAAGTCCGCATAGGATATAAGGCCACGCGCCTTCTATCTTCTTGGCGGCATCCAAAGCACACCTGGCGTCTTCGGGGCTCATGGTATCCTCATAGATGAGCTCGTCGCCGCGGAAGACCGCAGCTCCATTCTCGGCAATGTATACCAGTCCGGGGCATATCTCATCGAACTGCTGTTTTAACGTGTAGTACTGCCTTCCGCTGGCAAGAACGAATAATATCTCAGGGTGTTCCTTCACAAATGCCGGAAAATCCTTCGGGTATCTCTTCTCGGAATCAAGGAGCGTACCGTCCAGATCAAGGGCTATAAGTTTTATCACAGACCTCTCTCCTTAAGCTGTTTAACGATATTCACATATGTCTCCCTGACATCAAAGCCGTCAATATTCTCGCGGTTCAGGTCGATCATGTCGCCGTGCGTTATGCCTCTTTTTTTCTTGGGGAATATCGTCGTGAAGTTATCTCCCCATTCCATCGAGGTGACGGATACGAGACCGTCATTGGCACCGTCAAAGTGTCTTACGAAATTATAGGACAGATTAAGAGGGAATCTTCCTCCCGTGGCGTGCTCGGATTTTGAACCGACACTCTGATAGTATACCCCCGGCGAATTAGGACACTTCTCGTTGAACGCCATGCATGCTTCGTATGTAAGGTCCCTTACACCCGAGACAAAATCGGGATCCTTATCACCGAGTTTCCTAAGAGCTCCGTTATATTGTGCTGCGACGGCCTTAAGCACCTTCTCGGGAGCTTTTTTCAGGATATAGTCGGCAAACTGACATCCTCTGTGAGGAGTATTGATAGTAGTAAGCGAGGCAACATAAGGAGCCGCCCCCCATATGGAGATCGCACTTCTGGAATCCAGGCCGCCCTTGCTGTGGGCAATGATATTGACCTTCCCGCAGCCCGTCTCCTCGACTATCTGCTTGATCCTCTGAGCCAGGGCCTTTCCGGAATCGTAGACCGATTCGGCAGACTGCTGGTTGCCGTAGTATATCGTTGCCCCGTTCTTTATGAGATCTTCGGGTACCCTGCCCCAATAATTAAAATAACGGAAATCGCGGAAGAATATCCCGTGGACCATGAGGATCGGATATCTGGTCTTGCAGACCTGTTCATCCTGCCGGTCCCTGTTAAGATAGAATCTGGCCGATTCGTCTTTATACTCTTTGCCGGCGATATGTATGATGATACTGAGCGCCACAAGATGTGCTACGGGTATCATCCCGCAGAGAAGTCCGAGCACCCTCCATCTGATACCGAGCTGGTTGGCAGACAGGTAGACCCGCAGTATCCCGTTCCAGAAGATCACGTTTCCGGCTATTATCGCTCCGATGGAATTAAGAAGGATGGTATTCTGATCATAGTTGCCGCATAGAAGAAGATAAAGAAGAACACCGGCATCGAGGATCACGGTGATAAGGAATTCCGTAAGGAGCGAGATGCCCCGCTTGATGTTCTGAAGACGCTTCTCCTTTATATGCGAAAAGGTCGGAAAAAGATTAAGAATAATAAACGGAACGGTACAGATGATGACTATCGGGACTATGCTGTCACTGTAGCCCAGAGTATCGGCTATGGCGATTATATTCGAAAAGATAAAGAATACGATTATTGCTAAGACCATATTAATCTCCTGCCCGGCCTCAGTTATCGGCCCCAAGGATCTTTCTGGCATTTGCGATGCGTTCTCCGGTCGGAGGATCGATACCTTCCAGTTCATAAGGTATCCCGAGGGTCTGCCATTTGTGAACACCCAGGGTATGATAAGGAAGGACTTCCACCTTCTTTACGGTCTTAAGAGTATCTATAAACTCCCGAAGCTTCAAAAGATAGTCGTCACGGTCATTCCTCTGAGGGACCAGGACATGCCTGATCCACATCGGGATACCCATATCCGAGAGTTTTTGCGCCAAAGAAAGGATATTACCGTTATCACACTTGGTCAGGATCTTATGACCTTCGGGATCTATGTGCTTGATATCCAGCATGACAAGATCCGTATACTTCATAAGCTCGGTGAACTTGGAATAAAACGGCTCTTCTTCAGTATAGGGAGCACCGGAGGTATCGATACATGTATTGATACCCTTCTCCTTTGCCTTTTTGAAAAGCTCGAGAAGAAAATCGATCTGCAAGAGAGGCTCTCCTCCGCTCACGGTGATGCCGCCCTCATCGCCCCAGTAGGATCTGTAGCGGAGTGCTTTCTCTATCAGTTCATCCGCCGTATATTCATCGCCGTCGGTCATCTTCCATGTATCCGGATTATGACAGAACTGGCACCTCATGGGACAGCCGCTGAAAAATATGATGTACCTTACTCCCGGACCGTCAACTGATCCAAAAGACTCGAGTGAATGTATGTATCCTTTAGACATCTGTCTTTTCCCCTTGGACTTTTTTATCACAGGTATTATACCTTTTTTTGCCGATCACGGCAGTAATGATAAAGATCGACGCTGCTGCTATTGACAGGACAGCTCCCTCTTTGAGATACGGAGTATGGTAGACAAACTCTATATGGTGTTCGCCTCCGGAGATATCAATAGCCATAAATGCCACGTTTGCTCTCTTGATCTCCGTCTCTTTCCCGTCGACATATGCTCTCCACCCCTCGGAATACGGAACAGCCAGATAAAGGATCCCCGCATCGTTCCTGGATGTCTCCATATAAAGATGATCCCCGTCGATCATAAAAGAAACATCTCCGGTATCTGCATGATCTGCAAACCTTTCTACCGATTCTTCAATATCCGCGATATGCCTGACATAGATCTTTATGGAACGAAGATCATACGAATCCTTCTTGCCGAAAATGATCTTTATCCGGTCGGCTGATCCTTCAAAAGGATTGGTGTTAAAGACCAGATACGGCTTGGGATGATATACTCCCACATTTGCAGTGGTGCTGTTAAATGTCTCATGCGAAAGGATACTGCCGTCCGTACCTGTCAGTTCAAAGGATACGGGAACAAATGTCGTATTGTGATCCGTCTGCGTCCGAAGGTCAAATTCTTCCAGTACCAGGAAAACTTCACAATCACTGATCTCATCAAAGTTCAGTACCATGAAGGCATCATCTTCGGATGCTTCAAGACCATTCTCGTCGGGGATGATCCCCGACATTTCCGTTATCTCATACGTTATCTCTTCCGTAATAAGATCTCCGGCAGGCTTGTCAGCCCCGTCTTCGGTGAAGACGGAATACATCATGCTCTCCTCCCTTGATACGGGATCCAGAGAATCCCAGACATCATAGGACAGGGAATCATCATAAAAGTATGCGATCGATGTATCGATATCAGGAACATAAACGGAATAACCGCCGGAATGTCCGTAAGACTCCTCCTGATGATATGAATAAGGAACATTTATGGACACATCATCCTGAACTGTAATATACGAGGTGCCGTTTTCGATCTCCGCGAAGTTCCTGCCGTGAAGATTTCTGTAGCTGATAGCCACGGAATCGCTTATCAGACCTATCCCGTCTATATAATCACAGACATTCTGATCGTAGTTGCTGTGATAGAAATCGTAACCGTTTATGTCTGCTATCATCGAGGCGTTACTGTTCAGTGAACCGTATGACGTTACCAGCCTGTCATAGCGGCGGTCTTTCATGTCAGGCAGAGCCTTTATCAGATCCTTTCCGTCGGATACGGTGAGGTTATAGTTAGCGTCTCCGAGCTCGACGGACAGGACGCCGGTTCGAAGTATCCCGTATGTGGCCCCTATAAACAGACATGATATGAATACCGGAAGCAGCAGAGATATTTCCTTCTTATCATCAGGGATCTTCTTGGATGTTACGACAGCCATTATCATAAAGACCGATATGACCACGGAAATAGCCGAAGTAAGGCCGTACAGTTCATCCGCAAAAAGGCACGGTATGATATAAAGCCCGCACAAAATAAAAAGGATCTTCCACCCGCGGGACGTGATCGTATTAAGCTCACGAAATGTCATGACGAACAGATAGGATACCAGGAAAGCAAATCCGAAGATATATCTGTGATTGGCGTAATTGCCTCCGTTAAACATAGATCCGACGACCGGGAAAAAGAACGAGACATAATATAGGATAAGGATCAGCTTAAGATCCGTGCGCTTCTTTTTAGAGGCAAAAAGACACCATATCCCGGGTATGACCGCTGCAGAAATACCCATATGCGATTCGAATCTGAGGTCTGCAAATGAGAACAGTCCGGTTATTACCGCCTTACTCCGATTCCATATGTAAAACAGTTCAAAGGGGCGTGTCAGGGAGAGCCTGTCCTGGCGGGACATGTTGATGATACCGGGAAGCGACGGACCGATCGCCAGAGCGATCCCCAGAAGCGTGAACGGGATGAATCTCAGCAGCAGATCTCCCAGCTTCTTCAGGCTGCGGTCATTTTCAAAAGCGAACCGGACAACACAATATATGATGACCAGAAGTCCCATAACAAATGTAAAATAATAGTCATAGAGAGTACATGCTCCCAGTGCCAGAACATAGTGGACAAACTTCTTCTCTTCCCACAGTTTCAGGACTCCAGCCATAAGGAACGGAAAGAGATAGAACAGATTGATGAAATTCGCCTGGAAAAGGCCGATAAACGCTATGCCCGAAAAAACATATATAAGGGAACCTGCGATAATGCATATCCCTTCGTGTTTCCTGTATCTGCAAAAATACAGGAATGACAGTCCCGAAAGCCAGTATTTAAACGTAATGACTGCATCAAATGCTATCTCGCCGTACTTGACAGGAACAAATGCAGATATGAAGTAAAAGGGATCCAGTATCAGCGTTCCGCACGCTATAAGAGGATCAAAACCGTAAAGGGTCATATCCCATGACGGTATCTCAAAAACGTGCTTTACAAACAGATTCGAGAAAAGCCTCCTGAGCCATTTTCCGGAATAAAGGAAATACGGATACTGCTGCATGAGCCCGTCTCCGTATGTAAACATATTGACGGAAAAGATCAGATTATAGATCAGACAGCAGGAAAAAAAGAACACCGCAAACAGGAGCGTATACGTTCCGACATAGTTGACATGCCTGCCCCCTCCGATCCGGGATCTCATCCTGCCGCTATCTTTGGAAAACACCTGGTCAAGCTCTCCGTCTTATTATTCGTCTTTCCGGCTCGCACCGGGAAGATTAAGTGTTTCTCCGATAATATAGAGAGGTCTGTCCTTAGTCTGCATAAATATATTTCCAATATAGATACCGGCAATGCCTATGGAGGTCATGAGCATTCCGCCGACCAGAAGGATAACGGCTATGATACTGGTCCAGCCTTCATTGATATCGGAAACAAAATACTGTACTACCAGAAAGATGATATAAAGAACAGCGATCAGCGTCATTATAAACCCCGTATGAGCCGTCACCCGGAGGAGCTTGTCGGATTGTGACGTCAGAAGATCTTCAGCCAGGTTTATCTTTCTGGCTAGATTATAAGATGACCTGCCTTCTTTTCTGGGTTCGGTCTCGACATCGATCTGTGTCCTTTTAAATCCGAGCCAGTATACATACATTGCATAGTCCCTGTGGTATTCGCGCATGGAGCAGAAACTGTCGACGACTTTCCTTCTGACTATACTGAAGTTGTTGTTCTCGTAATTATATTCATTTCCGGAAAGGAAACTGTAGATCCTGTAAAAACAGCGGGAGATAAAAAGCTTGAAGCCGGTGTCCTTTCTGTCTTTGCGGTTGGCAAAAACCACATCATATCCTTCCTGAGCCTTATCATAAAGCTTTTTAATCTCCTCGGGTTTATCCTGAAGATCGCAATCCATAACGACTATCCAGTTTCCGGAAGAATGATCCAATCCTGCCGTGATAGCTCTTGCCTGACCGAAATTCCTGGACAGTCCTATTCCTATTACTTTAGGATCCGACGCACATATCCCGTTTATCACCGACCATGAATCCTGGGGACAGTTGTCGTTTACGAGGATTATCTCATAATCCTCAGTTATGGCGGATAATGTGTCCGTCAATCTGCGATACAGCTCGTTAAGAGCAGCCTTGCATCCGTATACGGGAACTACAACCGATATTTCCATAATATCCCCTTGTTCAATGTATATCGTCTTCGTCCGGGAGGTACTTGACGATCTTTTCTCTGTCCTCCGAGACTATAATATAATATCCTTTTCGGGAGGAACTATCAATTACCGGACCGTCATCGCCGCTGTCGGTATCGTATTCCGCCAGGATACCCGGTTCTTCGTTCCTGATCCTTTCATATACTTTCAGATCTTCATCTTCGGTAATAAACCTGATCGCAGCATGGCGTCTCAGTAGCTCATAGTCCTTAGGAGCATTTCCAAGCGCCACATCAAGAACGGCTTCAACGAAGTCAAATCCCGTCGATAATAGAACAAGATGACTCCCGATCATATCCCCGCCCATACGTGATCCGATCTCTATGACATTGATATTTCCGTCGGAATCTATCTTTATCTCGGAATGTGAAGCACCGTTTTTTACCTCCAGTGCATCAAGTGCCCGGAAGATGATCCGCCTGATCTCCTCTTCTTTTTGTGGGCTGACATCCGAAGGTTCAAGATGAGCTCTTTCTATATAATGGGGAGATCCCGTGGTGTATTTTTTCGTGACTGACAGCAATCTGTGTGAGCCCTGAAAAGATATACATTCCACGCTGTATTCCCTCCCGCATACAAAGTGTTCCACGATCGCTTTCTTCTCGAAACTCTGTGATACGGCTCTTTCGACTGCAGATTTTATATCATCATCATATGAATCTATCCTGGTTATCGCGCGGCTACCGGATCTGTCCGTCGGCTTAACGATAAGAGGCAGAGGAATACTCCTTATGATCCCGTCTGAAATGTCCCCGTCCGTAACCACAAATACCGATGACGGTATACCGTGCTCTTTGAAAGTCTCTTTCATTCGACCCTTGTTAGTTGACAGTTCGGAACTGATAATACTGTTCCCGGGAAGTCCCATCTTCTCCGCCACATAGTTTACCGTCTTAACGGCAACATCAGAAGATATGCTGCAGATCCCGTCGATCCCTATCCTTATGCATTCATCCAGTATCGCTTCTTTTTCCACGGTACTGATCGGATAAAAGAAGTCCGCTTCGCGCTCGCCGACATCTCCGCATTCCCAGGCAAAGACGTGTGTCTCCAATCCTTTTTCCCGGGCTTTCTTTATGAGGGGCAATTGAAGATACGAAGCTCCTATTATCGCTACCTTAACCATTGTTCCGATCATCCCGTCTGTATAAATCCAGTGCTTCGGCTATCCTTCTTATCTCTTCCTCTCCTGCCGGAAGCGGGAAGTTAAGTATCCGCTCCTCCATGTATGAGACCCCGGGGAACAGCGGATCACCGTTCGGATCTGTCCCCTTTATCCCGAATATCGGGGTAACGCACGGATACCAGTCGCTCACCGGGATATTCCGGGAAAGGAGATGATCTATGATACCCCTCCTCTGACCGGGACTTGTAAATATCGAGTATCTCCACGGAACATCGCCTTCATCATAGACGTAATGGGTTATATCCCCGTCCGAACGTATCAGTTTCTGATACAGCTTCGCCTCTTCCCTTCTTCTCGTTATAAGATCATCAGGATCTTTGCAGGCCTTATATATCTTCTCTTCCAGATCTTTGTCTTCGCTCCGGCTGACGAAGACTGTCCTGACCTTTCCCTCTATCCCTGCCCATATATTGCTGTCCAGCGTTTGATCGGGGTTGTTCCTTATAAGCCTGTAGAGCTTGGAGAAAAAGGCTTCATTCTTACGGTCTTCCTCGCTCTGCTGAGGAAGTGACAGATATTCTTCCTTAAGGTCATTTATATCGCGGTCAGTCAGTATAAGGCCGCCTTTCCCGATATCAACAGTCTTACTGTACCCGAAACTGAAAACAGAATAATCACCCGAGGAGCCTGCGGTATAATCTCCGTTACTTGCTCCGAGAGCCGAAGCACAGTCTTCGATCATCAGTATGTTTTCGCGGTCGCATATATTACGGATCTTACTTATAACATCACGGGGAATGCACTTCCCGTACATATGCGGTATAACTGCTGCCGCTGCCATTCCCTCCGGCGCTTCCGATACAGCCTTCTCGAAGATCTTGTCCGTTATATTTCCGGTAAGGGGATCAACATCACAAAAAAGAGGCGTATTCCCCGTATAAATAACGGGATATATCGCGGCATAGCACAGATTGGCGGGAACGATGACTTTTTTGCCCCTTATCCCGTTAGAGCTCAGTATTATACTGATCGCCGTTGCCGCGCGACCTGTGGTTAGGCTGTTCTTTTTCAGTTCGAAAATATTCATCTGCGATCAGTTTCCTCGTTTTTCAAGTATAACTTAACCCGGTAAAAAAGTGAACGGCCGTCTCCGAAGAGACGGCCGTCCGTTTTAAAGTCTTATCTGATCAGAAATTACATTCTGTCGTGGCATGTTC
>JAFZWN010000032.1 GCA_017617295.1 Clostridiales bacterium | reverse complement strand
GACTTCGGAAGAGCCTTCAGTTCCCGGCAAGAGCGTTGCGGAAGAAAACATGAAAGATTCAAGACCTTCCCGTCCGGCTGTTTCTGGAGTCAATCCCGCCAAGGAACGTAAGGCAAAGGCAGCCAGGGCGGAGCGCATGAGAAAGATAGAGAATGAGATATCCGGTCTCGAAGCACGTCAGAAAGAACTCGAGGACGGCTTTGCCACGACTTCGGGAGAAGAGCAGTACCGTGAATACGCCGATAATTCGGCCAGGCTCGATTCCCTGTATGAGGAGTATATGGAACTCTCCGAAGAGTGATGCTTTTTTTGAATTACCCAAAAATAAACAATTTTTTCACTTCAATTGCGAATTGCAATAAGGCACCTGTCTTTGTATCCTATTAGTATCAGCAGACTTCGAAGGGAGGATTGCCGCTATGGGAATGACAATGACTCAGAAGATACTGGCCGATCATGCGGGGGTCCCTGAACTGAAGGCAGGGGACTTGATCGAGGCTGATCTCGACTGTATCCTCGGAAATGACGTAACGACTCCTCCTGCCATAAGCGTGTTTGAGAAGATGGGTTATGGAGAAGTCTTTGACAAGGACCGTATATGTCTGATCCCCGATCACTTTACTCCCAACAAGGATATCAAGTCCGCGGAACTTGCCCGCTGCATGAGATGTTTTGCAAAAAAACATGAGATAAAGAATTACTATGAAGTCGGGGATATGAGAAACGGCATCGAGCATGTCATCCTTCCCGACAACGGGATAGTATTCCCGGGAGACGCTATTATAGGCGCGGATTCACATACCTGTACTTACGGTGCTCTCGGAGCTTTCTCTACCGGCGTGGGATCTACCGATCTGGCATGCGCTATGGCAAGCGGAAGGACATGGTTCAAGGTGCCTGAAGCCATTAAGGTCATTCTTAAAGGTAAGCCTCAAAGGTATGTTACCGGCAAGGATATCATCCTTCATCTTATCGGAATGATCGGTGTTGACGGTGCGCTTTATAAGTCGCTTGAATTCTTTGGGGACGGGATCTCGAATATCTCCATGGACGGCAGGCTCACCATATGTAATATGGCTATAGAATGTGGTGCCAAGAACGGGATATTCCCGGTGGATGACATTACGCTTCAATATATATCGAAGACCGATCCTGAGAGGTTCTCTGAAGGCGGATATAAAGTGTACGAAGCTGACAGCGACGCTTCCTATGTAAGAGAGATCGTCATAGATCTTGATGAGGTCCCTTTGACTGTAGCTTTGCCGCATCTGCCTTCGAATACCCGTAAGGCTTCAGATATCAAAGATATGAAGATCGACCAGGTAGTAATAGGTTCATGTACCAACGGAAGATATGAAGATATCAGGCTGGCTTCTGAACTGTTCAAAGGAAAAAAGGTTGCTCCCGGCGTACGTTGTATCGTTATCCCCGGATCGGCCCGTGTATGGAGGAAAGCTTTGGATGAGGGGATGCTCGCGGTCTTTTCCGATGCCGGCTGCGTAATATCGACCCCGACTTGCGGACCATGCCTCGGAGGCCATATGGGTATCCTTGCCGAAGGGGAGAGGTGCGTATCGACTACTAACAGAAACTTCGTCGGAAGAATGGGGCATACCGGGTCGGAAGTCATCCTGAGCTGTGTTCCCGTAGCCGTCGCTTCTGCGGTAAAGGGAGAAGTCTCGACCCCAGATATGATATAAGGAGGAACGGAAGATGAACGTCAGCGGTAAAGCATTTAAGTATAATGACAATGTCGATACGGATGTTATCATCCCGGCCAGGTATCTTACATCGGCCGATCCCGAGATCCTTAAGGAACACTGCATGGAAGATATAGATCCTGACTTCGCGGGCAAAGTAAGACCCGGAGATATTATGGTGGCAGGGAAGAACTTCGGTTGCGGTTCCTCGCGCGAACATGCTCCCGTAGCGATCAAGGCGAGCGGTATCTCGCTGGTAATAGCATCGGATTTTGCAAGGATATTCTATAGAAATGCCATCAATGTGGGACTTCCCATTATGGAATGCCCGAAGGCCTCTGATTCTATCGAGGCAGGCGATATCATCGAAGCTGATTTTGACACCGGAATGATCTATAACAGAACGAAAAACGAAGAGTATAAGGCTGCCCCTTTTCCGGATTTTATCAAGAATATAATCGATATGGGCGGGCTTGTCGCTTATACAGGCAGATCAAAAGAAGGAGAATGACCGATGAGCGAAGTTTATAAGATCACATTGATGAAAGGTGACGGCATCGGTCCCGAAGTCGTTGATGCCGCCGTTTCCGTAATGGATAAAGCTGCTTCGATCGGCGGCTTTTCTCTTGAGTATGAAGAGTGCCTCATAGGAGGCGCTGCGATCGATTCTACCGGTAAGCCTCTTCCCGAAGAGACTGTCGCTTCATGTAAGTCTTCGGATGCAGTGCTCCTCGGTGCAGTCGGAGGTCCGAAGTGGGATACGATCGATCCTTCCATAAGGCCGGAACGGGCGCTTCTGGGTATCAGAAAGGAGCTGGGGCTCTTTGCCAATCTCCGCCCCGCAGTCATGTTTGATGAACTCGCGGACGCCTCTCCCGTCAAGAACGCAAAGGGAATGGACCTTCTGATCGTAAGGGAACTTATAGGAGGTATCTATTTCGGGGACCGCGGGACTTATGACTGTATAGAGAAGCTTCCCGACGGAACGCCTTTCGGCAAAGTCTCGTATGATACCGAGAGCTATTCCCAGGCGGAGATCAGAAGGATAGTAAAGGCAGCCTTTACATATGCGTCCGGAAGGCGTAAGCACCTGACGCTCGTCGATAAGGCAAATGTTATGGAGTCGAGTCGCCTGTGGAGGACAGAGACAATGGAGATAGCAAAGAGCTTCCCCGATGTGACGCTTGATTTTCTCTATGTGGATAACTGCTCGATGCAGCTTATCGGAAGACCAGCTTCATTTGATGTCATCGTAACATCAAATATCTTCGGGGATATCCTCTCAGACGAGGCAGGGATGATAACGGGATCGATCGGACTCCTGCCTTCGGCATCCCTGGGAGATCCCGGTAAGCCCGGACTTTATGAACCCGTTCACGGTTCCGCTCCCGATATCGCAGGGACCGGGAAGGCAAATCCTATAGCGACGATCCTTTCTGCGGCCATGCTGCTGCGATGGTCTTTGGGTAAGCCCGAAGCCGCTGACCTTATCGAGGATGCGGTCAGGTCGGTCATAAGATCAGGCTTCAGGACAGCCGATATCGCTTCGCAGGGGGAGAATTATCTCACGACGGAGCAGATGACGGCAAAGATACTTGAAGCCTTGAAATAAAAACAAAAGGAAACACATAAATGATCCAGGATATAGGACACCACATCTTAAAGAACTCATATGATCCGCAAAGAAGACCCGACGACAACAGCCTTATCGTCATGTTCTCCGATAAAGGGATGCTGGTCAAAGCCCGCGAGGAGGAAAGCGGCAGCAGAAAGATACTTCCGAGGCTCTCGGAATTTCCCGTCAAGGACTATAAGCTGACGTTTCTTTTCGGTATGGATGACGATTCGCTCTTTCTGATGGAAGACGGTGCCGGGGAAGAAGATATACCTGCCGGGTATGAGTTCCTCTCGGTAAGAAATATAAGAAAGCTTCCCGATGTGAGTAAGAAGAGCATCCTGGAGGCTTTTACGGCCAAGCAGCTCTATACATGGTATAAGAACAACAGGTATTGCGGAAGATGCGGAAACCTTACCGACAGAAGTAATACCGAGAGGGCAATGGTGTGTCCTTCGTGCGGCAATATCATATATCCGCGTGTAGTTCCCGCGGTCATCGTCGCCGTGCTCGATAAGGAGAACGATAAGATACTCCTTACCAAGTACAGAGGCAGGGAGATCTCGTATTTTGCGCTGGTCGCGGGATTCACCGAGATCGGCGAGACGCTCGAGCAGACCGTAGCCAGAGAGGTCATGGAGGAGACAGGACTCCGGGTCAAAAATATAACCTATTACAAATCACAGCCGTGGGGCGTGGCAGATGATATCCTCGCGGGATTCTACTGTGAAGTCGACGGGGACCGTACCATTAAGATGGACAGCGAAGAACTCTCGGTCGCGGACTGGTATTCACGTGAAGATGTGATCCTTCAGCCTGATGATCTGAGCCTCACTAACGAGATGATGAGCAATTTTAGAAACGGTAAAGTGTGATAATACCGTAAGTATCCAAAGCAGGCCGTTTTACTGATCCTGATAAGAATACAGGATCAGCTGGCATGGTTTGAAGCTTGAACAGTCCGGAAGCCTGAGCGTGTTCATTTACCATG
>JAFZWN010000031.1 GCA_017617295.1 Clostridiales bacterium | reverse complement strand
AGGACACAAGCTCATCGCACAGGCCATTAAGGAACATGTGAAACGGAAAAATATCATTCTTTGACCGGTTTTCCGGAAAGACACAGTTTGCCGTTCCGGTTCTGAATGAATGATATAATCAATATGAAAAAACAACGGGAGCAACACAGGATATGTTAAAAGACGTTTTACCCAAATACTATTACGACAAGAATTATAACTGTGCGGAGACTCTTATCCGTGCGGGAAACGAATACTATGACCTCGGCCTCAATGACCGCGACATGATCATGCTCGGAGGATTCGGAGCGGGCATACAGTGCGGCAATACATGTGGTGCCATCCTCGCAGCCGTATCGCTACTGTCGATGAGATATATAGAGGCGAAGGCTCATGAGAGCGCGGATATCAAGCCTGTAACGCAGGCATTTATGCGCGAGATCAATAAGGCATACGGATCGACTCTGTGCAAGGATATCAAGCCTCAGTCATTTAAGCCCGAATACAGATGCAAGATGACTATCGAGACAGTCAGTGACATCCTTGAGGAAGTAATAAACAGATACGACGAAGAACACCTCAGATCAGACAGACGATAAGACTATTATGCAGTAAGCGGTCAGTCCCGCAAAAACAAGATAAGAGAAGACGGCAAAGACTTTGCCGTTCTTTTTTTGCAGGAATTCCGTAAGCGGATGAACGGCTTTAATATGGATAACGCAGAGAGCACCGAATATGAGACTTGAGAAAAGCGAGATCCTCCCGCCGAAAAAGTTGAATTTCCAACCTTCATAAGTCCACAGCTGATATCCGAATATGCTCTCGGTAATATAGGCGCTTATCAGCTCGAAAACGGTAGCGCCGAGTGCTCCGGTAAGACCGATAACAAGAAAGTTTGTCTTGCGCTTGAAGATAAGAGGAAGAACCAGAGCGAACAGTCCGTAGATAGGGAGGACCGGGATCGGGAGAACTCCTCTGTCAACGAATGTATGCATCACGACGGATGTCAGCACCGTCTCATAGATCCAGCCGATAAGACCGCAGATAAGAAAATCTGTGATCAGGACCGGAAGCTTGTCGATAAAGAACTTTTTTGCAGTCATTTCTTACCCTATCACCTTTGATGTGTATATTATATCACTGCGAAGGGACTGCTGACGGCAGGGATTTCACTGCTTTCCGGGAGGCTTTAAGCGTGTAACACTGTTACAGGATCAATGTTCTCAGGCCTTTTCAGAGAAAGAAATCGGCGGGCGATGCTTTTTGTGGATCATATATGATATGCGGCTTTAAAGAATCGTCATACCCGTTTTGAGCCCACAGAGTCTCGATCTGACCGGATATAAAAGACGGCTCATACGATCCCGTGTTTACGTAAATGCTGTTCATGCCGGAAGAGACTGCGACAGAGACATCGCTTCTGATTTCGTTTCCGACCATTACGGATCTGGTGCGGTCAAGTCCCTGTTCGTTGATAAGTATCTCCATAAACTTCGGATCGGGTTTCATTATATAGTGATCGGATGAGATGTACATCGCGTCAAAATACGGGCTTATTCCCGACTGTTCGATCTCCGGCATTGTGAAGACGCCTGCGGCATTGGACAGGAGATAGACTCCTTTTCCCTGACGTTTGAGCTCTTTAAGGAGCATCAGCGTAAAGCCGTAAAGGCGGAACCTCTCTCTGGACAGTACCCTGAAAGAATTTGCAAGACAGTGTACGAGCTCACTTTCGCTGAGCTCGTCGATATCCCTGCTCCTGATATCATAACTGCAGTCGTGATAAGACGGAGCTTCCAGAAGGAGCCTTGCAAAGACTCTCTGAAGCTTGATCTCGGGATAGTGTGTTCCCGACTTCTGGCGGATGACCTCTCTTTCTTCACGGTCCTTTTTCCAATATGCATCGGCCAGTCCCTCTCCTGTCCAGTTGCAGCCGTATACGTTATATAGCCCGGCCATCTTTTCCCACAGATCAGCACTGTGCTCGTCGTTAAATGTATCAAGGAGAGTGCCGTACAGATCGAAGATATAGTTGTCATAAGAAGTCATATCGTGATGCCCCTAAGATTATAGTTGAATTAAGTATATCCCTTTATCCGGCCGCGCACAAAATGACCGAGACGGTCTCTTCGATCTGATCCCGGGTGGATATATATGAAGTTCCGTCGCCGTCCTGAAGTCCGTAAGATCCGAACTGGGCGTGATTGCCGCCTCTGATGACATGCTCGGTATAAGGACCCGTGATATAGACGCGGCCTTCTATAAGATTATCCCGGTCTATGATACCGTCTTCGCTTCCGGTGATGCTTATGACATTAAGTGATGAAGACAGAGAACTGGTAGGGTAGGCTGCGAGCATGATAAGCCCGGTAAGTCTGTCCGGGTTATCCGATGCATAGCGGGCTGCCATCGCGCCCCCCATGGAATGACCTCCTATGTACCATTCAGAATAGTCGTACATATCCATGACATCAGTGGCTTTGTTGACTCCTAGGATAGCGAGATTACACGGCATCCTGACCAGACATACATCGATGCCTTCCTCACTCAGGCGGTGAAGGAGCGGGGCATAAGATTCCGCTTCCACTTTCGCTCCCGGATAGAATATCAGAGCCCTGTCCTCTGACGGACCGTCAAACAGCCATCCGTACTCTGTCTTTTGCACAGTTACCGTATCATCTGAATAAGTGGCCGCCAAAGCCACGGCATCCGCACGGTAGAATGACGAGACATAGATAAAGAGAAAACAGAGGATACAAAAGACACATGCCAGAGGGATGATCTTCAGCATGCGGATCTTCTTAGGTCTGCCGGATGTGTCTTCTTTACTCATAGTAACCTTAAGATACCATATATCTTATCAGGATGATAACAAAGATAATTGACTTGACTAAGGCTTTAAGCCAAGAGTAATATTAGTCGGTTTACGGGGGCTTGGAAGCTCCCTTCCGGAATATACGAAAGACAGGGTCAATATGAAGTTCAGGTTTGATCGGAAAAAGATAATAATGTGCTTCGCCGCAGTTTTTGGTATGGGCTTTTTCCTGTCTTTTCTCATGCTTTGTGATCTTGGAACAGACCCGTGTTCCTTTATGAATAAATCCGTATCGTCCCGGATAGGGATGAGCTTCGGTAACTGGCAGCTCATCATCAATGCCGCGATGCTTCTTATAGTTATTATCTGGGACCGTAAGCATCTCGGATTCGGGACCATCTTCAATATGGTTTTGATAGGTTATTATGTCGACTTTTTCGACTGGTTATGGGGCAGGGCGATCCCTTCCGAAGTCTTTACTGCGCCGGCGAGCCGCTGGACGGTCTTCGTAACAGCATTACTGTTCTTTATGATCAGTGCGGCCGTTTATATAAACTGTGATATGGGTGTGGCTCCTTATGATGCATTGCCGAAGATCATCACTGAAAAGGTATCCTTAAAGTTTCCGAGATTTCCAAAAATGCTCATCAGGATGGCGTGGGATTTTTCAGCTATCCTTATAGGTACTCTCGCCGGCGGAGTCCCTATCGTCGGCATCATCCTTATGGCGCTTTTCCTTGGGCCTGCGATAAGTCTTGTTGGAAAAGTCATAAACAGGAAGAAACCGGTACCGCCGGATAAATGACCGGATATTGGATCACAGATAAAGATCTCATGTGAATATAAAGAAACGCCTTGTCTCCGGTTAAGAGACAAGGCGTCGTTCATATATTATTCGGTTTCCGCTTCATTGTTGTTTGGAAAATACGCCCTGAATGCCGACAAGGATTTGTGGGTCTTATAAACGAGTATGATCTCCCAGATCGGAATGATCAATATCCCGATCGAGTATATTACTATTGCAATTATCGCGATCAGATTTATGATAGGGATCCAGCAGATCAAGATAGCGCCCAGGAGTGAGAGCAATATGATCGTATATACTTTCTTGAACTTATCCCAGCTATCGGAAAGCCCGAAATCGTAGTTGCAGAGTATCTCTCTTATGGCCGGAACGAAGTTATAGAAGGACAGAAGAGCAAAGATGGCAGCCACTGCCTGGAAGATGATCCCGTATGAATAAGAGGATAAAAGAGGATCATAGATGAATCCGAAAATGATCGTGAGCATATAGAATATTCCGCCTCTTTTGAACCTGTCGTCATTCGGGATCGGATTAGGAAGCGTAGCCATCAAAAAACCATAAACTAAATTGATCCCGCTGCTGAGAACAGAAACTATGAAATATATGTTACTGCTGCCGCTGGCTCTGCTCAGGATCTCTCCGACAAAGGAGATGATCGTAGATACAAGAAGAAGATAAAACATGATATAGAACTTCCCGCTGATCTTCTTCGCGGTCTGCTCTTTATAGAAAGCTTCCATCTTCTTTTCCTGTTCCGATAATTCTCTTGGATACATGATAATGATCCCCCTTTTCCATTAAATATCCGCACTTTCCTATCTCCGGGAAATCAATGATATTCTACGATGTTTCGTCTTTCTTTACAAGAAAAAATGGGATGATAAACACCCGGCTTGAAGCGGCCGGGTGTTCTGTCGGGAAAACAGTATGGAGGGGGTGCTCCACGAGAGGGTCATTGTCGTTGTCAGTTCATCTCCCCTCCGTTTCTGGACTCATTATCGCATACGTATATTACTGCTGTTATCATCCTTTCGGCTGATTTTATGATCCTTTACACATATAAAACTGATGACTGCTTTAGATCTGCTATACGGATCCGGTATTCCCTGTTGTCAAGGTCGGCTTTGCCATCTCATGGAGCGGCTGCGATACTGACGGAACGAGTCTGGCGGATCTGTATAACAGGTGATAAGCCGGACGGTAGAGAGAATAGGCATTATTCTCAAAAATCTGAAAAAGTGCCTATCAATCATGGCGCAATGTCCGCTCATGTAGGAAAAGAATTATAAATCAGTTTTATTGTCTGCATATCAGCATTCGCTCCCGAGCAGCAACATAAACATGAGAAAGACCCGGATCATCCGGCTTTTCATGCGTATATACGGAATGTTATAAAACTAGATGATTCCGTATATTGTTATTGAGTTTTTCTGTGCTGACATATACGGGGATAACTTTTATATCTGATTTCCGTATATGTTTTTTGGCATGAATATACGGAATAATGAACTCTTCTGTTTTTCTGTATATTATTCTGGATTTTATCACGGTATTTATATACGGAAAAAGGCAAGTTTAGATTTTCCCGTATATTATGAATCAGAAGGAAGTTGTAAATGTATACGTAAAACATATAAAACAAAAAGTCCCGTATACATGCGATCCCAAAATTCCGTGAAGATCCAATAATCATTTTTCTAAAACAGGTGCGGGAGGCATTGCTTGAACATCGGATTAACATATGCTATCATATTATTGAACGCGTTCAATAATATGCAGGATGAGAGGGGAAGAAAGGTGAATAAAGACGAGAAACTTCAGATCACAAAGGATAAGCTCATTACGGCTACGATGCTCCTGATGGATGATATGGATGATCCTTTTCAGGTGACATCCAGACAGATAGCCGCCAAGGCCGATGTCAGACCTGCCATGATAAATTACTGTTTCGGCTCCAGAGAGGATCTCATATTTCAGGTCTTTCAGAGACACTATGCCGATATGCTTCAGGAAGAGAAGATCGACGAGCTACTCAAAAAGGATATGGAGCCAAAGGAATTTATAAAGCAGATACATTTCATCGTTGCAAAATACCTGGTAAAAAACTATAAGTTTACGAAGGCGATCACGGCTCACATACTCTTTAAACGTGACCTCTCGAAAGACCAGTTTTCACTGCCTTATGTTATCCGGCATTATGACGGTAAAAAGAGCGAAAAGGAATGCAGGCTCATTACTTATGAACTGTCTTCCATGATGCAGCTTCTGATATTCCGTAAGGATGATATAAAGAGAGATTTCGATATAGATCTTGATAATGAGAAGGAACTTAAAAAGTATATCGATATGAGAGTGGATCTTCTCCTGGGAGGTGACTGATATGGAATATGTATTTGCTCTCGGAAAGATACCTTCCGATAAGTACGGACTGATCGGAGGAAAGGCATCGTCTCTTGATCTGATGATAAAAAAACTGAAGGTTAACGTGCCTCACGGATATGTTGTAACTTCAGATGCTTTTGTTAACGGGAAGATAACACCTGAGGCTCAAAAAGAGATTGAGGATCTGGAAAGAGCGTTGCCGTCCGGATATGCATATGCAGTCAGATCTTCGGCGATAAACGAGGACGGAAACGAAGCTTCTTTCGCCGGACAATATGAGACGATCACGGATGTGAAACGTGATGATATCATCGAAGCGTTAAAGAAGGTGGTATCGTCATCGGGAAGCGAGAGAGTCGGTTCTTATGCGAGGAATAACGGCAGGGAAGAAGAGGGCATCGCCGTCGTTATCCAGAGATTCGTCAAAGCGGAATTTGCTGGTGTTGTCTTTACCTCTGATGTTATTACGGGTAAGGATGATGAACTGATCGGCAATTACGTAAAGGGTGAAGGGGAGAAGCTGGTATCCGGGTCGGAGAATGCCGAAGAGTTCAGGATAGGGAGGATCAGATACTATTATAAGGGATCTTCAGAGATGGCTTCGTATTCCCGTAAGCTCGCGGGATACTGTGAGAAGATAATATCCCTCTACGGTGTTCCCATGGATATAGAGTGGGCAGCTTCCGGAGGCAAAGTCTATATCCTTCAGGCAAGACCCATAACGACTTTAAGAAGGACCGACATGAGGACGTATAAAGTGAACGGAACCATGAACGGATATAAGCTCCTGACAAGGACCAATGTCGGAGAGATATTCATGCAGCCGGTATCGCCGATAACGTTCAGTGTGCTCGAGAAGATAAACGGTTTTCTCGAACTGCCGGACTGGCTCGATAATATATGCGGTCAGCCGTATATGAATATCTCCGTTATGTGTTCGGCGATGGTAAGTTTCGGTAAGACAGAGGAACAGGCTTTTGAAATATTTAAAGATCTGGTCGGTAATGTTCCCGAAGGAGTAAAAGTCCCGGTCTCGTTTTTTGATAAGAAGGCATTTCTAAAGAGGATCAAAACGATACTCTTTTCGAAGAACAGATCAAAGCTAAGTAAGAAAGAGAAGATGCAGGTAGTAAGAGATCTTCCCGATATCTGCCGTTCGGTGATAAAAGAATTAAGAGCGGTAAAGTCGGAGAGTGAACTTCTGTCCTATTGGGATAACGATATGCTCCCGGGATTGAATGATGCATTTGCATCTATATTTACCGCATGCGGAACATCGATGATCCCTCTTTTCTCGACAAGAAAAAAGATAACGGAGATAGCGGGAAGTGATACCGCCAACAGGTTGTGCGGAGGATTTATAGGGACACTCGAATCAATGAAGCCGATGCTGCTTATCGAGGATGTTATAAGAGGTGATATGACCCGCGATCAATATGTTGAGATCTGCGGTCACAGATCGGTAAACGAGATGGAACTTATGGAGCCCCGTCCGTATGAACGGGAAGGATATCCGGATGATCTTCTGGAGGAAAGAAAAAGATCGGGTACGGATCTTCATGAGATGCTTAATAAGCAGAAAGAAGAATTCGATGAAGCGCTGACGGAATTTAAGAGTAAGTATCCGTCCAGGAGCAAATGGATCGATAAAGAGCTTATGAAGTATTCAAAAGCGAATGCTTTCCGTGAGGATATCAGGAGCAAGGGTGTATGGATCTTCTGCGTGTTCCGCGAGTTCCTTTTGAGCTTCGGAAGGATAACGGGAATATCGGATGATGTGTTTATGCTTACCATGGATGAAGTGTTTGATTGTCTTCGCGGAGATCGGAGTTGTTTTGCATATATTCCGGAGCGGAAAAAGACGTTTGAAGAGTACAGGACATACCCGATGTTTCCGTCACTTATCCTTGGAAGATTTGAGCCTTCCAGGTGGATGGAAGACGATGACCGGAGAAGAGATTTTTACTGTGAAGAAATGCTGCCGCAAAACGGAAAGATCTCATCTGATGTGAAAGGTTTTCCCGGAGCGAGAGGAACTGTTTCCGGAGTGGTCAGAGTGGTTACAGATGTCAGGGATATAGATCAGATAAAAGAGGGAGAGATCCTTGTGACAGTGGCAACAAATATAGGGTGGACTCTGGTGTTTCCGAAGGTGTCCGCGATAGTTACCGATATAGGTGCGCCGCTATCTCATGCGGCGATAGTAGCGAGAGAGTTTGGTATACCTGCAGTGGTAGGATGCGGTAATGCAACTACCGTATTAAAGACTGGTGATAAAGTCGAAGTCGACGGGCAACGAGGAAGGGTCACGTTGATATAAGTTTTTGATTGCACTATCAACATCAAAGTTTACGAAAAATAAACATTATTCGTGCATTTTGTCGGTTAAAATACCTTGACAGTATATCTCAAATAGTTTTAAATATTTTTGTACTTTCTTAAACCTAATATTTTTGGGAGGAATTATAAAAATGGCAACAGTAAAGAAGGCTCCTGAAGCCGCAAAAGAAGTTAAAGAAGTTAAGGTAGAGGCTAAGCCCGTTGAGGCTGCAAAGGCACCCGCTGAGAAGGCTGCTGCTCCTGCAAAGAAGGCAGCTCCTGCTAAGAAGGCTCCTGCTAAGAAGGCTGCTCCCGCTAAGAAGGCTGCTCCTGCAAAGAAGGCTGCTCCTGCAAAGAAGGCTGCTCCTGCTAAGAAGGCTGCTCCTGCAAAGAAGGCTGCTCCCGCTAAGAAGGCCGCTGCTAAGAAGGCTCCTGCTAAGAAGGCAGCTAAGAAGGCTGTTGAGCCCAAGAAGTTCATCATCCAGTCTCAGGCTGATCAGAGCGTAGCTACATCTGATATCGTTAAGAAGGTTAACAAGGCTCTTAAGGGTGCCGGCAAGAACCTCGAGATCTATGTAAAGGCTGAAGAGGGCAAGGCTTACTTTGTAACAGCTGACGAGAACGGTTCCGTTGATCTTTTCTGATAACCGGAAAAACGATTTTTGGAAAACTTAAGAGACTCCTTCGGGAGTCTCTTTTTAATGAAGAGTCATGATATATAATCTTACTGAATGCCGCATTATTCACAAACTGTTTTCTTTTATTCTGCAGTTTATATTTTATTATATAGGCAGCATTAATTATCCCCGAAAGTGAGGAGACAATATGAGATATTATGCAGATACTGATCCCGCTCTGAGTACCATGGAGATCGAACACAGAGATACGGTGCGTAAGCTTGCCGGAGAATGTGTTGTTGTAATGGAGAATAACGGAGTACTTCCTTTGAAGTCAAAGGGTAATATAGCGCTTTACGGTAACGGAGCGAGACATACGATAAAGGGCGGAACGGGTTCAGGAGACGTGAATTCGAGAACGGTCGTAAGCATCGAGGAGGGATTCGAGGCGGCTGGATTTACCGTCACGAGCAAAGGCTGGCTCGGCCGTTATGATGATTCGCTGAAGAACCATCAGGAGAAATATTTGGAGAGGATAAAAAAGAAGTCCGAAGAGCTCGGCATGCCTGAGGGTATGGTCATGTTTGCCGATCCGATCGGCATCCCTCCCATACCTCCGATTACAGAACACGATGTGGTCGAATCAAATACCGACACAGCGGTCTATGTTCTCTCGAGAGATTCGGGTGAAGGCGGCGACCGTTTCTTCACGCAGAAGGATTATCTTCTTTCTGACGATGAGATAAAGGACATCAGAAAGATCGCTTCTTCATATGAGAATGCGATCGTTCTTCTTAACGTCGGAGGCATCATCGATGTTAGTACCATCAGTGCGATCGAAGGCATCGGCGCCATAGTAAACGTTAGCCAGCTCGGAAATATGGGAGGCCATGTCGTAGCCGATGTCATTACCGGAAAGAGCGATCCTTCCGGACGCCTTACTGACACCTGGGCGATGCGTTATGAAGACTATCCCTGCTGGTCGGGCTTCAGCCACAACAATGGAGATACCGATGATGAATTTTACAGGGAGGGAATCTATGTCGGATACAGATATTTTGATACGTTCAAGATCGAGCCGAAGTATCCTTTCGGGTACGGACTCGGGTACACGAAGTTTGACTGGGACTTCAAATCCGCTTCGCTCGACGGGTCAAGATATACTGCCACAGTCGGTGTGACCAACGTCGGAGAATATGACGGAAAGGATGTCGTTCAGCTTTATGTATCTGCTCCTTACGGCAATATCGATAAGCCTTATCAGGAGCTCCGCGCTTATGCCAAGACGCCTCTTATCAAGGCAGGTGAAAGCGCTGATGTTACACTTACTTTTGACATGAAGGACTGCGCTTCTTACGATACCGGTTCTGCCTGCATGATACTCGAAAAAGGTGATTATCTTGTCCGCATCGGTTCCGATTCGCGCTCGACTTTTGTGGCTTCGGTAATATCGCTTTCCGAGGATGTTATAGTGTCGCGCCACAAGAATCTCTTCAAAGCTGATGTTGAGTTTGAAGAACTGATCAATCCTCTTCTCGCAAGAGATGAAGAAGATATAACCGAGGCGGAGAAGCTTACGCTCGATCCAAAGTCGATCGAGACGGTCACTTTCGATTATGTTACCGAAAGACACCTTCTTGAAGACAGAAGGAGCGGTGAGCATCTGACTTTCGATGACGTCCTCGCCGGCAAGGCCACCGTGGAAGAACTGACGGCACAGCTGACAGTCGAAGAGATGGCAAAGCTCGCTGTCGGAGCATATGAATCTGACGCGCTCATGCAGAGCAACGTCATAGGTTCCGCATCGCTTCTAGTGCCCGGGGCCGCGGCAGAGACGACCGATAAACTCTATGATTCGCGTAAGATACCTCTGATGATACTTGCAGATGGTCCTGCGGGACTTCGTCTTCAGCCTCACTTCAAGGCTGATGCGCAGGGTAACAGGATTATGGGCGGCGAGGTGTTCGGCATGGCATTTAATCCCTTCCCCGAAGATCTTCCCGAAGACCATGTCGATTACTATCAGTACTGTACCGCCATACCGATCGCGACGGCGCTCGCCCAGTCGTGGAACAACGACCTTATAGAGCTGTGCGGAAAGATCGTCGGCGAAGAGATGAAAAAATATTTTGTACACCTTTGGCTTGCACCCGGAATGAACATCCACAGGAATCCTCTTTGCGGAAGGAACTTCGAGTACTATTCCGAGGATCCCCTGATCTCCGGCAACTGTGCCGCGGCTGATACGATCGGTGTGCAGTCATGGGGCGGACAGGGTACGACGATCAAGCATTTCGCATGCAATAACCAGGAAGACAACCGTATGTACAGCAACTCCCACGTCTCCGAGAAGACGCTGCGCGAGCTGTACCTGAAGGGCTTCGAGATCGCTGTTAAAAAGTCACAGCCATATTCGATAATGACTTCCTATAATCTTTTAAACGGCACGCATACCGCGAACAATTTCGATCTTATCCAGTCCATGGCGCGTGATGAGTGGGGCTTTGAAGGCGTCGTCATGACCGACTGGTACACATCTCAGGAAGCTGACTTCATGGGACCGCCTTCCGATAAGTATCCCTGCTCTTCGAGCCCGCTTTGCATCAGGGCCGGTAACGACCTTCAGATGCCCGGATGCGAGAAGAACGTCACCGACATCATCGATGCCGTTAACGACGGATCGCTCCCTCTTGCTGATCTGCAGTTCTGTATCTGTAATGCTCTGAAGATCACTGCGAGGTGCTTCGCCTGATGGCACTTCATTACGATTCGGAAACTTTTACGGTAAGTTACGAGAGTGATATAAGCGCCGCTCTCGTTATATTCAAAAAATACAGGAGCAGTGAATCCTTCAGGATGGCGCTGATGCAGGCTGCCGAATTCCTGAGAAAGAACAGATGTCATAATCTGATCGTGGAATGCCGTGAGGAATGGCAGCTGACCGGACATGACATCAGATGGATGAAAAAGATATTCCTCCGCCGTCTTGACAGAATAGGGTGCCGGAAAATAATATTGATACTCGGAAAAGATACGGCCGGCACTTATCCGAAATATTTCTGCAAAGACAGGATAACCGTGCTTGCCGCGTCGGGAATGGAGGAAGCTTTTGCAATGGCAAAAGAAGATATTACGGATAACAGTGAAAGCCTTCAGATGACAAAGGAAGAAGCTCTTAAGTTTATGGGACTCGGTACTGAAGCTAAGGCTTCTGAGATCGATGACAGATTCTGGCAGATGTCGAAGGTCTATACAAATGACAGATCCATGGATCCGGACGAGAAGGCAAGAGCTCTTGACGAGCTGTCGGATGTGTACGATATCGCCAGCGGCAGGAAGGCCGAGCGTGATGCCGAGAAGATCGCATACGCCAACGAGAAGAAGTTTTTCGGAAAGAGCGCGAGGGAATGGAAGACATACATATACTATTCCTGGTATAAGTATGTGATAGCGATCGTAGCTCTTATGGTGGCGTCAAATCTCGTCTATACGGTGTTCTTCAGACCCAAGATAGATTGCGGTGTGTTCTCGGCGGGACACTTCTATTATGAAGAGACCTGCATAATGGATATGATGAAGGAAGATCTCGGTTTCCTTAATCCGTATATAAATGCCGTTGATGTCGCTGTACCCAATGATCAGGGACAGGTGAGCGCGCAGTATGCGGATCAGATCGCCGTGACCGGATTCATGTCCAACCCCAATGTCTTTATCACCGATCAGATGTCCGTCATGTATTATTTTGACGAGATGGGAGACTGCTCGGGGATATATGAACAGTTAAGAAATGTCCTTACCGAAGAACAGTTTGCCAAGATCACTCCCGTATATATGAACGCACATGATGCATATGATGCTACCGCGATCTATACGGAGGAAGGATTCGAAGAAGAGATACCTCCCGAGGATTACGAGGAGCGTATGGTCGGCCTGATGGTCACCGACGAAGCATTCATAAATTCTTTGGGTTACTATAATCTGTGGCCCGAGAGCGAGCCTGCGCTCGTGTTTACGATCTATCCGAACACGACAAGTGTCGAAGATTCTGAGCGTATCCTTACGGAGATATTCAAAAGGCTTTAAAGCCCGCAGAGCTTATATAGTCCGCTTATCTCATCCGGTGTCAGTTCACGTACTGCACCGGTTTTTTCTTCTTTCAGTTCGATATTTCCCAGTCTGATCCTTCTAAGCTCTTTTACGGTGCGCTCAAAGTGGGATATTATCCTTCGTACCTCGTGGGTCTTTCCTTCGTAAAGAGTGAGTTCGCAAATGTTACTGTCCGTGAGACTCATCTCACAGGGAGCGAGCTTGACGGGACCGCTCTTCTCGTTAAGGGTAATTCCTTTGGAAAGCTTCGCGATATGTTCTTCTGTGAAAGGTTCGCCTTCATATGTCACACGGTATACTTTGGGGATCCTGTATCTGGGGGATGTAAGTCTGTGGGAGAGTTCACCGTCATTTGTGAGTATCAGAAGTCCCGTAGTATGATAATCAAGTCTCCCGACGGGACTTATCTTCTTTGTCCTGTAGTTGTCGGGAACAAGTTCGAAAACGGTCGGAAGTCTCTTGTCCTCACAGGCCGTGAGCATATTATCGGGCTTATCGAGAAGAAGATATACTTTATCCTTTAATTCCGTCCCCTGATCCCCGATCCTGATAACATCAGTCTCACTTACATGATGTCCGGGATCCTTTATCACCGTTTCATTGACCGTGACCTTACCCTTGCGGATAAGTTCCTTTATCTCCGTTCTCGTGCCGTAACCGGAATTTGCCAGGATCCTGTCTAATCTCATACGATTATTATATCGCATCATTGCCTTGTGCAGTATAATCTTTCTATGACTATCATCAATCTCGAAGAGGGACATCCCGATGTACGGACCGCCATGGTCCGGCTCAATAACAGACTGTATGCCGTCAGGGCGACAGGCGCAAAGTATGCCAAGATCGTTCACGGATACGGAAGCACGGGTTCCGGAGGCGCGATAAAGGCAACTCTTCGTACCGAACTCCGCACATATATCAGCCGCGGAGTCATAAGGGATTTTGTAATGGGGGATGAGTTCGGCCCTTTCTCTCAGAAAGGCAGGGATATGGTAGCCAAATATCCCGATCTGCGCTCTGACCGGGATTGGGCAAGGAGCAATGACGGTATTACGGTGGTTGTTTTCAAATGAACGATGACTGGCAGAGATTCATTGATACGTGTAAGAACTGCAATGCATGCGGTCTTCGGCAGTATGCCAAAAATGTCGTCGTATACAGAGGAGGGCTCAACGCACCGCTGATGGTGATAGGCGAGGGGCCCGGCGAACAGGAGGATATCAAGGGGCTGCCGTTTGTGGGCCCTTCGGGGATGCTCCTTCAAAATCTCCTGGCTTCTTACGGGTTGGAAGGGAACAACAGCCATATATGTAACATTGTTAAATGCCGTCCTCCGAATAACCGCCGTCCCGAACCGTCCGAGATCCGGACCTGCAAGCAGCATCTTGCCGCGCAGTTCAGGCTGGTAAGGCCCAAGGTGATCCTATTGTGCGGCTCTGTTGCTTATGAAGCCTTTTTCGGGGTCAAACCTGTAATGAGAGAGATAAGAGGCGTTTTTATCGAGAAGAACGGTTATTACATAATGACGACGTTCCATCCCGCTTTTGCCCTTCGTAATCCCCAGGCCAAGATCCCCTTGTATGAAGATGTCGGGAAAGTCCGTGAATTGCTTGAAAAGCTCGGGGAACTGCCGCCTCTTGAGAATGACTGATCAGGTTATCCGCCGTAAAGATTTTTGGTGTTGCAATTTATTATATACTGTGATAGTATACTTCCCGTTAATGCCGAATTGTGTAAGGGTAGCACTCCGGTTTCTGGCACCGTCTGTCTGGGTTCGAATCCTAGTTCGGCAGCCATGATCATCCTCGGGCCACAGGTCCCGGGGATGTTTTTTGTTCCCTGAAACCTTTTCGTGGCATATATCCGTACGGATTTTATCCTTTTATATGAAAACAAACGATTGACAATGAAAAAGTGCGCTGATAATATTTTCATATGATCAATTTGGAACGAAGAAAACAGATTCTTGATATCCTTGCCACCGAGGGAACGATCAATACCAACACACTTTCCGAGAGGCTGGGTGTAACGGGCGCCACGATAAGGACCGATCTCCGCGATCTGGCCAGAGAGGGTGCCATCGTCAGATATCACGGCGGCGTCAGGCTTCCTGAGCGGCCTCATAACGATATGGGCGAGAACTATATGGTCAGATCCGTTACCCATGTCGATCTCAAGACGAAGATAGGCAAGAAGGCTGCCGAGCTCGTAGGTCCCGGGTCCACCATCTTTATGGATGCGAGTTCCACGACTTTTCATATGATACCGTATCTCAAGGATATGGAGGATGTAACAGTTATCACGAACGGGATCCATACCGCTATCGAACTTCAGCATCACAGCAATTTCAAATCGATAATCCTCATAGGCGGCATGCTCCGTCCCCATTCGGGTGCCATCGAGGGCATGATGAGCAGGGAGATGATAAGCCGTCTGTCGGGCGAATATTATTTTGTTTCAGGCAACGGTTTTTCCGTTGATGCGGGACTTTCCGGCAATAACTTCTTCGAACTGGAGTTAAAGAGGATATGCGCTGACCGCTGTAAGCATGTGGTTGCTCTTGTGGATTCCACCAAGATCGGTGATGATTCCGCATCCGTCTTTATACCTTCTTCGCGTATCGATTATCTGATCACCGATGACGGCATAGATGAGAAGACTGTTGCCGCCTGCGCCAAAAAGGGTATCAAGACCATTATCTCCGGCTGATTACCGCTCCTTTCTGTATATTTATCTCAAAAAATAAAAAATTTATTGTATAATATGGGTTGCCTAAAATCTTTTTGCGCGAACGAGAGGTCATTTGTATGCAGGTTAACACGATAAGGCTGCCCGGCTGGCTGAACAACAAGACAGTCTTTCAACAGAATATCCCGTTTGTGATCGAGGGTAAGGCTGCGCCGTCGGCGACAGTTACGCTCGAGATCTCCAAGGACCCTACGGACGGCAGAAGGGTATCGAAGCTCGATACCGAATACGGTGTTATCCTGAGCCTCGAGACAACTACTTCTTCCAAGGGCGATTTTTCTTTCTCCGTTCCCGCATATAAGGCTTCCACTGACGCATATACTTTTACTTTCAAGTGTTTCGGTACCACCGTAAAGTTCAACGATATCAGATGCGGTGATGTGTGGGTATTCCTCGGAAACGAGTTCCTCTGTGTTCCCATGAAGAACGCGAATGCTCCCGCGGCGCCTCTGAAGCGTCAGACGATGAATCATCTGAGATTCTTTACGCCTTCGAGAAACGGTATCGAGTCGAATGAGACCGAGATCTCTTATGAGGCGAAGAAATACTATTCCGATGCACACTGGATAAAGATCACCGATACATCTGAACTGGCCGACGTGTCGTCCGCCGTATTCTCGTTCGCTTACAGTATTGCGGATCAGGTCCATTATCCCGTGGGCGTTGTGGATCTGTCGGCCCCTGATACGTCCATCATCAACTGGATCTCCGATAAGGCTCTGGAGAATCAGGAGGCTGTCAGGGATTATCTTAATGATCTGGAACTCCTTCTCGACGAGGAAAGATACAACAAGCTTCTCCGTACCGACAGAAAGGAACGTGAGAAGAATAAGCTCAAGGACGAGATCGCCAGAGGAAAGAAGATCTTCGACTTTGATCTGTCGATCGACAAAAAGCTCCGGGCTCTCGAGGATGAGGAAGATGGCGAAGAGAAGAAGGAAGAGGGAGCTTCCGCTATAGCGGATGAGGCTTCTGTTCCCGAACTGGATTTCCCTTCCAAGAGCGGATCGACGCTCGGAGGATCAGCCAAGAATCTCGATTTCTCGATGTTTCCGGAGATGAGGACGAAGGCAGAGAAAAAGGCTGAGGATTCGTCTTTCGTCAAGCCCAAGCACAGGCCTTCGACCATGTACCGCTGTAAGCTCAATCCGCTTATAGGAATGCCGATCCGTGGCATGGTATTCTCGCCCGAGAAGGACGAGGATCTGTTCGGCAGATACGATCTTCTGCTGATGGGACTTCTCGAGACGCTGGCTTCTGTATTCGAACCTCACGAAGTGTTTGACGATGCTCTCATGCCGTCGCTCCTGTTCGTCGCGATGCATCCGTCAAATGTCGATTACGATTATCCTTACAAGGTCCTCGAGTTCAACGAGAATCTCGCGGCATTTGTAAGAAGGCTCAATATGCCCACGGGCATTATCTCTCTTCACGATCTTCTGCTTCCCGATAAGACGGTGACTTTCACTCTCGGAAGCAGACTGGCGGTCGCGGCGCTCGGTATCCACGTTACACCGAAGATGCCCAAATCTTGTCCCGAGTGTATCGGGGTAGAGAGAGCGGGCAACAAGCTTATCTTAAGCTTTGATAATCTTGGAGACGGACTCCGCCTGGCAGAGGGGCAGTCGGAACTTAGAGGCTTCGCGGTCTGTGATCAGGATCGGGTATTCTATCCCGCCAATGCGAGGATTCTTCACGGAGTCAGGGTAATGGTCTGGAGAGACGATATCGCGGATCCCACCAGCGTGACCTATGCATTTACTCCTTTCCCTCATGATGCGAACTTCAGGAATCTGAACGATCTTCCCGTCCTTCCTTTCAGGTTCGATAAGGATCCCGCATTCTTTGCTCCTGATCTTTTCTGGACCAGGTGCGACAGGCTCGATTTTGTCGGAATGGAGGAAAAGGGAGGTGCGTTTACCGAGCTCAAGGTCTACCGTACGTTCAAGGGCAACGGCGTTATCGCGGCAGATTCCCTTCATAAGACGGAGGGAGAGGCTTCGCTTCACATAAGATACGAGACCGAGAACAGGCTCTACGGTTTTGAACCCGTCCTGTCATATGCGTCTCTCATGGCGCCGATAAATATCATCGGAAAGAAGAGTATCGTATTGGATGTCTTTAACCCCGATACCAGAGTCAAGACACTGAAGATAGAAGGTTTTGGTCAGACAGAGATCAGACAGACCCTTAACTGGCAGAGAACGGTCCTCAAGTATCAGGGCGAGGGCGATATATCGCTTAGCAGCCTCAAGTTTACTTTGGAGGATCCTGCCTTAAGCGGCGAGATCTATATCGACAACATAAGATTTGAATGAGAGATAACTGATGTTTGAAAGATTACTTCCTGCGATAGAGAGCAGCATAATGACGGATTCGGGATATGTGCCCGTTGTTTTTGAAGGCCTTGAACATATCCTCGAGAAGAAGAATCCGACACCGTGCAGCAGCAGGCATCAGACTCATGAACTGCTTTACGTTCGAAGCGGCAAGGTAAACTTCACGGTAGAGGGAAAGACGGTCACGCTCGAGAAAGGCAACACCATAATCGTCCGTCCGGGGCGTGAACATTGTGTCCGTATCCCTTCCGGAAGCGCTGATACGGTAGTGCTCTATTTCGGCTTTTCCAGGAATAAGGACAGCAAATCCGATACTTCGGCAACGTCCCTTGAGAGCTTTCTCGATTTTGCCGAGGGAGAAGAACCCGATACGACATCGTCTGATTATATTGTTCTGTCCGGTAACTATAAAAAGAGCATCAGTAATATCGTAGACCGTATCGCAGATGAGAAGAAGGAAGCGGAGATCTCGTCGGATCTGATGCTCCAGCTTCTGACCGTGGAACTGATGGTCGTTCTCTACAGGGCGATGAAGAGGGAATGGGAGGCCAGCCTTCGTGTCCGTAACGGCAAGGCGAGAGAACTGGTCACCATCGCCAAGGAATATATCGACGAGAATTACGACCGCGGCATAACTATCGCAGATGCATCCTCATATGTGTTCCTGAGCCAGGGCTATTTTACCAGGGCTTTCCGTGACGAGTTCGGGATCAGTCCCATGAACTACCTCATGAAAAAGAGGATAGAGAGAGCATGCACCCTTCTGTCGCAGGATGAGATAAAGGTGTCGGGCGTTGCGTCCAGAGCGGGATTCTCGAGCCCTCAGAGGTTCAATGTCGCTTTCAGGAAGCAGATGGGCATGACGCCTCTCGAATACAGAAAAGTACAAAAAGAATGAGTGGAAGGAAAAAGAAATGTACGATTACGACAACGATCTTTCGATACCCCCCGAGAGCAGGGAGAACATGGATCTTCCCGCTATAGAAGAAGCTGTAAGGACTATCCTTAAGGCGGTCGGGGAAGACCCCGACAGGGAAGGCCTTCTCGAGACTCCCCAGAGAGTCGCTAGGATGTATGCCGAAGTATTTGCCGGACTTCACAGGGATATCAGTAAGGATGTTAAGGTCTTTACTGAAAAAGGCAATGACGAGATGATCCTTATCGGAGATATCCCGTTCTATTCCATGTGCGAACATCACCTCCTGCCTTTCCACGGCAAGGCGCATGTCGTTTACATCCCCAGTGAAGGCAAGATCCTCGGATTGTCCAAGGTTGCCAGGATAGTGGATACTCTCTCAAGAAAGCCTCAGGTACAGGAAAGACTGACATCCGAGATCGCCGATACCATCAAGAAGGCAGTAGACGCGAGCGCCGTCTGTGTCGTAATAGAGGCGGAACATCTCTGCATGACGATGAGAGGTATAAGAAAGCCCGGCTCAAAGACGGTCACATCCGCCATGAGAGGCGGCTGCCGTACCGACGCCCGTACCAGGAATGAAGCGCTGGCTCTGATCAACAGGCAGAGGATCAGCTCATGAGCATCATAAAGTGCAGGGATAAAAGGCTCGACACTGACGAGCATACCCTCATCATGGGTATATTAAACGTTACTCCGGATTCCTTTTCGGACGGCGGAAAGAACTTCAGGAGCTCCGATGCGGTAAGAAGGGCTTTGGAGATGGTACAGGAGGGTGCCGATATAATCGATATCGGCGGCGAATCTACCAGACCCGGGTATACTCCTGTAAGTCCCGATGAAGAGATAAGAAGGATAGTCCCCGTGATAGAAGCTGTGAGCGAGATAAGCGATGCGGTCATATCCGTGGATACATATAAGGCGTCGGTCGCCGAAGAGGCGTTAAAGGCCGGAGCTCATATCATTAACGATATCTACGGACTTCTCTATGATCCGCTGATGGCGGAAACGGTCGTCCGTTATGATGCCGGTGTAGTCTTGATGTTCAATACCAGACGTAACGGAATGACGGGATCCGAGGATATCGTTACCAGAGCCATAAGGGAAGTAACCGGAAGCATAGAGACAGCAAAAGCTGCGGGCATATCCGAAGAATATATCATCACGGATCCGGGTGTCGGCTTTACGCCTTCGAGAGATGACGATCTCCGTTTGATGGAGAATATTGACCGTTTCAGCTTCGGAAAGAGATTCCCTGTCCTTCTCGGATGCTCGAGAAAGAGGGTCGCGGCTTCTCTTCTTGCTCACGAGTCGGTCCCCGAAGAACGCGACAATATCTCCATAGGCCTGGCTCTCGGAGGAGTTGCCAAAGGAGCGTCGATATTAAGAGTACATAACGTTAAGGCCACCAAGGAAGTCCTTGACGGATACGAGAGGATAGTAAGAAATGAGAAGAACCTGTAAGATCTACATGAAGGATATGGAGTTCTTCGGGTTCATAGGATGTCTTCCCGAGGAGAAGGAGAACGGCCAGAGATTCATCGTCAACTGCGAGATAGAGCTCGCCCGCGCCGGCGGAGCCGTTTCTGATCAGCTTAAGGATACCGTAAACTACGCGGAGGTCTACGACCTTATTAAAGAGAAGACGGAGAGCGCGAGATACGATCTTATCGAGAGACTGGCTGACGAACTCGCCACATCGGTCCTTTATTCCTCGTATCTCATATCGGCTGTCACTGTCCGCGTATCAAAGCCGGATGCGCCGATAGACGGCAAGTTCGCCGCGATGGAAGCGGAGGTGTCCGTAAGCCGTGAATGAGAAGCATTTTGCAGTTCTTTCTCTCGGCAGTAACCTCGGCGACCGCGAGGGTAATCTGAGATCAGCCGTAAGAAGGCTCATGGAATCGGGACATGCCACTGATCTCAGATGTGCATCCCTTTACGAGACCGAGCCCGTCGGATACGATGATCAGCCGTATTTTCTCAATACATGCGTATCCTTCTATACCGATCTTTCTCCCCACGATCTACTGGATCTCATCCACGGGATCGAGAATGATCTTCTCCGCGTGAGGACTATAAAGAACGGACCCAGGACGGTCGATCTGGATATCCTTTTATATGACGACCTTCATATGGCGGACGAGACACTGATAATCCCTCATCCCAGGATGTATGAGAGGGCTTTTGTCTTATATCCCCTTAAGGAGCTTATCGGGACGGACGTGAAGATACCCGATGACAAGTCGGTCGTAAAAACGGGTCCATTTGAAGTTTGAGCGCGGAAATTATATAATCGGTGGGTCAGAAAAAGAAGTTACCCGTAAAGACGGAGGAAAAGATGGCAGAAAACAGCGAGAATACTCTTGGAAGAGAACCCAGAAAGAACGGCGGGAACAGGAACTATAACCGTAACCGCAACCGTAACCGTTCCGGAAATCAGGGAGGATCCCGTCAGGGAGCGCCTCATTCCGGCGATAACAATAACCGCGCCGGGAACGAATCTAAGTCTCAGTCTTCCAGGCCCGTCGGTTCCGACAAGGAACAGGGTAACGGCGGTAACAGGAATTTCAAGAACGGTAACCGCAAGAGACAGAGAAACAACAATTATAATAACGGCGGCAGGGACGGAGCTCCCCGCGATAACTTCCGCCCCAAGAACATAAAGGCCGAGGAGACGGCAGCCGACATAAAGGCAGAGAACGAGAGGATCGAGAAGGAGATCTGGATAGAGATCGCCGAGATCCATACCATCAAGCTTGACTGATCAGAGGAAAGAGTATTGAACAAGGGAGCTTTTATCACATTTGAGGGTATTGACGGGTGCGGTAAGAGCACTCAGATCGCTATGCTCGAAGAATACCTCGTATCCTCCGGGAAGACCGTTATCAAGGTCCGTGAACCCGGCGGGACCGTTGTCGGAGAGAAGATAAGAGAGATCCTTTTATCCAAGAAAAACGATTCTATGACGCCCATGGCGGAACTTCTTCTTTTTGTGGCCGCGAGAGCCCAGATAACCGAAGAGGTGATCAAGCCCGCGCTTTCCGAGGGCAAGACCGTCATCTGCGACCGTTTCTTTGATTCCACGTTTGCCTATCAGGGATATGCCCGCGGTATGGGTACGGATAAGGTAATGGATATCAATCTGGCGGCGACCGGCGGACTTGAACCCGATATCACTTTCGTGCTGGATATATCGCCCGAGAAGGCCTTCGAGAGAAGAGCCGTCAGAGACGGCGGACAGCAGGACCGCATGGAGGCGCTGGGCCTCGAATTCCAGCGAAAGGTCCGCGAAGGATATATACTGGCTTCGCAGAAATACCCGAGGATAAAGGTGATAGATGCTTCGGGGACACCCGATGAGATCGCTTCCGTTATCCGAGATCTGACAATGAAGATCGGGGAGGCTTGATAAGAGATGTCGTTTGAATCCGTTATCGGCCAGAAAGACCTGAAACAGCGTATCGGCGCGTTCTTTTCGGGCAATCTCCCCCAATCGTTCCTTATTACCGGTACAAAGGGCATGGGTAAGACCGTCTTCTCTGAAGAATTGGCCAAGTCGGTCCTTTGCATGGAAAGGACTCCATCCGGAAGCTGCGGGACATGCGCTTCCTGCAGATATTTCGAAGCGGGGACACATCCCGATATCAAGCGCATCAATGCCGAGGATAAGTCCAATATCACCGTGGCGGAACTCCGCGAGAAGATCATCGGCGATCAGTTCATCACACCGCAGATATCATCTTCCAAGGTCTATATCATCAACGGCGATGAACTCAGAGAGGAAGGACAGAACCTCCTTCTGAAATCGATAGAGGAGCCGCCTTCCGGGACATACTTCATCATCAAGGTCTCTTCGTCGGATCTGATGCTGCCTACTATCAGATCAAGAGTGACGGAGCTTAAGCTGGCGGAATACTCAGTCTCCGAGATCATGGAGATATTAAGAAGGCAGTTCGGTCAGACTGTTTCAGACGAGAAGATGAAGATCGCGGCGGAATTCTGTTCCGGAGTCCCGGGAAGAGCCACCGATCTTCTGGGTGATGAGGATCTCGAGACCATAAGGGACGAGATGTTATCCCTTGTTACCGGGATAGCCGACTTGAGCTATACGGATATCCTTTATACCGTATATCCCTTTTTCGAGAAGAATAAGGACCGCGTGGAGATGCTCCTCGTAAACATGCTCTGGATACTGGGAGATGTTTCCGTTTTTCTTTCGCTTGATGACCCGCCGGGTTCAAGTATAATGAACAGGGACAAGGATGTTTCCATAAAAAGTTTTGCCGAGAGCCACAGGTATCTGTCGCAGATGAAGATCGGCAAGGCCTGTGAGCATATAAGCGAGCTTCGTAAGATGCTCTCTTTAAACGTGAATTTTGAGACGGCATGCTGCGGCATGCTCATTAAGGTACATAAGGAGTTGGCCAGATGATAAAGACCGTAAATGTTATCTTCCGCGAGGGCGGAAAGACATACAGATTCTCGTGCGAAGGGATGAACCTTCATGTCGGGGACGCCGTAATGGTGGATACCGCTCTGGGTATCGATCTTGCACACGTGGTTTCCGAGCCTGTCGAGATCGAAGAACCGAAGGATTCGGATGAACTTGCGCCTGTCGTCAGACTTGCCGAGAAGAGCGAGCTCGACAGATACGAACTTAAGAAGGAAAAAGAGAAAGAGGCTTACGATAAGTGCCTTCAGCTGATCGAGAAACATAAGCTCGACATGAACCTGGTGGATGCCGTCTTTGCCTTTGACGGCAAGAAAGTCATCTTTTATTTCACGTCGGATAACAGAGTGGATTTCCGTGAACTCGTAAAGGATCTCGCGGCGGCATTCCGCGCGAGGATCGAGCTTAGACAGATCGGATCGCGCGATCAGGCCAAGCTCGTCGGAGGTCTCGGTATATGCGGAAGGGAACTTTGCTGTTGTACTTTCCTGAACCAGTTCTCTCCCGTTACGCTTCGTATGGCAAGGGATCAGGGGGTCTCTCTGAATCCTTCCAAGCTGAACGGTGCCTGCGGACGTCTCATGTGCTGCCTTCAGTTCGAGAAGGAAGCGTATGCCGATGCTCACAGGAGACTCCCCAAGGTCGGCAAGAAGATAAGAACGCCTCACGGCTTCGGTGTCGTAAGCGATGTCAACCTCATAGAGGAGAAGGTCTCCGTACGTTTCACAAACGAGGATTCCACGGAGGAGGAAGTTTTCGAGTGGTCAGGGCTTGAGCCTCTGAACCCCGAGCTTCACGCTTCTTCGGAAGAGGACTGCAGCAAGTGCAATAAGGACTGTCCTTCAAAGAAGAACCGCGGTGAGGATGACGCAGAATAAGAGCCTTTTGGGGCTGATTGTTGAAATCGGCATGATATTTGACATATAATATATCCAATAAATCAAAGGGAGGAAAATTCAATGGCTTATGTAATTTCCGATTCTTGTGTATCTTGCGGTGCTTGTGCTGCTGCCTGCCCCGTCGGCGCTATCGCTGAGGGCGACACACAGTATGAGATCAATGCTGAGGCTTGCCTCGAGTGCGGTGCATGCGCTGAGCAGTGCCCCGTTTCCGCTATCGCACAGGAGTGATTCTGTCTTGATATGAATCAGGCCCCGGGCTGCCGATCGGCGTCCGGGGCATTTAATGTTTTCGGGTCATTAAAAACCTTCTGAGCAGACAGGCGGAACTGTGGATAATGACGCGGGAACAGAGCGTTGTATACCAAATCCCGAAAAAATCGGTTTTGGTATACAAAAACGAAGGTGAATGTATACCAAATCACGAATAATAAGGTTTTGGTATACAGATTCAGGTGAAAATGTATACCAAACTCTGAAAAAAAGCGGTTTTGGTATACAAAATTGAAGAAAAATGTATACCAGATTCCATAAAAAACGATTTTGGTATACAGAGGTCCGGTAAAGGGGCATGTCATATACAAAAGAAGATCTTGGAAGGGCGGGGTTCGTCCTTTATCAGAATGAAGACGGGTTCAGGTTCGGCACCGACAGTGTGCTCCTGGCCTGGTTTGCGTCTTCTTTTGTGAGAAAAGGGAGGAAAGCCGCTCCCGGATTTCTCGAGTTCGGCTCCGGCTGCGGTCCGGTAAGCATGCTCGTGGCGGCAAGAGTCCCCGACAGCAGGATCGACGCAGTGGAGATCAAGCCCGGAGCCTGTGAGGCTCTTCGGAAGAATATATCGGAGAACGGACTGGAAGGCAGGGTAAGGGCGTTTAATGCCGACATCAGGGAGCTTCCTTCCGAGATACGCGGAAAACAGTATGATGTGGTGATGTTCAATCCTCCGTTCTTCAGCGGCTCGAAAGGACCAAAGTGCAAAAGGACCGGCTGCGACAGCGAGAGACTGTCGGGCAGGTTCGAAGAGAACGGAACGATGGATGACTTTCTCAAAGCCGCGGCATCGAGGGTCGTACAGTCTTCGGGACATATCGTGATGATCATGCACGGACTGAGACTTCCTGATACGCTCAGGGCTTTTGACGATAATAAGATCAAGCCCGTCGCACTTCTGAACATACATCCGCTTGCGGACCGCGCGGCTTCGTCTTTTCTTATCGCAGGGAAAAAGGGCGGTTCGGGTACGGACATGAAGATACTGCCGCCGCTTATACTATCAAAGCGGTCTTCCAATGGCGATGGTATAATCAATACCGAAAATATCATAAGGATATACGAGGAGGAGCATACGGATTGCTTTATCTGACGGGAACCCCCATAGGTAATAAGGACGATCTGTCGCCGAGGGCAATGGAAGTTCTCGGCAACGTCGATCTTATAGCATGCGAGGATACGAGGAGGACAGGTCTTCTGCTGTCTTCTTTCGGCATAAAGAATAAGCTCGTCTCGTATCATGAACATAACAAGGCATCAAAGGGAGCTCAGCTTATAGAGAAGATGCTCCAAGGTGCGGATATCGCTCTGGTATCTGATGCGGGGATGCCCTGTATCAATGATCCGGGAGAAGATCTGGTGCGTGAATGTATAAGCAACGGTATCGAAGTAACGGTTATCCCGGGCCCCGTGGCAGCTATTACGGCACTTTGCATAAGCGGGCTTCCGGCAGCGACCTTTCACTACGAAGGGTTCCTTCCGTCCGAAGGAGGACCTCGTAAAAAGAGGATCGAAAAGCTTCGGACCATCGACGAGACGATAATACTCTATGAGGCGCCGCACAGGCTCTGTAAGCTCATAAAGGAACTCGATGAAGCGGGATTCGGCGGGTGCCGGGCGGCTTTCTGCAGGGAGCTTACAAAGAAGTTCGAACAGGTCATAAGGCTCAGTATCAGGGATTCCGTAAGTTACTTTGAGGAGACTCCCCCGAAGGGAGAGTTCGTGGTCGTGCTCGAGCCTTTGGGAGAAGATAATGATCCGGCGGCCATGACCGATGATGATATCGATGCGGCTATTCTAAGGCTTCACGAAGAGGGACTGTCCACCAAGCAGATAGCCTCGAAGATAGCAGGATTGTCAGGCAACGGTAAAAAAGAGATGTACGCAAGGGTCATTAATCTGATAAAATAATATAAGACTTTTTTGATAGAAGGGTTTTACTTGGGCATGGACGAAGTCAACAGAGAAGAGCTTCTGGATTCGATCAATACGTTATACGGAGAAGATCTTCTTTCCCTTATCGGGAATGCTGTTTTCAGTTATGCCCTGATCGAGCTTCGTGACAAGACGATCTTTTTCACTGATAATATGCAGTCCGTGATCGGACGTGCCGCTTTGCAGGGGATGTCCCTTGAGCAGTTTTATTCGTATATCCCCGAGGACATAAGAGGACTCTATACCATAAGATATGATTCCGCCGTAAAGGATGTAATTACAGGGGCTCTTAAGTCGGCCACGCTGAGTCATGATCTTCTTGATATCAACGGGGACCGTTTCCGTATCGAGTTCAACATGAAGCTCGTCAATATCGGAGGAAGGAACTTTATCCTATGCGTGATACTGGATAAGAATCCCTCACTGTCCGAGAGAGGCTTTGCCCAGCTTTTCGGACACGGCATCGAATCGTACTTTATCACTTATGATATGAAGCGCGATATCGCGTATGTTTCCAAGAAGTTCGTGGAGAATTTTGACCTTAGAAGCGGCGTCTTAGAGAAGTTTTCCACCAAGTATCCCGAGTTTATGCACGAAGACTGCAAGACGAGGATAAAGGAAGTCTTCTACGACTATCTCCTGCATCATCAGCTCCCTGCGGGGACTATCGTGCATCTCCTGTCTCCCGGAAGGGGAGAGGTATATTTCCGTCTGGAGGGTCTTTCTGATTCGGGACCGGACGGCAGGCTCGGAGGAGACGAGAGATATATCTCCGCAGTCTTTACTGACGTTACGGGATTCGTTCTCGAGGAGTCGCTCCGTAATAACATCATCGACAGTTCGTCCGCCGTTACTTTTATCGCGGACATCAAAAGAGACAGGATCAAGTTCTCCGAGAATATCACCGATCTGTTCCCGGAGGGACCGATGGAGATCGAGGGCGACTTCGTGGAGAAGATCTCCGATATGGTCATTCCCGAAGACCGCAAGAGGTTTAATAACGCGATCCGCAGCGTAATGAACGAGATCGGAACGAGGTTCGCGATAGAGATGCGTGTTGTCGGAAGATCGGGCAAGAACACCTGGATCGCATGCAGGGGTAAATCCCTCCGTAACCGTATCGACGAGACCGAGTCCATAGTAGGAACGATGTTCGACCTGACACAGATGAACGAGATGAAGGAGAATGTCGAGAAGAAGGATGCCAGTAACGAGATCACCGGCCTTCCTACGAGAGACAGGCTCATGAGCGATACATCGAGGCTCATAAGACGGGCCGACCTTTTATCCGCAGGCATTATCCTTGTCGATATCAATGACTTCCATGCCTTTAACGACCGGTACGGAAGATCCGCTGGAAACGAGATCCTGATCGCGCTTGCCGAACTTCTTAAGGAGACGCTTCCCGAGAAGTCGAGCGTCTACCATATCGGTACCGATACATTTGCTATCCTCTGGCCGGACGTATCCCAGAAGAAGGCTGCCGAGTATATGAACAATATCCAGGAGACGGTGGTATCGCCTCTGGAGACTAAGAAGGGTTCTTTCTTCGTCAACCTCGGAATATCCGCGGCTTTCTATCCGCTTGCCTCCACTGCCGAGGAGATGATCACCAATGCGGAGATCGCTCTTCATAAGGTCAAGCAGAATAAGAAGCTCAAGTTCACGGTATATTCTCCCGTTGATATGCACGAGCTTAAGGAAAGGCTCGATTTTGAGCTGCAGATAACACAGTCGATCCGTAATAACATGGAGAATTTCCATCTTTACTATCAGCCTCTTGTAGATGCCAAGACGGGTTCGCTCCTGGGCGCCGAGGCGCTTTTACGCTGGCAGGCTCCCGACGGGGAGCTCGTTAACCCCGAGAAGGTCGTTGCCGCTCTGGAGAGTACCGATCAGATGGAATCCGTCGGAATGTGGATCTTAAACGAGGCTATCAGCCAGTGCGCCGAATGGATCGGAAGAGGAGCTCCCAAGGAGTTTTATGTCCATATCAATGCCACCGCAGACGATCTGGTAAGAAAGGATTATGCGCGCGGGATCAGGGATCTTCTTAACAAATACGGATTGTCGCCGAATAATATCCTTATAGAGCTTACGGAGACATCCATCATGCAGAATATGTCTCTTTGCCGTAAGAACCTTTATGATCTTCACGAATATTCGATCAGGACCGCTCTTGACGATTTCGGTTCCGGATATTCTTCGTTTAATTATCTGAAGGAACTTCCCGTCGACGAGATCAAGATCGACAAGACCTTCGTCGATGATATGGAAGATGTCGAGTTCGACCGATCCTTTATCAACGCCATGACCATGCTTGCCCACAGTATCGGCAAGAAAGTAGTTGTCGAAGGAGTAGAGACGGAGTCTCAGGCCAATGCGATAAGACAGATGGGCGCGGATATCTTCCAGGGATACTTCTTCGGTAAGCCCATGTCGGTCTTTGCCTTCTGGAATCAATACTTTTCTTGAAATCTGCGTCCTAAAATCCTATAATTATCAGGTTAATCTATTTTTCGGGAGGCTAATATGTCAGAGAAAAAGCCATTTTACATCACCACGCCCATTTACTATCCCTCGGGCAACCCTCACATCGGTCACTGCTACACGACGCT
>JAFZWN010000030.1 GCA_017617295.1 Clostridiales bacterium | reverse complement strand
GCGGATCTCCTCTTCATCGTCCGCAACAACAACGGTATACATCGCCTACCTCCTTCGTTGCTGCCTTCCATACCATCAGATATTATAAACCACATGTCAAAAACAACAAGAACACCTCAAACATTCGGGATATTTGGGCGAAACCCGCTTGCAAGGCGTCATCTTCAGCCGTTCTCGATCCTGTCGGATATCATCCTGCCGGCCTCACCTATTGCTTCCATGTAAGAGCTTTCGAGATAAGTATCGATACCATACTTCTCGGATATGAGCTTATACTTTTCAGATCTTCCGTCCTTCTCTATCGTTATGGCACCCAGCTTTTCGGTACCCATATCGATCGTACAGGGAGTAACGGGACCGAATCCGAAATCACAGCACACATTGTCGCAGTGATGACAATGCGGACAGAAGATGATCATATTGCCGGAATTACGATATTCGTATTCGCCGCCGCATGAGTGGCATTTTGCTTTTTGTATCTCCATATCACATTCCATATGCAATGATCATAACTACTACATTCACGATCACAATAAACGCAGCTGTTCCCTGGAAGAGCCAGAACATAAATCGCTTGTCGCAATATCTCTTAACGTATCCCTTCTTGGGTGCCGCAGGATCGTAAAATACTTCAAGCTGAGTACCGATCGGATATCTCTTCGCCAAAGGATTCTCACCGTATCTATACTCTACTTCACCCGACAGATTACCGCTTGTTATCATTATCGTCTGCTTCTCATCGTTCTCCTTAACGTTAAATCCGTTGTGTTTAACGAAAGGACCTGCGACAGTGACGCGGGAATGCATCCTGTACTCCGGACCTTGGACTTTATATTCATTTCCGTCTTCAGCAGTGAACTTTACGATGGGATAGCGAAGAACTGAACTATAGATTGTAAGTGTATATCCGACGACTTCGCCGATCGCTCTGCTTGTACATCTCTTCTGTTGTGTCAGATACTTTCCGAAGATCAGAAAGCCCAGTAAACACATAATGCCGCCTGCTATAAGCGTGATCACACCCAATACGATGATAACTGCCATTGATCCGTCCATATTTCGTTACTCCTTTACTCTTTCTATCGCCTGTCTTATCTTCGAGGCGATCTCTCCTCCATAGTTCTTCTCGCCTTCGCCGCTCGTCCATCCGAATCCGTCGCCTTCGAACCTGGGGAATATATGCAGATGGTAATGGCCGATATCGTTAAAGGCTCCGCCGTTTTGCATTATGCTGTAACCGTCGGGTGAAAAGCCTTCTTTTATCGCTGCGACTATCTTCTTGCTTACGAGCATAAGATGTGTCAGGAGCTCATCAGGCATCTCGTCTGCATCAAGATAATGCTCTTTGGGAACGAGCAGAACATGACCTTCGTTTATCGGATCGAAGTCGAGAAAAGCCATCACGAGATCATCTTCATAGACGAACTCCGTGGAGATATTTTTCTTATCGCAAAATATGCATCCTTCTTTACCGCACATATCATGAGCCCTCCTTCCGTCATTTACATTATATCGATGACCACGAGTTCAGGCCTGTTATAAAGCCTCGGTACCGGTGTCGATTCTCTTGCAAGTCCCCTGCTTACGATCATAGTCGTGGCGCCGTCGCTGAAAAGTCCTCCCGAGTAGTCGGGGAACAATCCCTGATTAGGGGCGAATAATCCGTTCTGCGACCATGGAAATCTCCACTGACCGCCGTGTGCATGACCTGCCAGCACAAGGTCGAATCCTCTGCCGAGATAATCGTTATACAGCTCCGGTCTGTGAGTCAGCAAAATGCTGTAAGTATCTTCGGGCAGTCCTTCTGATGCGGCATCGAGCTGATCGTAAAAAGATACATCGCTTTCGATATAAAAACTGTCGGGATCATCCACGCCCGAGATCGCGATCTGCTCTCCGTTAATTTCAATAATCTCCACCTGTCCCTGAAGCCTGATAACGCCGTAGCGGTCAAGCATCGCCATATCTTCATTAAACTTCTCGACAGTCGACCAGTATTCATGGTTACCCGTTACATAATAGATCGGATATCTGCCGCTGATCCCCTTAAGAAATGCTTCGGTATTATCACTTGAGAGCTTGTCATCGAATATATCGCCGCCGAGTAATATCACATCGGGATGCTTCTCATCGATGGCATCTATAAGTTTTTGCTCGCCTTTTCCGTATCTGCAGGAATGAAGATCCGTTACAAGAGCTATCCTTATCCAAGAGGATACAAGGGCGCTGTCGAAAGGATAATATACGATCTTCATACCGTTATAAAGCCCGGGCAAAATGAGCGCCAGAATGATACAGAGAATTATCAATTTCTGCTTCAGATACTTAATCTTCTTAAATTCGTTAATCTTACCCATACTGTCGAAAGTATAACATAATAAAAGACCCCCGTACCCGAAGGTCGGATACGAGGGCAAATGCAAAAGAGAAACTTTGATATACTATCGGAACCGAACTTCGTAAATAGAAGTATCGATCCGTATATCCTTTTCATGCGATCTTTTTATCGTCAGATCGCCTTTACCGAGACTTACGATCAACGGACTGAGATAACCTTCTGATCGGTATTCGGTACCGCCTGTATCAACCGTAGTATGAAGTGTTCCGAACTCGATCAGCTCTCCTTCTTCGGAGAACTTTAGCGAAGAATCTTCCGCGTGAAGCATATGTATCTTGTAGACAAACGGTCTTATCTCACCATAAGGTGTCTTCAGTACCGTACCGAATACAGGTTCTATGCTCCTGATCTTACCTGTCTCATAAAGCTCGACCCCGAGCTTTGTCCTGACTGTTCCCTTGGAAGTAATAACTTCCAGTTCGTCACCTGACCAAAGTGTAATACTCCTTATCTTTC
>JAFZWN010000029.1 GCA_017617295.1 Clostridiales bacterium | reverse complement strand
TTCAAGGGTCCCACGAGAGTTGCTTTTTCTGATAATCTTGTTGCTCCCGCAAAGATCCTTTGCAAAGCAGCAGAAGAACTCGAGCCTCTTGAGGTCAAGGGCGGAATCATCGAAGGCAAAGTCGCTTCCAAGGACGAAGTCATCGCTCTTTCCAAGGTACCCGACAAAGAGACTCTTTACAGCCAGGTCGTATTTGGTTTGCTTTTCCCGCTTACAAAGCTTGCCATGCTCGTTAAGGCTGTAGCCGAGAAGGCTTCCGAAGGAGCTCCTGCAGAAGCAGCAGCACCGGCAGAAGAGGCCGCAGCAGAAGCTCCCGCAGAGGAAGCAGCTGCTGAAGAAGCACCCGCAGAAGTTCCTGCACCCGCAGAAGCTCCCGCAGAATAATCACAAAATCTAAATCTATTAAAAACGGAGGAAAATAAAATGGCAGATATTGCAAAGATTCTCGAAGATATCAAATCCCTTTCTGTAACAGAACTTTTCGAGCTTGAGAAGGCTATCGAAGACGAGTTCGGTGTATCCGCAGCAGCTATGGTCGCTTCTGCTCCCGCAGCAGGCGGTGCAGCCGGCGCAGCTGAGGAGAAGACAGAGTTCACAGTTATGCTCAAGAGCTTCGGTGACGCTAAGATGGGCGTTATCAAGGCTGTTAAGGATGCTATGGGTCTCGGACTTAAGGACGCTAAGGAGCTCGTTGAGAAGGCTCCCGTTGCCCTTAAGGAGAATGTTTCCAAGGACGAGGCTGAGGATCTTATGAAGAAGCTTGACGGTTGCGGAGCTGAGCTCGAGCTCAAGTAATCCGGATCAGTCATCAGATCTCAACAGATCAGACAAACGGCGGTGCAGAAATGCGCCGCCGTTTTTTATAGGAGGGCTTCCGTAAGTTACTGCATTTTCCCTTGACAATAGGGGGTATCGCTGATAAAATTTGTTAGCGTGTTTAAAGCACGCTCATATATGGCGGCATAGCTCAGTTGGCCAGAGCGTCCGGTTCATACCCGGCAGGTCGCAGGTTCGAATCCCGCTGCCGCTACCATATTTTCGGCCCGTTGGTCAAGCGGCTAAGACGTCGCCCTTTCACGGCGGAGTGACGGGTTCGATTCCCGTACGGGTCACCAGAAACAGCATCCGTACGGGTGTTGTTTTTTTATTGGGGTTTTTCAAGCAGTGATTACAGCTGCGGAAGAGTTGAAAACTTACTATCACGCAAAATATCACAAAAAATACGTCATTCTTGCGATAAACTGCGAGAATCTCGCAGATCATCACAAAAACAGGCTGATCGTTGTGATAGTTTGAGTGATAGTCGCGCGCAAATGGAATAAAGATACCCCGGGCTTCCCTGGGGTATCGGGAAAGCGCCGGGGCTTTAAGTATAAAAAAGAAGGTTTTCAGACTGTTTTTGTCTCTACGTTTTTCTTGCCGCTTATGGCGAAGAGCTTAGCGAGTATGATAATGACCCAAGCTCCGATCCCGGTCTTGATGCCTGTCTGTACGAGGTCTGTATCGTATATTCCGAAGAGCTTGTCATATACAGCAAGTACAGCGACTCCGCCCAGTGTCAGAGCAGTTATGAGCAATATCGAAATGATCAGGAATTTAATCGCTGTTTTCATTTTTATATCCTCCGTGTTCCATGGTTACATGATATAACCCAAGGTTTATTAATTCTCAAAATATGCTTAAAGAAAGTATAAAGTTTCAGGCTGCCTTCATTAACGCAGATCCACGTCTCCGCTTATGGTAGAGATATCGAACTCCAAACCGCTCGAGATGTTATCGGGAAGATTGATTTCACCGCTTGTCGTATTGACATCGAAGTGGTACTCGCCGATAACGTTTCCGCTTATGTCTCCGCTTGTCGTGTTGATATCGATTGATCCTGCCGAGAAGTCGGCGAAAGTGATATCACCGCTTATTGTATTGAAAGCACAGGATCCTGCATCTACGCGGGAGAGAGTCATCTTACCCGATGTAGTGTTCAGGTTCAGTCTGCCTGCGATCTGCATGTCGGAGATGGAGATATCGCCGCTTATGACGGAGATCTCGGCGGATGAAGGGGTGCCGCTGCTGAGTATTACGTCGCCGCTAGTGGTGTTTGCACTGATATTTCCCGATGCCGCCGCCAGGACAGAGATATTTCCGCTGATGGCAGTCACATCGATGTTATTGAATCCGAAGCCTTCGGGAACGCTGATATCGGAACTTACTCCTTCGATACTGAGGTTGCCGTAAGAATCTTCAGGCAGATAGAGAATGGTGTCATGATCTTCAGGATCGTCATTGAAACTGAAGTTGAAGTTGACATGCTGCCACCAGTGCGTACCTTCGGAATTATCCTCATAGAGTACCTTGAGAGTATCGTTCTCTGTTACGATCTCATGCTCCATAAGGTTCGTATCATAGTAGACGATCCTTGTGTTGCCGTCATCGGAAGGGAGGATGCGGATGTCGCTCGAAATCTCCTGCATGAGGATGTTACTGAAATCCTCCGTGATGACTTCCTCTTTCCTTATATATTCCACATTGGCGCTTCTAAGCCTGTCTCCCGATACCGCCAGTCCGATCCCGCCGAGGATGATACCGGCTCCGATCAGTACTCCCGAGCTGATAAGTATTACCTTTGTAGATCTGTTCATTTTATTGCCTCCTTAGTCCTGCCTTTGATGAAAAGGCTCTTTATCCATTTAACGAATCTTCCCATAAGTTCCAGAAGCCACAGTGTAAGTGCCTTGACCGGGATAAAGAGAAGTATTCCGAGTCCTATGCAGATAAGTGCCGCTCCGATCTGAAGCAGTGCCGGTACGCCCTCTCCGAAGAGGATTGCCGCTATCGTTGCCGCCAGGAGTACGATGCCGCTGACTGCGAGTGACAGTACCAGTACGAACAGCGAGAAGATGACCGCAAAGATCGTGATCACGATCGTAAGTCCGATGGCTGCTACTGTGAGAAGGAGCGGGAACCATAACGGGAAGCCCAGTACGATCAGGATTATCTCCCATACGCGAAGCGCCCTGTTCGGTTTTGCCTTTGCCTTTACGAGCTTCGGCAGCGGAGTGTCCATAAGTATCTGTTCAGCTATATCTTCAGGTGTTCCGATCGCGGATACGGCCTGATCTTCAGTGAGTCCGTCTTCGATCCTGTCGTTGATTGCCTCGTCGTAGAAGTCGATAGCTTTCTTGATATCTTCTTCCGACAGTCCGGCGAGTTTTTCTTTCACCTTATCAAGGAATTCATTCTTCTTCATTTGTTCCACCTTCCCTGGTTACATATTCGTAAATGGCCATTATCTCTTTCCACTCGCTTGCAAAATCCGCAAGCTTCTTTTTCCCCGAGTCAGTTATGTGATAGTATTTGCGAAGCCTTCCGCTGTGCTCGACCGATCTTACTGTCAGTGATCCGGCTTCCTCCAATCTTCTTAAGATCGGGTAGAGTGTGGACTCTGAAATGGTCAGATACGGTTTGATATCCTTTATGATCTTGTAGCCGTAAGAATCCTCTGTCTTAATGGCTGCCAGAACACAGATATCCAATAGTCCGCGTTTGATCTGTGTATCCATCTCGTATACCTCCTTGATGGATATACTATGCAACACGATGTACTATTTGTCAAGTGGTATATCGCAATGTATAGTGAAAAAATTTTTCGCGGCAAATGCTCTTATAAATGCGCGCGCGAGCTTCTTTACGCCCGACGGTGAGGAACATTCTTATATATGTATTCCGATAGATGACAGACCCGTATCGCGCACTGTGTCCGTTATGTGATAATATCTTAAAAGAACGGCGATCGTGTGCGCCCGCGGGAGGGAAAGATGGACGATTTTTTCACCAATCTGAAGGAAATGCGTAATAACCCGTATCACGGCAAGGGACATCCGGATGTTAATAACATCAGGGACTCTTTTCTGCAGGAGATGACTTCCTTTTATGAGACGGGGATACTGCCCGGTCTCGGGTCAAGGGAAGTAAAGTACTATCTGGAGAATCAGGCCGCAAGGCTTTCCGTGAAAGGTCTGGAGCTGCGAAAGAGATTTGAGACGGAAAAAGACGATATGACGAATGAACTCATAAAGAGCAGATCTCCCTTCAGGGCCACGCTCAGTATCCGCGACTGCGAGGTCAAGACGGATTTCGTCAAAGACGGCAAGACGATAAAGAAGATAAGGAACGGCGGGGATTTCCTGTATTGCAGCGTGCTTCAGAGGGACGGGGAAGAGAGTGGGGAATATACCTGCCCCAACTGCGGCCATAAGGCGCTTCTGCCGTCGTTTCAGGACGGCTGCCCGATGTGCGGTACAAAGTTCGAGATGCCGCAGACATATCCGTGCGTTACCAATTACTTTTCGATCCCACAGCCCGCCAACAGAAGGCTCATCAAAAAGATACTGGGGTTCTGCTTGATCGCCGGTATCGCGGGCGGCATTGGTTTTGCTCTCTATTTTATCATCAGGTATATCTTTTTTGAGGGGATGAACCCTATCCTTGCGATGATCCTTGGTATCCTTAGCGGAGCGGTTGCCGGACTTGCATGCTTTGTCGGGTGCTACCTGACATGCGCCAGTATCATGCTCATTGCGTTTATCCCGATGGCCATAATACAGACAGCTTCGGCGGCGGATATGGCAGGAACGGGCTCGGCCAAGAGAAAGACAGAAGCCGCCATGAAAAAGTACGACCCCGAGTTCTCGTTTGAATTCTTCGAGGGCAGGGCACTGTCGATACTTCGCGCAACGGCGTTCAGTGATGACCGCGGGAGCCTGGGCGTTTACAGGGGCACTGACGACCTCTCCTATATGGATGATATAGTAAATATCGAGTACCGCGGCGGCATAGCCTTCCAGAGATGCGGTATCTATAACGACATGATCCACATGAACATAAGGGCATTTATGAGCGATACGTATTACAGGGACGGTGAGCTTAAGATCTTTTCGGATACGTTCGATCTGGAGTTCGTCAGAAGGCCCGATGTCCAGACCGATATCGGATCTTCCGTCCATGCCGTGAACTGCAGGTCATGCGGCGCTTCCTTCGATGCGGTCAGACAGAGGTTCTGTCCCCACTGTTCATCGCCCTACGATCTTTCCGGTTCCGACTGGATCCTCATCAAGGTCGATAAGAACTGATACGGGCGTAAAGCATTACTCCTTATATCGATAAGCTGTCAAGATCTTTATTGACAAATCCATATGTCGGCTATAGAATTGAAAACGATTATCATTTTCAATTATGGAAGGCTGTGATTTTAATGAAGAGATCTTGGTGTGTATTAATGGCAGGAATATTCGCGGCAGCAAGCCTGGCGGGATGCGGAAAACCGACGGCGGAGGCAGCCGGACAGACCGGGAACGCATCTTCCGGCGCTCCTTTAAAGATAGTTACGACGATATTCCCCGAATATGATTATGTAAGGAATATCCTGGGGGACAACCCCGCAGGAGCGGAAGTATCGCTTCTTATCGACAGCGGTGTGGACCTTCACAGTTTCCAGCCCACGGTACAGGATATAGCCGAGATCTCGGAATGCGATATCTTTGTATATGTCGGAGGAGAATCTGACGGATGGGTCGAAGATGCTCTGGAGGCAGCAGGTACCGATAACATAATCGCAGTGAACCTCATGGAGGTGCTCTCGGATAGTATAGTGGAAGAAGAACTCGTTGAGGGAATGCAGTGCGAAGAAGAGGAGGAAGGTCCCGAGTACGATGAGCATGTATGGCTTTCGCTGCGTAATTCCGTTCTGATCTGTGAGGCTATAAGAGATGCGATAGTAAGCAAGGACCCCGGTAATGCTTCCGTATATGAGAACAACTGTGAAGCTTATACCGGAGAACTCAGATCTCTTGATGAAAGATATACTGAGGTTACAGAAAACGGTGTCCGTAATGTCCTGATCTTCGCAGACAGATTCCCTTTCAGATATATGTTCGAAGATTACGGACTTGATTATTATGCGGCTTTCGTAGGCTGTTCCGCCGAGACCGAGGCCAGTTTTGAGACTGTGGCATTCCTCTCCGATAAGATGGATGAACTAGGTCTCCCGGTAATAATGACTATCGAGAACAGCGATAACAGGATAGCAAATACTGTTATCGATAATCTGAGCAGTCCCGTACAGATATTGAGCCTGGATTCGATGCAGTCGGTAACAAGAGAAGATGTAGATGCAGGAGCCACATATCTTGGTATAATGGAAAGTAATCTCGAAGTCCTTGAGACGGCACTTTCTTAAGAGAAGTGATCTCCAAAGGGTAAAGCGTCTTACTCCAAAAAGGATCAAGAGAACTTTTTACGAATTAAGAAGGGGAGATCCTTTTGAAGACCGAAAGAGATTTTAGCAGGGTGATCCTGACCGAACGCGGAAGCAGGAGACGCGCGTCGCGCCACCCGTGGGTATACGATAACGAGATCGCCTCCGTAGAAGGTGATTACCAAAACGGTGATATCGCCGATGTTATCACATCAGGCGGCAAATATGCCGGAAGCGGCTTTATCAATGATCGGAGCAAGATTAGGGTAAGGATCATCTCGGATAATGCCAACGAGACATTTGATGAGGCTTTCTGGGAGAGGCGTATCGGATATGCCCTGGATTACAGGGATACCGTAATGGGCAAAGATACCGGTGATACGTTATGCTGCCGGCTGATCTTCGGAGAGGCAGACGAATTCCCGGGACTTACCGTCGACCGGTTTAACGACATCCTCGTCACCCAGGTCCTGTCGCTGGGAACTGAACTTAGAAAAGACGTCATATACAGATCCCTTTATAAGGCTATGAGAGAGAGGGGAGCAGACATCAAGGGCATCTACGAGAGAAATGATGTCAACATCAGGCTCCTCGAAGGAATGGAGGAATATAAAGGCTGGTATGAGGGGGACGGTATCCCCGTCCCCGGTTCTCCCGTGACTTCGATAAACGAGAACGGCATCATCTATGATGTCGATGTGGAAAACGGTCAGAAGACCGGCTTTTTCCTGGATCAGAAATATAACAGAAAGGCGATCTCCAAGATCGCCAAAGGCAAGAAGGTCCTCGACTGCTTTACGCATACGGGATCTTTTGCTCTGAATGCGGCCAAAGGAGGAGCATCTCACGTACATGCAGTCGACGTGTCCGAGACTGCGATCTCGATGGCGCGAAACAACGCGGAGAAAAACGGGCTAACGGATATCATGAGCTTTGAAGCCGCAGATGTCTTTGATCTTCTCCCGACGATAAGTAAGGGAGAGTATGACTTCATAATCCTTGATCCCCCGGCCTTTACCAAGTCGAGGAAGACCAAGAGCAATGCCGAGCGCGGCTATAAGGAGATCAACTACCGTGCGATGAAGCTCCTTCGGAGAGGAGGTTACCTTGCCACCTGTTCGTGCTCTCATTTTATGGATGAGGAGAGCTTTATCAGGATGCTCGATTCGGCGGCAAGGGATGCCGGGGTGAGGATCAAGCAGATCGAGAAAAGGCAGCAGTCTCCCGATCACCCGATACTTCATTCAGTTCCCGAGACGGATTACCTTAAATTCTTTATCCTTCAGATATTCTGACAGAACAATAAAAGCGGAGGCAAGAGACCATGGCAAACATTATCCTGACTATTGACGACATGCCGCAGAATAATACTGTGGCGATCATAGATTATCTTGAGAGCAAGGGCATTAAGCCTCTGTTCTTCGGCATCGGAGAGTTTCTGGAGAAACTGCCCGAGCCTGCGATCTATGCTCTTAAAAAGGGTCTCATAATAGGAAATCACACATATTCACATGTCAATCTGGCTGAAGTGTCATTCGAAGAGGGAATAGAAGAGATCGAAAAGTGCGAAAGGATACTTGACGATATCTATAAAAGAGCAGGAGTTACGCGTGAACACAAGCTCTTCCGTTTTCCTTATCTTAACGGCGGGGAAAACGGGGAAAGATATGATTCTTATTTAAGAGAGCACGGCTTCGAGAGGATCGATGACAGATCCGTCACTGATGCGCAGTATAAGGAAAACGGCTGGGATCGTGAGATCGGTGTATACTGCAGCTTTGACTGCAGGGAATATCTGTTAAGGGAAGGAAGTCCCATGACGATCGGACAGATATATGATGATATCGATTCGGTCTTTCTTCCTCTTGCAGGCGATGATACCGTCGATCATATCGTGCTCACGCATTCTCACGATCTTACGGACGAAAATGAACCCCTCTACTATGAAAAGATAGTAGAGAGGTTCCTTCAGGATAAAGCAGTGTTTAAGGCTCCGTCCTTCAGAAAGCCCTGATCAGCCGGAGATGTATTTCTTGGCTTCGTCGAGCATGGTCTTGACGAGATCCGTATCGTCATTTAAAAGATCGTAGATCCCGTCCTCGGACAGTATCCCGCACTTGAGGTCGGAAGGGAGCTTGCCGGCTGACATATCGTCATAGTCCTTGAGCCAGCGGTCGCTCGTGTAGTATTTCTCGAGCTTTAAAAGATCCTTTCTGATGGAGGCGTATTTGGCGAGTGCAGAAGAGAGCTCGTCGATGACTGCCCTGGAGTTGTCATAGAGTTTTTCCATACTTTCGATTCTTTCGATCTGATTCATGGTTTCATATCCTCCCGTATTTTGTTGGTAATTTCTATAATCTCACAAGAGACACACAAAAATCAATGTGATATCCTTTACGTTGGAAGTACGAAAGTAACTATATATCCAGGGTAAAAGAAATGGGTTTTTTTGACATAATATCGCTTCTCGGCGGACTTGCCATGTTCCTTTACGGAATGAAGCTCATGGGAGATTCGCTCAAGGAAAACTCCTCCGGAACGCTCAAAAACGCGATGGAGAAGGTTACCAACAATCATATAAAGGCCTTTCTGATGGGTGTCGCCATCACGGCTCTGATCCAGTCATCGACAGCTACCATCGTAATAACTTCAGGTCTTGTTGCCGCCGGCATACTTACGCTGCGGCAGTCTCTGGGGATCATAATCGGAGCCAACGTAGGAACGACCGTCACGGGTCAGATCATCAGGCTTCTCGACCTCGATTCGGGGGATAAGACATCGTGGCTTAGGATCTTTCAGCCTTCGACCCTTGCCCCCATCGCGCTCATACTCGGTATCATACTTATCATGGCCGCCAAGAAGAGCGGCACCCGATCGGCGGGCAATATCGCGGTGGGATTCGGTGTCCTGTTCTCGGGCCTTCTTAATATGACGGCCGCGGTCAATATCCTGAAGGAATCCGGAATGATCGAGTCGATATTCGCGGGGCTGGGAGATAATCCTTTCCTCGGATATCTGGCAGGCGCGGGCGTGGCGTTCGTGCTTCAGAGCTCATCTGCCACGATCGGTATCCTGCAGGCATTCTCGTCCGCGGGACTTCTGACTTTCAAGGGCGTATATGCCGTGATCGTCGGCGTCTATCTCGGCGACTGCGTGACAACGGCTATCGTCTGTTCCATCGGAGCCAATATCGAGGCGAGAAGAGTCGGTATCGTCAATATCATATATAACCTCAGTAAGTCCGTCCTTGTCCTGGTCGGAGTCACTCTGGCACACTCGCTGGGCTTTCTGGACAACCTGTGGAACATGACCGTTAATTCCGGTATCATCGCCAATACCAATACGGTCTTTAACCTTACTTGCGCCATACTTCTCCTTCCCCTGACGGGCATCTATGAGAGGCTCTCGAAGTGGATAATCAAGGATGAGCCTCTGAAGAAGGATAAGTATCAGGATAAGCTCGATGCTCTTAACCCCGTATTCTTCAGTACTCCCGCGATCTCCCTGAAGAGCTGCTACAATGTCCTCGTCACAATGCTCGATGCGGCCAGGGTCAATATAGACAAGTCTTTCGATATACTGAGGGAGTTTAACGAGGATACCTTTAAGGAGATCAACGAGGAAGAGGATAATATCGATAATCTTACGGATAAGGTCAGCCGTTACATGGTGCAGCTTTTGCCTCACCTTCAGAGCGAAGAGCATGTCGGCACACTGAATCAGTACTATAAGGTAGTGGCCGAGTTCGAGAGGCTCGGGGATCATGCGGTAAATATCGCCGATCTGTCCGAGAGCCTGGCGAAAGGCAACACGCGTTTTTCAGATGAAGCCAAGAGGGAGCTTCTGATACTCAAAGCCCTTATCGATCAGATACTGGATCTTACCGACCGCGGTTTCCGCAAGATGGACGAGGAGGCCGCCGATCAGATAGAGCCCTACGTCAGGGTAGCCCAGGAGCTTATCAACCAGCTTAAGAAGAACCATTTCGAGAGGATGAGCAGCGGCATTTGTGACATCATGGCTGACGCCGTCTTTTCCAATCTGATGGTGGAATTTAAAAGGATTACCGCAGTCTGTTCCAATATAGGTATCGCGACGATCGTAAGAGTAAGACCGGAACTTGCCGATCACGAGCATCTGTACTATGAGAATCTCGGAAAGAGTGGGGACAAGGACTATAACAAGACCTTTACCAAAGCCCACGATTTCTTCTTCGGGCAGCTGGAACTGTAAGCGGAAAAAGAATGAGACCGGACCGGAAATAAGGATATGAGTTACATTTACGAGACGCATCTTCACACCGCCGAGGCGAGCAGATGCGGAATCATGCACGGGAAAGATTATATAGAGTATATGGCCGCAAAAGGCTTCAGCGGCTTTATCGTTACCGATCATTTTTTCAACGGCAACAGCGCAGTCCCGAGGAACCTTCCATGGGAAGAAAGAGTTAAGCTTTATATCTCGGGTTATGAGCAGGCGCTTAAGACGTCCGAAGGGACGGATATGCTCGTCATGTTCGGTATCGAATATAATTTTTCCGGAGACGAATATCTCATCTACGGACCGGATCCGGAGTGGCTCCTTGATAATCCCGATATCATGAGCTTTTCGAGACAGGAAGTATACGAGGCTGTCCACAAGGCGGGCGGCATAATGATCCAGGCCCATCCGTACCGGGAGAGGGAATATCTGAGTCAGATCCACCTGACCCCTTCGGTCTGCGACGGGATAGAGATATATAATGCCGCCAATGCGGACAATATGAATGCACTGAGCTTCGAATATGCCCGAAGGCTCGGGGTCCCCATGACGGCCGGGTCCGACATTCACTTCAGCTACGACGGCCCCATGGGAGGGATGAGCTTCGATCATAAGATCGGTTCGGTCAGAGAGTATGCCGATGCGGTAAGAAACGGCGAAGGAACGCCTGTGGTGGTCGAGAACGGCAAGGCTTCTCCCGTCGTGTCCTTTCCTTCCCTGACGGTGCCGGTCAGCCCTCCGTCGCTTCCGGTCATCAACCACTGATATAGGCATTTTGCACAGTACGAAAATACCGTTTTGTTGGACTATTGTTCATTGAAGAGCTTAAAGCGCGCATAGTATAATTTATTTGATAAGAAACTGTGCGGGAGGTGTCCGACATGATCTTCAATTATAACGGAACTGCTAAACTCGGCTTCGGTCTTATGAGACTGCCTGAGAATGACGGCGAAGTGGATATCGCCCGTGTATGTGATATGGTGGATGCCTATATGGCTTCCGGAATGAACTATTTCGATACCGCTTATGTATATCACGGCGGCAATTCGGAAGTCGCCGCACGCGAGGCTATCGTTAAGAGATATCCCAGAGACAGCTTTACGCTTGCCACCAAGCTTCCCGCCTGGTGCATCCACAGCCCCGAGGACGTAGACAAGATCTTCGAGGAACAGCTTCGAAGAGCAGGAGTCGATTACTTTGATTACTATCTCCTTCATTCCATAGAAGACGGCAACAACTATGATACCTACGAGAGCTATAACTGTTTTGAGTGGGGTCTTAAGAAGAAGGCCGAGGGGAAGATAAAGTATTTCGGTTTCTCCTATCACGGAAGCCCGGAGCTTCTGAAGAGCATACTGGACGATCATCCCGAAGTGGAATTCGTTCAGATCCAGCTTAACTACGCCGACTGGAACAATCCGGTCGTGAGGTCAGGCGAACTCTATGAGATCTTAAGAGAGAGGGATATCCCGATCATAGTAATGGAGCCGGTAAAGGGCGGTACCCTCGCCAATATCAAGCCCGAGTATGAAGCCCGGTTCAGGCAGGTGAGACCCGATGCGACTCCCGCTTCGTGGGCGTTAAGATACGTGGGTTCTCTGCCCGGAGTCATGATGATACTGTCGGGTATGTCAAACGAAGAGCAGATGAAGGACAATATCGCGACATTTACGGACTTTGAGCCTCTTTCGGAATCCGAGAAGGCTCTCGTCGAGGATATCAGATCTGCGATGCTCGATACCCCTACGATAGAATGTACCGCATGCAGATACTGTACTGACGGATGTCCCATGATGATCAGTATCCCCGACGTTTTCAGAACGATAAATACGATGAGGCTCTACGATGACGAATTCCGGCCGAAGATGTTCTATCAGGGCCTGACACAGAGATCCGGAAAAGCGTCCGACTGTGTAGCCTGCGGACAGTGCGAGTCGGTATGCCCCCAGCATCTTCCGATCATCAAGCTCATGGAAGAGATAGCGGAGATCCTGGACAAGAAAGAAGAATGAGAGGAAGTTTGAAACTTCGGTAAAAAAGACAGGGACGAGATGGAGCTCGTCCCTGTTCATTTATCCGGTGATCTGTCAGAAAGCCTTATCAGAGGATGGTCTTCTTCAGGATATCGAGAAGCGAAGAACCGTTATTCTGCGCCAGGACTTCCCTGTCGTCATCATCAAGGAATAAGGACTTGAAGAAATCGGCGGCTCCGGTCCCCGCGGCCCTCTCTTCCTTGCCGTTATTCGCGGCGGAGACAGAACTCATCAGAGCGGGAGCGATGCTGCTTAAGACCGATGAAGCCTGGTCGTTATCAAGACCGGATTCGCCCGAGAGAGCCTTGATGAAGTCATCCTTATCTCCGCCTAAGATCTTACTGATGATCTTGCTTCCGTCGGCCTTGTCGGCATTCTTTATCTGTGAAGCGATGGGGTCGGTATTCTTGTGCTGGCCCAATGCTCCGAGGAGCGACTTGGCTCCGTCCTCCGTGGATGCGTTCTTGGTCATGGAATTCAAAAGCTTCGGGATGGCTGTCCTTATAGCCTGTTCTATCTGAGCGTCCGAACCTCCTGTCTGATCGGCGAGGGACGATACGGCAGAAGCATCCGTCATCTTTTTGAGCAATGAGTTAACAAGATCCATATAAGGGTCACCTTCTTTCGCGTATGATTATTGATTTTACACACTTCGGGAGCGGAATATCAATACTTTTTGAGCGGGATATGGTATAATTTCAGGTGGTATCCGTTTGGGGGATACGTATGGAAGAAGGATTGCATTTTAAGGGGGTAGGATTATGGCATTGTGGGACGATGCTGCTGAGACATCGAGCGTAAAATGTCCGAATTGCGCAGGCAATCTGGTATTTGACGTTTCGCTTTCCAAGAATTACTGTAAGAACTGCGGCGGGCTTTTTATGCCCGAGACTTTTGAGAGTGCCGGTACTCTCGAATTCCGTGACCTTAAGCCGGCTGCTGACGAGGAGGAAGACAAGACGGAGTTCGTCTGCGATTCTTGTGGTGCCGTTCTCGTAACGGACGAGAATACCGCTGCGACGTTCTGTGCTTTCTGCGGTTCTCCGACACTTATCAAGAGAAGGCTGACGCAGGAGTTCAGACCCGACTACATCATACCGTTCAAGATCACGAAGGAAGATGCGTGCAACAGGTTCCGTGAATATGTTAAGGCGACGAAGTATGCTCCCAATGATTTTGTTACCGAGGACGGACTCAAGAAGATCACGGGATTCTATGTTCCGTTCTGGCTTCTGGACGCTGTCTGCCATACGGATATCATTGGTTCCGGAGTCATAAACGACCTTCAGACCAAGACGGTCTTCAATATCGACAGGACTATTGATTTCAAGGTTAGGAAGGTTCCTTTCGACGGTTCCAAGAAGATAAGCAATCTTTTAATGGAGGCGATCGAGCCCTATGACTATTCGGAATTAAAGCCTTATAACGATATGTATATCCCGGGCTTCTTTGCCCAGAGATATGACGAGAGCGCTCTCGATATGACAGAGAGGATACAGTCCAGGATGGATTCCCATGCCAGACAGCTCGTCAAGAACTTTGCCGCCAAGGAATATAACGAGGTCTCGGTAAGCTCGAACTCTTCGTATTCAACCGATTTCAGCCAGAGCTATGCGCTGTTTCCCGTGTGGTTCCTGAGGTATAAGTACAAGGATCTTAACTACACTTTCGTTGTAAACGGACAGACGGGAGAGGTATCCGGAAGCGTTCCTTACAGTAATATCAAGCGTAACGCGAGGATCGCCGTCGAGGCGGCGGGGTGGCCTATCCTGGCGCTTCTGGTCGTCATCGGCCTCATCATCGGATGGGTCGCCGCCTTAAAGACCGGAAACAGAGCGATGTTCCAATTCTTCTTTGAGACCATCTACTATTTTGTCATCATAATGGCGACCATTATCCCGACCCTGATCGGTATCATAATCTACCGGGTCAAGAAGGTTGCCTTCGATACCACGAATCCGATCGATTCGGCGCCCGATGTCGATCAGTATATCGACTTCGGGACCAAATTCCATATGGAGAAGAGGGATACTTTCGGGTATATCGCGACAAAGATGAATGACAATGAGCGCGGCGAAAAGAACCTGGGGGAGATCATCGGCAGGTTGATCGTCAGTTTCCTGTCGCGAAGATAAATGATCGGATAACAGCTATTTCAGCCGGCATCCCGAAACGGATGCCGGTTTTTTATATCCCGCAAGGTTTTTTGACCTTGCTCATGATATAATTCTCTTTGGAGGAATTGTTATGTACACAAAGGGCGAGTTGAACACGAAGAAAAAGAAGGACATCACGGCTTCCGACGTCTTCCTGTTTGCGCTCGCCGTATTCGTATTCAGTCCTCTTACCGCCGTTTCCAGCATGATAGGAATGGTTGGGGATACCTGTATCCAGATCAGGCTCGGGCTCGACTTTATGGAGCAGGGCAGGATAATAACCGAAGAGATCTACAGTTGGCATCCCGGTCTTGTCTTTACCGCGCACGAGTGCGGATGGTATTTCCTCATGGGTCTCGCATATAAGCTCTTCAGGTTGTGGGGCGTTATAGCCGTCGGAACTGTTTTTAATCTCGGGACTGCCTTCTTATCTGTAGCGTTTATGAGGAAGAAGGCACATCCGTTCCTTATCGCCGCGGTCCTTATCATCACTCCCTTGCTGAACGGCTTTCCCGATTATAACGTCAGGCCTTCGGTGGTATCGGCATTCCTTATCACTCTTCTTATAACGGTATCCCTGTCAGGAAAGGACGATCCTATAAAAGCGGGAATAGTGTTCTCCGTAGCCGCATTCTGCCTCGGGTGGATGCACGGAGGCATCCTTCCTCTTTTCTTTGTAGTATATTCTGTCTTCATCGTCATGGATCTTTTGTTCCGTGAGTTTAAGAAAGCCGGGATCAGAGCATGTTTTCTGGTCATCGGAGCCCTGCTTTCTCTTCTTAATCCCATAGGGATAAACACCTGGCTCTTCGGTATCAGGCAGTCTACCGCTACCGATATCTGGGTAAGCGTCGATGAATGGAGACCGATGAACTTCGGTATCCTTACGGCTGTTCTTGTACTGCTCTTCCTGATCGGTATGATGTGCGATCCCAAGGTGCGCGAATTCCGTAAAGACTATGTTACCAGGCTCGCATTTATCTGCATGTTCTTTATAATGACATGCGTTTACAAGAGATTCGTCCTATATTTCAGCATAGCTTTCATGCTCTTTGCCCCCGAGAGCTTTACCGCTCTTCTCAGCTGGATAAACGATAAGCTTTTCCATATAAAGAAGAAGGTGCCGTCTTTCTCGGATACCTTATGGAAGATACTTGCCGTCGTGTGTGCGGTATTTGTGATCGGCACCGGATTTATGTATATACCTCTCTATCTCCCGACCAACTCCATGTACGATATCGAGAGGATGGCAGCCTACGATCCGGGGGCGGCGCAGTTCCTCAGGGAAAAGGGATATCAGAGGGTCTTCAATTCGTTCAATACAGGTTCCTGGCTGATCTTTTACGGAGTTCCGGTCCATATAGACAACAGGATAGATCCTTATATGTCGGAGTTCTCGGGAGTCGATCATATCAGGGGCAAGATGGGGCTTGACGATCTTAAGGATCTCGAGGATTTCAGGGCGGAATATGATCCCGACGCCATCCTTCTTGACATTCCCGGAGGTTACAGCGAAGTCCTCGAGGAGATAGAGCTCTATTCGGAAGGGAGGTACCGGATAGTCTACGATAATACCGTCGTATCGGATCTTTCCGACGATATCAGCATCAGATGGGTTATTTTGGAATGTATTTAAAATAAATTAACACTTTATACGATTTATGTTATTTCATACGTGATATATTCTAAAGTGAAGGTCATAAGCGTACGAAAGGAATATAGATATGCGGAGACATCTGGCGATCCTTTGCGCGCAGCCGCAGGAGCAAAAGCAGAGCGCATTTATTGAAGGCTTCAGGGCCAGGGCTTTCGCGCGTGACTGTGATGTCGTGGTCTTCTCCACTTATCTTAAATTCCAGGAAAACGGTAACCGTGAGATCGGCGAATCCACTATATACAGCCTCATAAACTACGAGATGTTCGACGGTATATGCGTTATGGCCGATACTATCCAGACTCCGGGAGCCATGGCGAAGATCGAGAAGGAGCTCCTGGCGAGATACAAGGGCGTCGTTTTGTATGTTGATAAGAGAAGCGATGTCTTTCCTACGGTAAATTTTGAACATTATGAGCCTTTCAAGATAGTCGCTGAGCACCTTATCAATGATCACGGCTATACCGATATAGCTTTCCTCGGAGGCAAGAGATGGCATATCCATACCAGGCAGAGGCTCGAAGCTTTTATGGATACGATGGCCAAGTACGGCAACAACGTCAGGGAAGACCGGATCTTTTACGGGGATTACTGGTACGATGGCGGCAGGAACTGTGCAGATGAACTCCTGAAGTCCCCTGACGATCTTCCGCAGGCTGTCCTCTGCGCCAACGATTATATGGCGATCGGTCTTGCCGACCAGCTTACCAAGCACGGGATAAGGATCCCCGAAGATATAGCCGTAGCCGGATACGATTCCTGCCCCGAAGGCCGCGAGAGCCCTTCTCCTCTTACTTCACTTCCTCTTGACTTCGGGCAGTTCGGTGCCTATGCCGCCGATTATATTGAGGCTCTATTTAACGGTCAGGAGACAGGACGTTTCAAGCCTGATTTTGCAATCTTTAAAGGAGGCAGCTGCGGCTGCCACTGCGAGAGCTGTGTTCCCAGGGTAATGCTTCGAAACGAATGGGGGACCGCCGCTTCCAAGAAGTCCCTTGAATCGAGTTTTAACAAGCTTCTCGAGGACATACTTACCCGAAGGGAATTCAGAGGCGTTATGGATACCATAATGAACTATTCGTTCCAGATCCGTGATTTCAGGAGTTTTGATATCTGCCTTAATTCCTTCTGGCTCGATGAGGACGGCTTCGACGGGAATAATTCCGAGAGAAGGTCTTATTCGGGAGACATGTACCGTGTGCTGAAGTGTGTCGGCGAGGGGAAAGGCCGCGACGGACTCTCCTTTACGGACAGGTTCCCCAGAAAGCAGCTCCTGCCCGGGATATTCGATGATCCCGACGGTCCCGCCATGTTCTTTGTTACGCCGGTCTTCTTTGAGGATCTGTGCTTTGGCTACAGTATCATCTCGTATGACGACGGCAGGTGCATCGATGACAATTATGTTCTCTGGATGAGGCACGTGATGTTCGGTCTGGAATGCATAAGGCGTCAGGAGATACTCAGACAGAAGAATCAGGAATATAAAGAGCGGGAGCTGACAGATCCGCTGACCGGACTTTATAACTACGAAGGCTTCCTCACCCACACCAGACCTATGGTCGATCATGCTTCCATAACAAATAAATACATGTGCGTGGCGGCTGTCGATATCAACGATCTGAGCAGCATCAATACGGATTACGGACGCAAGGAAGGCGACAAGGTCATCATCGCCGTGGCCAAGATGTTAAGCGAGGTCGTACCCGAAGAGACAGTCATCTGCAGACTTGGTAATGACGAATTCGTGGCCGTATGTCTTTCCCCCGACAGCGGACAAAGGATACTTTACGATATCAGGAAGAATCTCAGTAAGCTCGTCGAGAAATACAATAGCGGGCACAAGTATGATATCAAGCTGGCAACAGGCGGCGACATAGGAAGGGTAACGAGCCAGGGAGATGTCGAGAAGCTGGTCAACTCGGCGGTGAGCCAGAAGAACGGCAACAAGAGAAAGGAACAGAAGATGAGGCTCCTTGCGGACCTTAACGAGAAGGACAAGGAATATATCGAGATAGTTAAGAGGCTCCTGGATGAGAACCGCTTCAACTATCATTTCCAGCCGATCGTTGATGCCCATACCGGAGAGATCTTTGCTTATGAGGCGCTTATGAGACCCGATACCGATCCTTATATCGGTCCTCTGACGATAATTGAATATGCCGAGCACATGGGACGTCTGGTCGATGTAGAGCGTGCGACGTTCTTTAATGTCCTCCGCTGTATCGACGATAATCCCGAGGCGTTTGAGGGGAGAAAGATCTTTATAAACAGCATCCCCGGTGTCCAGTTCGTGGAAGAGGAGAGAAACAGGCTCGTAGAAAGACTTAAGTCATATACCAACAGGATAGTCATCGAAATGACCGAGCAGAGCGAAGCCGATGACGAGACGATCTATAGTCTTAAGACCACCTACAGGAATCTCGGTGTCCAAAGTGCGGTCGATGACTACGGAACGGGTTATTCCAATATCGTCAATCTCCTCCGGTATATGCCCGATTACGTAAAGATAGACAGGATGCTCCTGTCAGGCATACAGGACAACCCGCAGAAGCAGCATTTCGTAAAGGATATCGTTAATTTCGCTCACGAGAATGAGTTCCTCGTCCTTTCTGAAGGCGTGGAGACATCAGCGGAACTCCGGACATGTATCGAGCTCGGTACCGATCTCGTACAGGGGTACTATACGGGAAGACCGGCGGCGGAAGCCATTAGGGAGATCTCACCCGATATCCGGGAGGAGATCTTCAGGTACAACGCCAGGCTTCCAGGTTGACATTAAAGCCATTCACAAAGTATAATCATTGCATTAAAAGATCAAGGGGGCTCATAAAATGACAAGAATCGTTACTGTCAAGACACGTGACCTTAAAGAGTCTGCCAAGAACGGCGGATGCGGTGAGTGCCAGACATCTTGCCAGTCTGCATGCAAGACATCTTGCGGTGTTGCAAACCAGGCTTGTGAGAAGGTAGAAAAGAAGTAATCAATCGCTTCGTAATTGAAACTGCAGGTCTCAAGATCGGAAGATCAGGAGACCTTTTTCATGTCTTATAAAAGGAGTATCAAGTGGTCCATTGTTTTAAGTTCGATGATAAGAATATAGTCCTCGATGTCTTCTCGGGATCTGTCCACCTCGTGGACGATGTCGCTTTTGACATGATCTCTATGTATGAGGAGAAGAGTAAAGACGAGATAAAGACCTTTATCCTCGATAAGTATAAAGACCGTGAGGATGTTACTCCCGAAGAGATCGACCAGTGTTTCTCGGATATAGAGTCGCTCAAGGAAAACGGCAGGCTCTTTGCCCCGGACCGTTATGAGAACATCTCCATAGATCTCAAAAAGAAAAAATATACGCTGAAGGCTCTTTGTCTTCACGTCGCACATACATGTAATCTCAAGTGTTCCTACTGCTTTGCCGCACAGGGGAATTTCAAGGGAAAGAGCGGTCTGATGTCCTATGAGACCGGCAAGAGAGCCATTGATTTCCTGATCGAGAACTCGGGTTATCACAAGAACCTCGATATAGACTTCTTCGGCGGCGAGCCTCTCATGAACTGGGAAGTCGTTAAAGAGCTCGTAAGATACGGAAGATCCGTCGAGAAGGAACACGGAAAGAATATCAGGTTTACACTTACCACCAACGGCATAGGCATCACCGATGACGTCATCGATTTCTGTAACAAGGAGATGCATAATGTTGTCTTAAGTCTCGACGGCAGGAAGGAAGTAAATGACCGTTTCCGTGTCGACGCCAAAGGCGAAGGTTCTTACGACCGGATAGTCCCTAACTTCAAGCGCTTCGTTGAAAAGCGCGGTGACAAGAGCTATTACATGAGAGGTACGTTTACCCATTTCAATACTGATTTTGTAAATGATATCCTTCATATGGCAGATCTGGGATTCAGGGAGCTTTCGATGGAGCCCGTGGTCGCTTCGCCGGACAGCCCTTCGGCACTTACTGAAGAGGATCTTCCGATCCTTATGTCCGAGTATGAGAGACTTGCCCGCGAGATGATAAAGAGGAACCGGGAAGGCAACGGCTTTACCTTCTATCACTATATGCTGGATCTTACATGCGGTCCCTGTATCTATAAGAGGATATCGGGATGCGGAGCCGGCACAGAGTATCTGGCGGTAACTCCCTGGGGAGATCTTTTCCCGTGCCACCAGTTCGTAAGCGATCCCAAATGCAGGATGGGTGATATATGGAACGGTATAGAGAATACCGGACTTCGGAATGAATTCGCCCAGGTCAATGCCTATTCCCGCGAAGCTTGCAAAGACTGCTGGGCCAAGCTTTTCTGTTCCGGCGGATGCGCGGCTAATTCCTATCACGGAAGCGGTTCTATTACCGGCGTCTACGATTACGGCTGCAGGCTCTTCAAGAAGAGGATAGAGTGTGCTCTGGCAGTGCGGACCGATGATCTGTCGGAGGATGAGATAGAGTAAGGCTTTAAGATCTTAACGGCAGATCTTTATCATACCGTCCGGATCGCGCAGGGGATCGACCCTCAGCCTTATGCCGGATGATCCTGACTTGATAAGGTATCTTACTATACTATCCGTTATCAGCTGACCCGGCACGATCGCAGGAATGCCCGGCGGATAGGGGAATATGTACTCGGCGCTGATCTTTCCGGCAGCATCTTTATAAGAAACAGCCGTGCTCTCCCGGCTAAGGGCATCCTCAAGCGGCAGCATGAATACCGGAGGTTCCGTGATAATAAAGGGGGCGGCGATCTCCTTTTTGGAAGTTACGGCAAGCGAGCCGTCGATCCTTTCCATCGCATCGCAGAATCTAAGGAGAGTCGGGGGTGTATCGCCGATGCCTGTCATGGCGATGATATGATCTTCGAAAGAAGCCTCGATCTCTATTCGGTATTGTCTTCGCAGTATCTGTGCAAGTTCGCCTCCATTAATGCAGCCGTTTGTCAGTATCACGAGCTTAGAGGGATCAGAAAATGAGCCTCCGTCCCAAAGCGACAGGTTCGTCAGACCCGAGAGCCTCTCTCTTGCTTCCTTAAGCCCTTCCGTCCAGCTACTGAATAAGCTTTTGCCCGACCTTCTGATGTCCAAAAGAGCCCTGCAGATCCCGCCCATCAGGACATAGGAAGGGCTGCTGGACTCAAATATACTAAGGAAGTGCCTGATCCTTCCGATCTCTATCCTCTCGGAATACACGGCCGCCACCGCCGTCTGGGTGGGGGAGTGAAGGGTCTTATGTGTGCTCATTATGACGATGTCGGCATCTGGTCTTTCCGGGAAATACGGGTCAAGACCGAGGTGAGCCCCGTGCGAACAGTCAGCTATAAGAAACCCGCCGCGTTCGTTCATTATCTTTTTTATCCGGGATGTATCTGTTATCACACCTTCATAAGTCGGAGTGGTTATTAAAGCGAGCTTTATATCGGGATCGTTTTGAAGAAGGCTTACTGCAGCGTCTTCGTTCGTGCCTGAGAAGAACGGTATCCCGTCAGATGTCTTTAAGGGGCAGGGGACCGGGGTGAGCCCCGCGATCTCGGATCCGTGCCATACGCTTATGTGTGAATCTGAAGAGAAGAGGAACTTGCCGCCGCGATCCCCGAGTGAACAGATAGCGCTTTCGATCAGGGCCGTTGAACCATTGACCGAGATAAAGGCTTCTTTTGCCTGCCATATCTTCCGGGCATTCTTCTCGATGTCCCTTATGAGCCCCTGCGGAGCATGAAGATCGTCAAAGCCGTTGATCTCGGTGATGTCACTTCTGAACGCATCGCCTGCAAATGAAGGATTCCTCTTATGTCCCGGCATATGCATAGGAAGCATATCGGATCCCGAATATCTTTGAAGTTCACTTAAAAGGTCTTTTTCCATACGACAATTATATATTGCAATGAAGGTAAAAAGAAGGTTCTTCACGGAATCCGAGGGAAGCGCAACCAAGCTTGTAAAACTACTCTGTAACAATTACCCATATAACTACACGAAACGGCAAAAACTGTAAGTTTATAGGTAACTTCCACCGGCCGGTTTATTACTGATCATACAGATCCGTAAGGCTCGTCCTGTCAAGGCCGTAAGCCGCATTGCGGCGGCCTTCAGCCAGCCTTGACAGCGCCTGCGGATCTGAAGAATGAATTAAGCCGGCCGATGAGATGCGGTATACCATTCGGCTTGTTGAGAGCGTTTGGTATACTTTTTTCGTAGATAATGTATACCAAACGCCTTCTACAGAGCATTTGGTATACGTTTTTTGAAAATCTGTATACCATATCCGTTTTTTGAGACCATATGGTATACATTTTCCCTTGTTTTTGTATACCAAATCCTTTCTGATGGGCAAATGGTATACCAAAGTTTTTGTAAACTATTGATTCAAGATTTACTGAAC
>JAFZWN010000028.1 GCA_017617295.1 Clostridiales bacterium | reverse complement strand
TACCGCACATGCTCCTATGATTCTTGTATCTTTTTAACTTATGGAGGTCATCCTCTGATTATTCCGTAATGACTGCAGATGGCTGTAAATTCCGGTGATTGTGAGAACCCGTTGAAGACTTCTTCTCTGGATACGCCGCTGTTCAACTGCCTGACCCATGCATCAAAACCAGCCTGATCCGGCTCTCTTCCCATGAATGTCCTGTACAGGCGGGTAACATATTCCTCGTTTCCAACATTCTGCCGGGTAAACTCTTCACTGAAGAAGAAACCTCTTGCTGCTCCGGTTCCGGTATCACGCTGATTTGCGAGCTGAAGTGCCCATGCCATAAGACCGTTCTGATCTGCGTTCCTGCTAAGACATGTAGTATAAAGCCTGGTTGCAAAATCTATGGTATCCTGATTAGGTTCCACTTCTATTGTCGGTGCACCGTTTCCGCCTGAAGGTATCCCGAATCCGATACAAACATTGGTCCATTCAGATGAATTGATAAAGCCTTCGATGACGTCACCTTTCGTTTGACCGGTGCCCATAACGTTTACCCATGCATACAGACCGCCGTCATCAGCTTCACGGTCAAAGAAAATCTTGTATAGTATTCTTACAAAATCCGCATTCGTCCTGGCTGAACTTATAAATTCGGGGCTGTACAGAAAACCTCTGGCAACATCTGCTCCGTTTTGGCTTCCGGAATTAAGCGCGTCGATCCAATTCTGTCGTCCAGATGCATCCGGGGTTCTGTTAAGGGCAAGAATATAAAGCCTCTCCACAAAACCTTCAACTCCGGAAGCCGTTGACGAAAGCGTGGTCGAACCTGTGTCTTCTCCGGGAGCCGTGATACATACCGATTCTGTTCCGATCCTCGTAGGATTATCGGGGGCTTCACTGTTGACTGCATTGAAATATATGGTGTGACGTCCCGGAGAGATATCTATATAAGCTTCAAACCCGTGGTTTCCGGGAACACCGAGAGCGGTATTTACTGTTTCACACACCTTATCTGCCTTGATCGCGGCGATCAGCTCGGAGCCGCTATAAATATTGACATCGACATTTCTCGAAGTATCGTCAAGATCAAATGCCCATCCGTAAACATACAGCTGATCATCTCTCTGCTCGCAGAAACCGACATATCCTTCCGGTCTTGAATCATTAGTATAAGAGGGGCGGATATATCCCCAATAAGGATTAGTGAGACCGTCATATCTGATACCTGTGACTTTAAGGACATACCTCGTATTATCAAAGTTCTGATGATATGTAACCGTATCCGATTCGTATATGGCAACATGTCCGTATTGGCCGCCTGTATATATCAGGATATCGCCTTTCTGCGGAGTTCCCCCCTGAACCCTGGTCCACCCGGAAGGAAGATCTGCTGTTGCATAATCTTTTCCGTCCACGTTTGAAGGAGTCACTCCAAACCATTCGTAATATGCCTCGATCAAAGCAACACATTCACCGGTTCCGACTTGCTGCCCGACAACGGAATTACACCATTCTATGGCAGCATCCGGACTCCTTGTGATTGCCTGTACTTTTCTCGCGCCGGGATCTGTAAAGATCACTGTAAAGACCATAGCTACTGTCAATAAGACAGCAAGCCATTTTCCGCTTCGTTTCATATAAGACCTCCCCTCTTGATGTCTGAACGATATAAAAATACGGAATCATTCTTTACGACAAAAAACCTGTTTTTGCCGTGCTTCGATTTTACATCACCCGTTCGGATGGAACCACAACCCCAAGGCATAATTAACAAACACTTAACAGTTCCAATAAGATACCGCGCGATCAGATCGCGCGGTGCTTGGGTCATTCAGGTCTTGTGCCGTCAGGGGGAGCACCTTCAGGCATTCCGTCGGGTCTTTGACCCGGGAAGCCTCCTTCGGGCATTTCTCCTCCGGGGAAGTCGCCGCCCGGGAAATCTCCTTCAGGGAAGCCTTCCGGAGCTCCGTCAGGCATACCGCCGGCAGGCGGATATCCCGCAGGCTGTTCACCGTCTCCCGAAGGCCTGGCGCCCGGAAAGTTACCGTCTCCGCCGGGGTCCATGCCTCCGAACTGGTTTGTAATGGTATTGGTCTCGGTGCCGTTTTCGATTATCGTGCCGCCGTTAAACTCTGCCGTGCCGTCATAATCGAAAGTGGACATTCCGTTTATGCTTATCGTTCCTCCGTTGATGATCAAGTCTCCGTTACTGTCGATGCCGTCCGTGTCGCCGGCGCCCATCTCGATCGTGATCGTTCCGCCGTTTATCTGTACCAGAGGCGAGATCGAATCAGACTTGTGAGCGGCGTTGATGCCGTCGTCGGATGCATCGATCGTTATCGTTCCGTCATTTATATATATCGCCGTGCCTTCGATGCCTTCGGCTGCTGTCAGGTTAAAAGTGCCTCCGTCTATAGTGATGTATGTCGTTGCGTGGATGGCATCATCGCCTGCGGTTATGTTAAGAGTGCCGCCTCTGATATAGACGAATCCCGTCGTGTCGTCTTCATCGTCCTCGCTGTGGATGCCGTCCTTACCGGTAGTGATGTTTAAGACACCGTCACTTATCCTTACGGAATCTTTGGCTTCGATCGCATCGCCCGTACATGTGATATTGATCGTTCCTCCCGTTATCTTGATATCGTTCTTGCAGGAAATGCCGTTGTCCGTCGAGGTTATATTAAGAGTGCCAAGACCGTTTAAGACGATATCGTCTTTGGCAAATATGACCGCATCGGTATTCGTGTCGCCGTCAGGCTCGAATTCCCCTGTTACTTCCAGGGTGTTCTCCGAATCTGTCGTCGTAATAAAGACCTTATCGGCATTAAGTACATAAATGCAGGGACTGTCCTCGTTTGTTATCGATACGCCGTCCAGGACCAGTTGTACCTTTGCCTCATCGTCGGCATCGACTTTTATCGTAACGTTTTCGGCTGAGCCGCTTATAACGTATACGCCTTCTTCCGTGATCCCGATATCAGTGCCGTCGCTCAGATCGAAGCTGGTTGCATCTTCGGTATCGGCTGTCTGCTCCAGATCCCTGTCAGAAAAATAATCACTTGAACTGGATGAAACGGATGAACTGAGTTCGCTCACGGAAGTCTCTGCGGATGTCTCCTCTTCAGAAGATGATGTATCTGTTATCTCTATGGAAGTCTGTCCGCTTGAAGATGTCGTTTCAGTGGTGGTGATACTCTCGGTGCACGAAGCCAGCATGCCGGCCGTGACCGCGAGAGCCGCTATCGTTAAGATGTATTTGCGTTTCATTTCTTTATCCCCCGTTCTTGGTCTTATGCCTGCATGTTATCAGGGTAAGTTAAAATGAACCTTAAACAGGTAAAAGTTTTTTCTCAGCCGAGAACCTTGAGAAGAGGCGTGATCGCGTAGCCGTAGATCAGGTCGGCGAAAAAGATCACCGCGCACACCGACGCGATTATTATGAGGGTCTTATCCTTCGCCTTGGCGATGAGTTCCTTGTATTTGGGGACGACGAACATTCCGTAGAGGCATCCGAAGATGCCGAAGATCAGGACGGAACGGAAGCAGACATAGCCTCCGATATTGCCCCAGTTCCATATCTCGGTGTTATAGTCCCAGAGTCTCAGGCCTCCCAGGCAATGGTAACAGAACCAGCCGGTTGCAAATTCGATGATTCCCGAGCCGATCATCGAAGCAAAGAACAGGAGCACGGGATTGATCTTACGCTTATATACCAGAAATGTCAGACCCAGTGCGCCGAAGCCATAGATCGGAAGCCACGGACCGAAGCCCTGACCGCGCTTGATGAAGTGACCCATGTCGATCCTGTAGAAGAGCATCTCGTACACCCATCCAATGATGCACCCGAGAAGTGCCAGGAAGAAAAATGTGATCACCGTTCTCTGCCGCTCGCTCAACCCTTTTTTCATTACGTTCCCTCCGACCGCACGAAGCGATTGCCCCTGTTTTTCAAATTAGTATATCATTATTATTCCATATATTATTTATATAATGTGATCTTTGATCCACAAGACCAGATCTGTTTCATCAAACTCGCCGGAAGCAACACCCATGAAAATCTTTATAATTTCTTCCGATGCGGCTTCAACATTAACAGCATTCAGTTTCAACATCATCAAGGTTACCATTGCTCCTGTCCGTTTGTTACCGTCACAGAACGGATGGTTTTTGATCAACCCGAATCCGAGGCGGGCTGCTTTTTCAACGATAGTCGGATAGAATTCCTGATCACCGAAAGACTGGAACGGAGCATTCAACGCAGAGTCCAGCAATGATTCATCACGAACCCCGTGAATGCCTCCGTACCTTTTTATCAATCCTGTGTGTAAAAGCAGTATCTGGTCACGAGACAAGACGATCATTTGGCAAGTTCCTTGAAGGCTTCGTCGTATTTATCCATCAGTTCGTCCGTTGCCACCAGAAGGTCGGCTGTCGAGACGCCGTCGATCCTGTCTGCGGCGGCGAAATCAATGACCAGATAACGGGGAGCATTATTCTTGAATACTACCGCCTTTCCGTAATGGTCAACGAGGCGGGCGACTTTGGAAAAGTTCTGATTGGCCTCGGTCATGGAGATGACCGTATTAGTATCTATCTGCATAAAAGCACCTCCTTTACTGCCCTCATACTATCATTTATATAGGATATATTCAACCTAGAAAATACACAGTCTCTTCTCCTCATGGACAGTTCGGAGAAAAATGCTATAATACCTGCCGTGAAAAGTTTGAAGAAACATATAAAGAAAGATCCAATACTATATATCTCGGGGCTTTTGGCAGCGGCCTCGTGTTTTGTCATACATCCCGATCCTTCTTATATCGGCTATATCAACTTCCGGGTGCTGGCGATCCTTTTCAGCCTGATGCTCACGGTAAGCGCGATGGTCAGGATCGGAACTTTCGATTATCTGACGTCAAAGCTTCTTCATAAGGTGAAGTCGGCGGGAAGCGTATCGATGCTCCTTGTGGTGTTCTCATTCTTTCTGTCGATGTTTCTTACTAATGACGTGACTCTTGTTACAGTCGTGCCGTTTGCCATAGCTGTACTGTGGAATTTCAAGGACAGCAAAAAGCTCATGTTCACTCTCATCATGCTCACTGTCGCGGCGAACCTCGGCAGCATGATGACCCCTATAGGCAATCCTCAGAACCTCTATCTTTATACAAAGTATGATATGGAGATGGGAGGCTTTATAAGGCTTATGCTTCCCTATACGGCTTTATCCCTTATACTGATCGCCGTTCTAGTGTTCATTCTCTGCAGGAGCAGAAACACTCTCCGGGAAGAAAAGCAGGCGGCAGCCGCACCCGACCGCATCAAGCTGCTCTTATATGTCGGACTTTTTGCTCTGGCAGTACTCTGCGTATGTGGTGTCATCCACTGGCTCATAATGCTCGGAGTGATCGCGGCAGCGGTATTCGTGATTGACCGAAAGGCTTTTACCAAAGTCGACTATGCACTCCTTCTGACCTTCGTGTTCTTCTTTGTTCTGATAGGTAATCTGGGGCGTCTCGACGCCGTAAGCGATACCCTTTCAAAGATCGTGGACAGATCTCCCGTTCTTACCGCAGTACTTGCTTCGCAGGTGATAAGTAATGTTCCCGCCGCGATGCTCCTGTCGGCATTTACCGGTGACGGAAAGGCTCTTGTCATCGGAACGAACCTCGGGGGGCTCGGTACTCTCATCGCGAGCATGGCAAGCCTTATAACCTATAAGTTCTATGCAGCTCTGCCGGCGGCAAAAGGCGAGAAGAAGCCTTCGTATCTTCCGGCTTTCACGATAATAAACATCGCTATGCTTATCGTCCTTTACGCTTTTTACCTTGTCATGACAAGGATCTTCTGATCATTGACAGACGCCGTTTTCTTAAGGCATATTGCTTAACTGATCAGTTCCTCTCATCCAGTACCGTCTGTGCGCGGTCGTTAATTATCCCGACCACCTCATCAAAAGTCTTCTGCCCTTCAAAGTATCCGGGAACTTCTTCGTAAATTATGAGTGCTATGCTGTTATCGACAAAGCTCGAAGTGGTAGCGAGCGAGACCTGCTCCACATATCTGTCGGCGAGAGACAGATCGTAAGGCCTTACCCCGAACTCCTCGCCATAGCCGCCTTCCTCGATCCAGCGGTTGCTCTCTTCCATATCCGCGACGAACAATTCCCTTGCAGCATCCCTGCTTACCGGGATACAGTCCTGTATCGAGCGCTGGATGTCTTCGGTCAGAAGGATATTGAGAAATGCCCTGCATGCCTCCTGATCCTCGCTCTGCGAAGAGATCGACACGGCCAGATCCGAACCTACCGAAGCACTCCTTCCGTCGACTGACGGCAGGCCGCATATCGTGATATCGCCAAACCTCTCCCAATTCCTCTCGAACTGATCAAACCCGTCGAATCTGTCCATAACGACAGGGAGGTTCTCGCATTCATACATATAATCCTCGTAGCGTTCGTTAAGATCTTCATCGGTCACTCCCGGTTCCGAAGGAAGATCTTTGCAGTAGTCGAGTATCGCCCTGAAAGCATCGTTTCCGACATCGATCCTGCCGTCACTTATAAACAGTTCATGCATGTTGGCAAAGAGCGTCGTGGCCACTTCCGTCCTTGAATAAGAAAGCTGATGGTCGTACACGGGATCGGCACCGTTACATACTGTATCGACAATCCCGTCATATGTATCGAAAGTCATTCCGTTCCTGCCGCCGAAGCTGTCCGAAGACGACATGAAGCCGTCGACATAGAACCCGATCGGAAACTGGTAAAGAGCGCCGTTATATCTCGAGGCCTCGATGGCGTTCATAAAGTATGCGCTGCCGTTCAGTGAATCAGCGATATCGCTCAAATCGAGGAAATACTCACTTCTGGAGAGCCTCTCGTTGGCACCGCTGCTTATCAGGATATCGGGGCCGTTTCCCGATATAATGTCCATAGCCAGACGATCCGATACGGATGCATATGAGCCGAGTACTCCGAGCACTGCAGTATCCGTGTCGCTGCTGTTCGAATAGTCGATCTCGTTATTTGCCTTGTATCTGCCGTCAAACAGCAGAAACGCCGTATCGCTCGTATCATTGAACCTCATTATCGCTTCGGAGATACTGTAATCAAGATCCTCGGTCGAGGCCACGGTCAGAACCGTCTTTCCGGCCGCGGGATACGAATCGCTCCTTCGAAATTCGCAGATGGCATTATGAAGCTGACCGACCGCTGCTTCACGCGAGAAATACGAGAACACGAGCCTGTTGTCATCAACATATTTCAGTTCCGAATTATTGACGAGATATCTGTTACAGTTACTGCAGTTAAAAGACAGCAGGAGACTGCAGGTATCGTTATCGAGGTCTATCTGATATACGCCTGCATCCGTAATGCTTACGAGCCTTCCTCCGAATGAGGACAGGTTACGCAAAGGGATGTTGATGTATTCCTTCTCATCCAGAGCGCTCGTCTGACCGCTCGTAAGATCGACAACGACATATCTTGTGTTCGCAAAATCATTATTGGAGGAAGTGGCTCCCCATATTACGGCCTTACCGGTCCCGGCACACATCATGCCCTCGAGCCACTCTATGTTATAGAGCCTTTCGATATCTTCAAGTTCCACGGTATTCTTAACGCTTCCCGAAGTGAGGTCTCCGACAACTATCTTATATGTATCACCGTAGTTACCTCCGGAGACAAGAAATACAAGATCCTCTCCCGAGAACTCATCCGAAACGACATAATCCGACGGCGACAGGAAGTCCGCGAGATCCACGCCGTCATCCGCATCGATCGTTCCCGTCTCCTCATCGACTCTGTAGATCATGTCATCGCCGGTAGTATAATCCATACCTCTCATATAGAGGTTCTCACCCTGAAGAAAACTTACCACGTAAAGATCGTCCCCTATCACTTCGTCGGTAACGATCTGTCCGTTATCATCGATCGAGATCAGATGATCCGTTGACGAGTCGAATCCGTATTCCGATACGTACACCCAGGTACGGTCTCCTCTTACCACGATATTTCCGTTATTGACCATGTAATTGTCATACATACCGTCGAAAAGATCGAACAGGGATGTATCCTCTTTAAAATCGTACCAGGAAAGCCCCTCGGGAAGCGTATCGGGCATCACACCGCTCAATACCAGTCCCGCCTCATCCATTACCGCGGGAGTGTCATCCTGCTTCTTCCCCGAGCAGCCGCTTATAAGAAATGTTCCCGAGAGCGCAATAGCCAAAAAAATGGAACCGCATCTGATACAAGGTCTTGTCATATCCTATCCTCCGAATATCCGTCCCTGCATACCTGTCCCTTATCTAATTAAATATCAATTGATATATTATCGCAAGCGCGGTTTTAATGAAAAGTGTGTCAAACAGGGGGCGAGAGACGTATCAAACTTGTTTGTACAGTGTATATAATCTGAAGATCATTTAACCGGGACAGCTGGCTGATATCACGCCTTTATAACGATGTCCGCTTATCCGTTATCAACTTCGTCAATCTGCTTCCAATTCAGTCATTATGTATCAAATGACTAAGTTAAAACCGAACGGGATCGCCGTGGAACGACCAAAAGAGCACAAAAAAGAGGACCGCTTCGACGGAGCGATCCTCTTTTATATATTCATTTAATGAATGTTATCAGCTCTCGAGGTGACCCTTTGCCCCGATGACATCGATAACGGAATCAACGTACTTCTCGCAGATCTCCTCGGATCCTGCCTCGACCATGACCCTGATGACGGGCTCCGTGCCGCTCTCACGAACGAGGATCCTGCCGCTGTCGCCGAGTTCCTTTGTAACGTTAGCTACTGCAGCCTGTACGTCGGGATCGTTCTGTGCGTCGGGCTTGCTCTTTACTCTGACGTTCTTCAGTACCTGAGGGTAGAAGACGACAGGAGCTGCGAGCTCGCTCATGGGCTTCTCCTTGGCGAGCATTACTTCCATGAGTTTCAGGGAAGTGAGGATACCGTCACCCGTTGTGGCGTACTTGGAGAAGATGATGTGTCCGGACTGCTCGCCGCCGATACGGTTGCCGGTCTGGACCATGTTCTCGTAAACATACTTGTCGCCGACCTTGGTCTTCTCGTATTCGATGCCGACCTTGTCGAGAGCCTTGTAAAGACCGAAGTTGGACATAACTGTCGTTACGACCTTGTTGTTGATGAGCTTTCCTCTTTCCTTCATGTATGTACCGTAGATATAGAGGATGTGATCACCCGTTACGACATTGCCCTTCTCGTCTACGCAGAGGCAGCGGTCAGCGTCTCCGTCGTATGCGAAGCCGATGTCGAGCCTGTTCTCGGTAACGAACTTCTGAAGGTGCTCGATATGTGTGCTTCCGCAATCGGTGTTGATGTTGAAGCCGTCGGGGCTGTCATTGATGACATATGTCTTGGCACCCAGAGCATCGAAAACGCCCTTGGCGATAGCCCAGGATGCACCGTTGGCGCAGTCGAGGCCGACCTTCTTGCCCTTGAAGCTGTACTTGCTCATGGAGATCAGGTAGCCGATGTAGCGGTTACGTCCTGCAACATAGTCGACCGTTCTTCCGATCTGATCGCGCTCGGCCATAGGGACTTCGATCTTACCGTCGATATAGTCCTCGACCAGAAGGATCGTCTCTTCATCCATCTTCTCGCCGTTGCCGTTAAGGAGCTTGATGCCGTTATCGTAGAAGGGGTTGTGCGATGCGGAGATCATGATGCCGCAGTCGAAGTCGTCTACCCTTGCGATATAGGAAACGGAAGGCGTCGTTGTTACGTGCATGATATATGCGTCGGCGCCGGAAGCCATGAGGCCCGTACACAGAGCATACTCGAACATATAGCTCGATCTTCTCGTATCCTTGCCGATTACGACTTTTGCCTTCTTGCCGAGCCTGATGCCGTAGTACCAGCCCAGGAAACGTCCGATCTTGATCGCATGCTCGTAATCGAGATTCTTGTTGGCTTCACCTCTGAAGCCGTCGGTTCCGAAATACTTACCCATTATTATTGTCTCCTCTTTTCTCAGTCGTGCTTTGTAACGATCACGCCGTTATCCTTGAAGATACTGTTCTCGGGAACAACGCCTCTTACGCATGAAGTGGGATAGACATTGCTGTGCCTTCCGATGACCGTACCGGGGTTACAAACGCTGTTGCATCCGACCTCGACATAGTCGCCGAGCATGGCTCCGAACTTCTTGATACCGGTCTCGATCTGCGCCGTGCCGTTATGTACGACTACGAGCTTCTTGTCGGACTTGACGTTCGACGTGATGGATCCCGCACCCATGTGGGAATAGTATCCGAGGATACTGTCGCCTACATAGTTATAGTGAGGGGTCTGAACGTGGTCGAAAAGGATGACGTTCTTAAGCTCGACCGAGTTACCTACAACGCAGTTGGCGCCGACAAGAGCGGATCCTCTGATGAACGCGCAGTGTCTTACTTCCGTCTCGGGTCCGATGATGCAGGGAGAACCGAGATAAGCTGAAGGGAATACCTTCGCCGTCTTATGTACCCATACGTTCTCGGAGACTTCCTCGTAGTCGGGACCTAAAGTGGGTCCGAGCGCGAGGATAAAATCCTTTATGCCCTTCAGAGCTTCCCAGGGATATTCAAATCCCAGGAGATAGTCCTTGGCAAGTGTGTGATCGAGATCGTAAAGATCGGTGATCTTATACATAAATTTCCTCCAAAATTAAAGTCTTTCTTTCTTCTCGATATCCAGGAAATACTTATATGTGTCAACGGTAAGTTCGCCGCAGGCAGCTTCGTCGCAGGCGATGATGGCCGCATTATGCATCTGCAGAGCCGAACATGTCCACTTCTGGGATACTCCGCCCTCTACGGTAGCGGCAAGAGCTCTTGCCTTGTTGTGACCGGAGATGAGAACGAGGACTTCCTTCGAATCGGTGACTGTTCCGATACCTACGGAAAGAGCCTGGGAAGGAACCTTCTCGGGATCGTTTCCAAAGAATCTGGAATTAACGATCCTTGTGTCTGTCGTCAGATCCCTGACACCCGTTCTCGAAGCAAGGGAAGTATAGGGCTCGTTGAATGCGAGGTGACCGTCTACTCCGATACCGCCCATGAACAGGTCGATGCCGCCGTAGGAAGCGATCTTCTCCTCGTATCTTGCGCACTCCCCCTCGGGATCGTCTGTCATTCCGTTAAGGATGTTGATGTTCTCGGGCTTCATGTCGAGAAGGTGATCGAACAGATTGTCGTGCATGAAGTACCAGTAGCTCTGGTCATGCTCGTGAGGCAGTCCCAGATACTCGTCCATGTTGAAGGTAACGACATTGGCAAAAGACAGTTCGCCTGCCTGATTCTTCTTAACGAGCTCCTGATATACGCCGATAGGGGAAGATCCCGTGGGAAGACCGAGTACAAAAGGCCTGTCCTCCTTATGGGCATTTATCTTAGCCGCGATATAGTCCGCAGCCCACTTACACATCTTTGAATAATCGTCCTGAATTACAACTCTCATTATTATTTTCTCCTCAAATGCCTGACAGCCCTGATATGCTGTCTTTTGTCAGGAGTCGAGAGAACCTCTGTTACAGTGTTAATTCTGCTTTTTCATTTCTCTCTGACGGCCCTCAGCTAAGCCGTGGCAGAATCCGCCGAATCTTTCGATAACTGCCAAACCTCGTCAACCAATTACGGTCCCGGCGCTAACAGTCTCCCGTTTTATCCCCCTTTCGGAAGGAGTCTGTTTTACAAAAAACGATGCTCCTATATTTTTATATATAGAAAGCATCGCCTTATTTTATACATAAAGAGCCTTTTAGTCAATTTTACGGGCTTGGGCAGATATTTTTGGTGAATATAGACAAATCAGCGTAAACCCTGTATATCAGAGCTCAGAAGGGGCCTCCTTCTCGCCCATGGACATCGAGATCTCGAGGTTGCCGTTACGGGTCCTAAGCTGATCTATGAAGTCCTTCTCGCTGACCCCGTCACGAAGCTCGATATCGTATCGGAGCTTAAACAGACTTCCCATATTGGATGTCTTTACCGACACGAGATCTCTCCTGCTCGTATAGTCATCGAAAGTCTTATCGAAGACGCCCGCATAATCGAGATCTTCGGGGATGGTGATACGAAGCACCCTCTTGTTATCGGCCGAGGGCGATCCGAATCCCGTGGCGGTATAGATCATGAGGGCCGCGCACATTATTATGGCGAACAATGCCGCATAAGCGATATATCCCATCCCGGTTATAAGTCCCGTTCCCATAGCCAGGAATATAGCCGCGATCTCTCGCGCAGATCCCGGGGCGGATCTGAAGCGGATAAGGCTGAATGCTCCTGCGACCGCTACCCCGGCTCCGATGTTGCCGTTGACCATCATGATCACGACAGTCACCAGAGCCGGAAGTATAGCGAGGGTCATCATGAAGCTTGGTGTCGATTCACTTCTGAACCTGTATGCCAGTGCGATAAGGAGCCCCAGTGCCAGGGCCGCAAAGATGCATACCAGGAAATCTGCCGTTGAAAGGGTACTGCTTTCAAAGAGCCCCTGAAAGATATCGTTAAGCATAGAGGAGTCCTCCCTTCATCTCATGTTCCTCCGCCTTACGCAAGAGGACTTTACTGTAGTATTCCCCGTATTTTGAAAACGACGTTTTCCTTATCCCGTTATCCGACAGGAACCTGACGAGCCACATCGGATACGAGCCCGAGCTCTTGATCTCGAGAAGGGTCAGTTCGGGTGGCATGACTCGGCTGCCCCAGGCTCCCAGTGTCAGAGACATCATCCGGTCACGCGCCGTGATATTCTCATCGAGAGTGATCCGAAGATCGCTCCCGCTCATATCCTCGTATGCCTCCCTCTCGTATGAGAGGAAACATGCGGGGGCGAGATCCCCGTAATATCCGAGCATATAATCGATCTCTTTTGCTATCTGTGTATCAAGAGGTCTCTCGATCTCACGGTTAAGCCATAGCATCGCTTCCTTTTCCGGCAGTGCCAGTCTTCTCTTATAGACGACATCACTGAACTTCTTCTTGATCTCGACGAATACCATGTCGTCCTCGCCGACTCTCATGTAGCTTCTCATGCGAAGCTTCTCCTTATACACGGGCTTATCAAGAGACGTCCTTATGAGCCTCATGTCGGACGTATCGAAGTAGATATTACGGATGGTGGTCCGTCCGTAGGAATCGAGCCTCATATGTCCGTCCATGGCCTTTATAAGAAGCGCTTTCTGCTCCTTTCCGAGCATGAACTTCATCTCATATCTCTCGAATAGCTCCGTGTATTTCATGGTCCTTCTCCTTCACTGTTTCTGAGCCCATGATAAAAGGCAAACTTAAAATGAAACTTAAATCGTGATAAAATTTTTGAAAAAGAGCGAAAGGCAGGCGTTTCACATGCGTATCCTCCTGGCTGAGGACGAGAGATCCCTATCAAAAGCGATCACCGCGATACTTACCAAGAACAACTTCTCGGTCGATCCCGTCTACGACGGCGAGGAGGCTCTGAGATACATGAAGACGGGAGAATACGACGCCGCGATCTTTGATATCATGATGCCCAAAATGGACGGCATCACTCTTCTTAAGACCATAAGAAGATCGGGAGATCTTACTCCGGTCCTCATGTTAACGGCCAAGAGTACGGTGGACGATAAGGTGGAGGGCCTGGACAGCGGCGCCAACGACTATCTGACCAAGCCTTTTGACAGCAAGGAACTCCTGGCCAGGCTTCGCGCCATGACAAGGGTACAGGCCGCCAAAGGCGATAACATCTTAAAGTTCGGAGATCTCACTCTCGACCGCACCACCTGCGATCTCAAGGGTCCCAAGGACACGGTCAAACTCTCGGGCAAGGAATACCAGATGATGGAATATCTCATGAACAATCCCAGACTTCTCATATCCGCCGAGAGGTTCATGGACCGTATCTGGGGAATAGATTCCGACGCCGACATCAGCGTTGTCTGGACATTCCTCTCGTATCTTCGAAAGAAGCTTCAAGCCATAGGTTCGGCTACCGTTATCAGGGCATACAGAGGCCAGGGTTATGCCCTGGAGGAAAAAGATCCATGATCAGAAAGCTCCGGACAAAATTCATAGTCCTCTCGATGCTGTCGATGCTCCTGGTACTGGCAGTAATAATAGGCGGCATGAACATAATAAACTACAGGAAAGTCCTTAACGATTCAGACGCCCAGCTTCAGCGCCTGGCCGAAAACGGCGGTATATTCGAGCTTAGAAACCAGGGCGAACCCCCGCAGGGAGAACTCCCTCCGGCAGAAGGAGACCCCCTTCCTCCCGAAGGCATGCCGGGCGGGATCGGAAGAGTCCCCACCCTCCCCGATAACATGTCCGCGGAAGATATCTTCGCCGCCAGGTATTTCTCGGTATTCATAAACGGTAACGGAGAAGCCACCGAGACTGATACCGAATCCATCTTCATGATCGATACCGATACCGCCATAAGATACGCATTCGAAGTAAGAGAAGGCAAAAAGACATCCGGATTCCTCGATAACTACAGATACCTGGTATCAGAGGAGAACGGAGGAAGCCGTTATATATTCCTGGACTGCAGCAGATCCCTCGAGAATTACAGGAGCTTTCGTACCGCATCCCTTACGGTCTCGGGTATCGGCATGGCCGTGGTCTTCGCCCTGATACTTCTCCTCTCCGGAATAATCGTACGCCCCGCATCCGAGAGCTACGAGAAACAGAAGAGATTCATCACCGACGCGGGCCATGAGATCAAGACCCCTCTGGCGATAATAAATGCTGACACAGACGTCCTTCAATCCGAACTCGGAGACGACAACGAATGGACCGAAGACATCAAGCTTCAGGTAAGAAGGCTCACAGAATTGACAAACGATCTGGTATATCTTTCCAGGATGGATGAATCGGCAAATGTCACGGTAAAGGAGAAAGTGGATCTCAGTAAGCTCGTCACCGAGACTGCGGATCCGTTCAAGGCAGTCGCACTCTCCGGCAAAAAGACATACGAGACCGATATCTCCCCCGATATAACGCTGACCGGAGACCGCTCTTCCCTGGAGCGTCTGGTATCCATACTCCTGGATAACGCCATGAAGTACTCCCCCGAAGGAGGCAAGGTAAAACTGAAGCTCACCAGATCAGGAAAGACCATAACCCTCAAGGTCACTAACGATACAGACGGCAACATAACAAACGAAGACACCCGTCACATGTTCGACAGGTTCTTCAGGGCCGACAGCTCAAGAAACTCCGCCACCGGAGGCCACGGTCTGGGACTGTCCATAGCAAAAGCCATCACCGAGAACCACAAAGGAAAGATATCCGCCTCGGTAAAGGAAAACAGCAGGATAACCGTAAGCGTCGTATTCACGGCAGAATAGAGGTCAATATGCCATTGGTAAGGATAGACATTAGAAAGGGCAATAGCCCCGAATACAAAAAGACCCTGCTGGACTCCGTTCACGAAGCCCTGATCGAGTCTCTCGGCATAGCCGACTGGGACAGGTTTCAAAGGATTAACGAATACGACGAAGGCAACTTCGAGATCCCCGAGGGAAAGACCGGTAACTTCATGATAATAGAACTCACGATCTTCCCCGGCAGGTCCAAAGAACAGAAAAAGGAAGCCATCGAGAAGATAACCGGAAAGGTCTGTGACCGCCTCGGTATCGAACCCGCCGATATCTTCATCGTGATCAACGAGCCGCCCCTCGAAAACTGGGGCATGGCAGGAAAGCAGAAGGGGTAAAAAATCCCCCTCAGACCGTGCGCAGTCTGATCCTTGCTCTTCTTATCCTGATCCCTCTGATCATTGTTTCAGGGAAACCACACTCATGGCATACGCCGTCTTCCATCTCAGTTCCGCATCTGGGACAATACATAAACAATTCCTCCTCTAAGCGAAAGCAATGATATCGGTTCCAGGCGAAGTGTTCTTACACCTCGCATACTTAGAATATACACCATGGCACATGACATAAAAGGGACAGTCATATTTAACTTAGTTTAACTTAGTTTAACTTAGTGGATCAGGAATTCAATTTGGAATCTTCGTCATTGCATTGATCACCCTGGTCACGAAAGTGATGAGAAATAAAAAATGATCGCCCAAATTTGTTCCCGAGGACGATCATTTTTATTGATCTAAAATGAGGACAACCGCCAAAAGGTAGAGCCTCTTTATGCATATATTTTACCCTCTGATGTGCAGGCGGTCAATATACTGCGCAGGATAACTTCAAGAGCATAGAATCAAGGTAAATCAGGTAGATTATGATACAATTAAACTGAATCATATTATTCATTAACGGAGTTGAATTATGTGTGCTTTTATGGAATCAGTAATAGAATTTCATGAATCGATAAAAAAGATACCGGCTATTAGACAGTATTATTCAATCCCCGGTAAGACAGAAGAAATATTCGGAAAAATCAAGAGCAAATCATTTGACTGGAATGATTTTGCCAGAGTGTTTAAAACGTCATTTAACTATTTTAAATCAGTGTATCTCGACCAAGAACTTGCGTGGTCTGTTATAACAAATAAAAGTGATCGCTCAAATATCATTAATTCAACGTTAAAAATCGATAATGATTCTAATAGGAGATTATTTGAGTATTCTGCTCAATTATCTGATTCTGATAAGGGAATACTTATAGATACTCAGTGTATGTTATTAGCCAGTATAATGATATTCGAAGTTGGTCAAGAGCTTCCGAAATCAGAGCATAAAGAACCGGATAATGGTATTAAATCTTTTTATCGAGGATTATCTGATTACAATTATGGACTCTTACCAACAATGCTGAGAAATGTTAAAACTCCTCCCGGGGGAATAATCGATTACAATTT
>JAFZWN010000006.1 GCA_017617295.1 Clostridiales bacterium | reverse complement strand
GACAATCATCCTGCGGATGTATTTCTGCAGGGCACTCTCCATCATTGCAGGTATAAGTTGCACCATTATATGTAACATACATGTCATGCCATATAGCTTTAAGGGATACTGTATAATTTCTGAGAGCCCCTCCACCGGTAGATGTAGCTTTAATATAGTATTTGCTGCCGGTTTCCAGATATTGTGCGATGCTTGAATTCGTACCGTTAGAATCATCATTTACACACAAAAAAACACCGTTAGATCTGTACAAATATAAAACAGTATCACAACTGGCACTCTCGGCGGTTATAGTATAATAACCCTCATGTTCGACTGTGAAACAATAATATGCTTCTGGCTGACGTCCCTCCGGCTGAAGAGATTCACCTTCGTGAATAACTATAGAAGAACGCCTTTCTTCGATGGTCAGAGCAGTTTCCCCGGAAGCCATAACCGGAAAAGACACAATTATGATTATGATCGAACATATAATGCTAATAGCTTTTAATCTTACTGTTTTATCCATGATCTAATCCCTTTCCTTCTGTATATTTTTGTTAGATTGTATTAATCAAAACACTCATAATCAAGCGGTTTTAAGCGAATTAAGGAATATTTAAGAATAATTTCAGAGGCTCTTAATAATCAACACTTTCGGGTACAGTAACTGGAATCGAAACCGTAAAATATTCATCAAAGCAAACTGAAACATGAATCATTAAATAATTTCTCATATAGATATCCCCTTACCAATTTGATGTAAATTTACATTAATTGAAAACAATTTGAATGTCAAATCAAAAAATTTATCTTTATAATTTCTAAATACTTTTATCCATATATTGCTAGAATAACAAAATAAAATACAAAAACGAATAAAAGCCTGAGCGCGGACTTCCGCACTTCGGGAAAATATATCCCTGTGAGATTTCTTACGCAGACGCATGCATAAAAATATCCTTGTTCATAATCAGTTACGCATGCGTCGAGGACTGAATCGAACAAGGATATATTTTCGTCTGGTGATCCATTGGGGGTTCGAACCCCAGGCCCCTTGATTAAAAGTCAAGTGCTCTACCGACTGAGCTAATGGATCATATGGCTGGGGTGGCAGGATTTGAACCTACGAATGCGGGAGTCAAAGACCCGTGCCTTACCCCTTGGCTACACCCCAGTATTTTAGGGTAAAAAAATGGGGTGGGATATGGGACTCGAACCCACGACATCCAGTGCCACAAACTGGCGCTCTACCAACTGAACTAATCCCACCGTATTTTTGAAGTGCCTAGAAATTATAGATGTAACAAATTATAAAGTCAAGACTTTTACCAAAAAAGGTCGTATCACGGACTCAGAACGCCTGACCGAAAAAAGCCTTTATGATGATTACAATGACAATAAGGAGAATTATCCCTATTAACGGAATGATAAGCTTATAAGGCATCTCCCGCATCTTATCCCTGACCTTATTTTCCAGATTACTATTCCATTTCATCAAAGATGGAGCATTAGCCAGCTCGTCGATATATGATCTTATTAACGGATCGTCAGACTCCCCGTTAAAACCCGATAAAGATGCGGCAAGCCATTTACGGAATCTCGGGTCATGTCCGAACATCTGAGTTATCGGCTCATCAAAGTATAAAAGAAGATAATCCGTGTCATTCGATACAGAAGCCAACGTTATATACCGGTAAAGAAGTTCGCGTGCGAGTCGTCTTGACTCTGTTTCTTTCATCGAACTCAGGACAGGATACGAATCAGCCTTATTATTCTGACGGAAGTAAACCAGTCTTTCTTTGGCAAGCATCAACGGATCTGTATGGATCCTGCCGGCATCGATATCAGTAAAGTCATAAGGATCAGCTTTATCCTCAGTATCCTCTTCTTCTGCCTGATCATTGATCTCTTTATCGGAAGAAGTCCTGACTTTCGTTTGTTCATAGGAAAAGTCGGGTGATCGTGCGATCAGAAGTGCATGTTTATAAGCGTTATGGACCTTCCCGAACATCTCGGGATCGTCTTCGGGATTGTATCTTTTGGCAAGTTCCGAATAAGCCTTCTTAATGGCTTTTATATCATTAGTCCTTTCTATCCCGAGGATCTGCCAGCAATTCTGATAATCCATGAGCCTTACCTCACGCTATCTCCGGGAATATTAAACAGATGACACCCAGTGCCATGGTTCCCAAAGCCATCAGAAGTCCTGCAAGAGCAAAAGGCGGTATCATCCTGTGAAGTGAAAAGATATCTGGAAGATCCGGATCTATCCATACTTTAACGCTCTCGTTATCATTATGCTTTTTAAGCGCCAGAAACGGAAAATCCTTAAGTGACGATACATCTTTATTATAGGTTATCCCGTCATATTCATAAGTTACTGAATATGTTGGTTCACCATATCCGCGTGCCCTTCCCGCATAAGTCGGAGCCTTATACCTGTAGATCTTGTGAAGTGTTCCTTTGAGGCAGGTCTTACATCTTATCAGTTCTTTAAGTCCGGTATTATAACTGCAAAAATACAGTCCCACCGTAAGCGGTATACAGATAAAGAGACTCGAGAGTGATCTTGTATAAGTTTGATCGGGAAACACTTTCGGAATGGATAATGAGATCAGTATACAAGCAGCACCGATCAGAACACCGATACCGGTGTAACGGATCCCGCGGTATTCTCTTATTATCCCGCGGGGATACAGAAAAGAACAACGCAGGACAGCGATCCCGCCTGATAAAACGCCGAGGATAAAGGGTAATCCGTAAAATCCCTCGATATCGGTAACGAGATCCTCTACAAAGATAAAAGGTACGAGGATCAGAAGACATGCAAGAAGTGATGCGATAAGAACGATCGGATCAAACGCTATTCGTCTTTTCTCGTAAGTCTGCAGTTCATTTCCGAGCTTAGACAGCTTCGGCTCAAACATCTTCTCGAATTCTTTACGGGCTTTATTCCTGGATGAAACATCTGAATATGCTTCATTCCAACGTGTAAGGACATCATCTCCCCATAAAGATTCCGACTTTCTCAGAAGATCGATATCGTTATCCTCACCGACAGAAAGCAGATATCCGTGTAAAAGCCTTACATAATCCTCATAAGGGATATCGTTAAAGAGTTTATAGCGACGGATGACTCCCTCAAGAAGATGCCTGATATAGCCTGCGGAGATCTTTCGGTAATCGAGGCCGAAGCTTCTGAGGAGAAATGTCGTCTGATCGTCCATATGTTACCTGACGATTCCGTAGGATGCACATATCCGGGCAAACTCTGTCGACTGAGAGAATCCGTTAAAAACGTCCTCGCGGGATACGCCGCTGTTAAGCTGGGATACCCAGGCATTGAATCCGTCGGCATCTGCCTCTCTTCCCATAAATGTTCTGTAGAGTCTGTTAACATATTCCTCGTTACTAACATTCTGACCCATGAACTCATTACTGAAAAAGAAACCGTGAGCTGCGCCTGTACCGGTGTCGCGCTGATTGGCAAGCTGGGACGCCCATGCCATCAGACCATTCTGATCGGCATTTCTGCCAAGGCATGTGGTATAAAGCCTGGTACAGAAATCGATCGTTCCCTGACTGGGCTGTACTTCAATATTTGGAACTCCCGTGCCTCCGCTTCTTATACCGAATGTCAGGCAGAGGTTCGCCCACTCGGTGGAATTGATGAATCCCTCGATGACATCCTGCTTGGAAGCACCGTTATTCAGAGCGTTGACCCAGGCATCAAAGCCTGCCTGATCGGGTTCTCTGTTAAAGAAAGTACGGTAAAGGATCGCCGTGAACTCTTCATTGGATACTGCCTTATTAAGGAATTCCGGACTATAAAGGAATCCTCTGGCTGCATCGGCACCGGTATTGCCACGGAGTGTGATCGCGTCGATCCAGTCCTGCTTACCTGCGGGATCCGATGCTCTGCCAAGAGCTATGGTATAAAGTCTCTCGACAAATCCTGCGACGCCTGTCTCGGTTCCGGGAGCAGGTGTAGCAGTAATATCAGTGGTTACATTACCTGATGAGGAATCTGACGAAGGACCGGAGCCTGAGTCTGAACCCGGGACGACGGGAGCTTCTTCAGATGATGAAGTCCCTCCTGCCGGTGTTGTTTCTACGGGCGTTACGGGATCGTTTTCTACAAAAGGTGCAGTTACGATCGCAGTATCTTCCACGATCAGATCACCGTTACCGTCAAAGAAACTTATCTTGTAGGATCCCGACGAAAGGTATGTATTCCCGTCGACTTCAGTTATCGGAGCGTAAGGATTCCAAATACCGAGATATGCGCATCCTTGACCTCTTTCCGAAGTATAGATAAGACTGCCGTTATATTCTATCTGATAATACTCACCAGATGTATCTGTACCGTTATCAAAGTATGCAAATATTTCTATAAACGTTGTATTATCGTAACGGTTGTTCCCATCAGTGGCATTGATCCATGATGTGCCGAGACACAGATCGGCTAGACTCGGTGTATCGGGATCCGCTACAGGCTCCCCTGCACCAATAATGTTATAAGTCCTGTTGTTATATGTAAGCTGATCAGGTATAGTGGTGCTCTCATAAAGAGGCAAAGCCAGATATCCGTATACATCATCAAAATCATTAACGATAAAATATGTATAACCGTCTACGGAAAAATACCGGTCGGAATAATATCTGTAGAAATATCCGCCAAGATCCTGGTCAAGATCATCGTAAATAACCTGAGGGGCCAGACTGTCAAACGGACTCTCTATAATGTAATTTTCATCATCGGGATCAAACTGTGCAGAAGAACAGTTATAGAACAGAGATAAGATACCGTTGTCATCCTGATCATCGTTTGTGACATCGACATAGTACCAGTAGCCGTGAAGATTGATGATATTCCATGCATGAGGCAAACTGGATACATACAGGCACTGAATACCGTAATGGTTCATCAGAGCCTCAAACATCATGGAATAACCGTTACAGACTGTAAGACCGTTGACCGCGCTAACGATAGTCTGCCCTTCTTGGATCGCGTTCGAGAAAAAATAATCATAATCGATATCCCGGCACATCTTATCATGAACAAGTCTTTCGATCGTCTCAGGACGTGCATCAGAAGGAATTATACTGTCGTATTCAAGAAACATTGCTCTGATATCAGCCTTTGCAGCTTCCCGATCAGCAGCATACTGGAAATTATAATCGTTATCGCCAATATGTAAAATGATATAGATCTTGCTCAGATAGCCTTCTTTTGAATAGATATAAGATTTTCCGTCCATAAAGAAATACTGGGGATTAGATCCTCTGAAAACATAATAGATGCCTTCTAATACATCAACATCATCCCTGGTGAACCGGAGATCTTCAAGATCATCAACACGAACGCACGAAAGAGTGCTTGTGGAAAGGAGCGCATCCATACATGCACTGTCAAATCTCTCATACAGAGTCTTTTCTCTGCCAGTAAGCTGATCATAGTAATAATCCGTCGAGAGGCTACGCCAGAAAGTTTCCTCCTCTGTGGCTGCAAGGACTTTACGATCTGTCTGTGGAACAAAGAACGTAAATGATGCAAAAGAAACTACGGAAACTAAGATACATGCAAACGCCTTTATCTTTCTATCTATCCTCATTATTCCTACCCCCTGATGAAATTATTATCTTATTATCCCGTAAGAAGCACAGATCCTGCTGAACTCGATCGACTGAGAGAAACCGTTAAATACTTCCTCGCGGGATACACCGCTTCTTAGCTGAGATACCCATGCATTGAATCCGTCAGCATCTGCCTCTCTTCCCATAAATGTTCTGTAAAGCCTGTTAACATATTCCTCGTTACTTACATTCTGACCGATGAACTCATTACTGAAAAAGAATCCGTGAGCTGCGCCTGTACCGGTGTCACGCTGATTCGCGAGCTGATCTGCCCAAGCGTTAAGACCCTCAGTATCAGCATTTCTTACGAGACAAGTCGTATAAAGCCTGGTACAGAATCCTATGGTCCCTTCAGAAGGAGAAACGGTGATATTGGGCGTTCCGCTGCCTCCCGAGCGTATGCCGAAAGTGAGACAGAGATTCGCCCACTCCGTGGAATTGATAAAACCTTCGATAACTTCCTGACGTGATCCGCCCTGAGCCAGTACAGTCTCCCATGACTTAAGTCCCGTCTCCTCTGCTTCCCTGTTAAAGAAAGTACGGTAGAGCGTTCTTACAAAATTGGCATTTGTGAGATTCCTTGCGGTAAGCTCAGGGCTATAGAGGAATCCTCTTGCAACATCCGCACCGGTATTGCCGCCAAGAGTGATACTCTCGATCCAGTCCTGCTTGCCCTGAGGATCCGAGGAGCGTCCGAGAGCCACAGAATACAGCCTCTCGACGAATCCCGATACTCCTCCCTCGCCTGATGCCTGTACAGTACCGACGTACGCGGGATCAACGGTAACGGAACAGCTGCTTACTCCGAGAAGTTCATCATTAGTTGAATAGAAAGCAATCGTATAAGTACCGGCAGCCAGATATGTTGTCCCATTGACCGTCGCAGTCGATGCCCCCGAATAGAAAGTACGGAAATATCCTTCCCTAAGCCCCGGATCAGATGTATAGACATGATTGCCGTTATAACTTACCTGGTAATAGATACCGGAATAGTCGGTTCCCGGATTAAAGTCTATATCAAGATCGATTACAGAAGTATTGATATAGTAACCGTCTGTATCTCCGTTACAAAGGTACCATCTTACTCCGATCACATTATCGTTTACCGAAGAAGAATTATAGGAGATAACATCAGCTGTTACCGTACAATGCTCTCCGCCTAGCTCAACATCACCGCTATAGAACCTGATCGTATACCTTCCGGGTGCAAGACAGGTTCCGGAAGCAGTCTCTACTGTGGTCGCCCCGGAATAAGCTACACCAAAATATCCTTCGTCACTTCCTCTTGCAGATGTATAAATGAGGACATCATTAAACCATACACGGTAATAAACTCCGCTGACATCACCTGTGGGATTAGCAAAACGGATATCAAGATCGATAAGATCCGTATTATGATAAGAATTACTGCAATTTACCATGTATCCCGGATTATCGGGAGCCTTCATGAACCATACAAAACCGCTTACCATAGTGGGATCATACTGCTGCGGAGCGGTAGTGGGACATGGCGTCGGATATTCACGGGTAACATTGGTATCTGTCGCCACTATCGTATAGGAATTGCCGTTATAGCTGACGGTACCGGATGTATTGCCCCCGTCGACCGGGATAACAAGATATCCGTACGCATCAGTATAGTCGTTAACGATAAAATATGTCTTGCCGTCAGACGTGAAATATCTGTCCGAATAGTTTCTGAAACGGGCGGAAGTACCTCCTTCATCCAGACTGTCATAGATTACAGTGGGAAGATAATCCGAATATATCGATTCGGCAACATGAGTTCTCGGATCGGAATCAGATGCGAAAGTGGCTGCCGAACAGTTATAGAATTTATAGAAAAGGTCTTCCCCTCTCCTGTCGTCCCAGGTGGAATCCACATAATACCAGTATCCGTGAAGATTAATGATATTCCAGGCATGATCATCACTGGATTCATAGACGCAGGGAATATCAAAATGGTTCATGAGCCCTTCAAATAAAAGCGCATAACCGTTACAGACCGACAGACCCGCAGCAGCACTGGAGATGGACTGATAATCCGATGTATCACCTGCATTATAGGCATCGTAATTATATTCGATATCAAGGCACATCTTATCGTGGATGATCTTCTCGACAGTCTCGGGCCGTGCGTCTGAAGGGACAGCAGACATATAATCAAGGAGCTTGGCTCTTATACTCTCCCTCGCAGAAGACCTCGTGGCCCCGGATTTATATTTTTCCTGAACCTTGACGGTAAATGTGACTATAGATCCCGTCCTTCTGTTACTTTGGAAAGAATAACCGTTCCTGGTAAAGAAATACTGGGGATTAGCACCGTAAAAGAGCCTCATTATGGTCATCATTTCCTGTTTGTCTGAGACATTATAGTCCAGGCTCTGGATGTCGACGGTAATATCACCGCAATTATTATTGCTCAGAAGGATACTCATGCATTCCCGGTTGACGATATCGTAAAACCGCTTCTGCCTGTCGGTCATCTTCGAATAGTAATAGTCGGATGATAAGGAGTACCAGAACTGCTCTTCTGCGGAATCAGCAAGTACCTTACCTGTTCCATAAGGCAATAAACACCCGAAAAAACTTACTATAACAGATACAGTCAGGATGGCGACTATCGATCTTATCCGGTTATTAAAGCGCATAATAATACCTCTTATAACGAACGCTATATAAAATTATATATTAAAAATATAGGAAATGAAATGAAGGCAACAAAAAACAGCCTGTTCAAAAGGCTGTTTTAAATCCTGGCGAGCCATGGGGGACTCGAACCTCCGACCCACAGCTTAGAAGGCTGTTGCTCTATCCAACTGAGCTAATGACCCGTATAGGTGGAGCGGGTGATGGGAATCGAACCCACGTGGTCAGCTTGGAAGGCTGAAGTTCTACCATTGAACTACACCCGCATCTGAAGTGCTCAAATATATTACAATACGTGAATACATTTGTAAAGAGGCAAATTAACACCCGTCTTAACTGCCGTAATGCCTTATCAAAACAATAAAACAGGGCTGTCTTGAGATTCGGACAGCCCTATTATCTTTATCTCGATAAAAGATCAGTCTACGGGTTCAGTCGATACAAAATCACCCGAGATATAGAATCCGTCTTCGGTACGAAGCCAGCCTGTCTGAGTATAAGCAACAACTGTAACAGCCATGCCTCTGTAGAATCTGGCTACGCTGTCATACTCCGTTCCGGGACCCTTTCTGACATTCATGTAATCGTTCGTGGCTACATATCTGACAACAGGCTCATCGTATTCTGTCTCTGTCCATGTGATCGGGATATCGTTTGAAGGCAACGGACCCGAATACTCGGTAAGAGAAGTCGTGGGAACAGCTGTGGTAGTAGCCGTCGTAGTCGTCTCCTCTGTCTCGGAAGTATCTGTAGTCTCCTCTGCAGGCTTCTTCTTACAGCCGGCGGCAGATATCAATAAACTGAATGCAAGGACCGATGTGATCACAAGCTTTAAAACCTTGGTTTTCTTCACTTAAATGTACCTCCGTAAGAGATTCTATTTTCATTATCTCATAACATTTAAAAATTTTTACACATTTTTTTATTTATTGATGCAACATTTCTTCCAAAATGTAAAAAGTCTCATGATCACGCCACTGTCCGTTTATGTTCATATAAGACATTCTAAGTCCCTCATGCCTGAATCCGCACCTTCTGATCAGTTCGAGCGATCTCTCGTTATCGGGTAAGATAAACGCTTCCACCCTGTGAAGCCGAAGATCGCTCAAAGCAAAAGAGACAACGCTCTTTACCGCTTCTGTCATATACCCTTTGTGCTGCTGATCCTCATCAAGATGATATCCGAGCTGGCACATACGCATACCGCCCAGCGCGATATTAAAGAGCGACACTCTGCCGATGATCACAGAAGGATCATCTTTCAAAGTGATCCACAGAGGAAAAAGTCTCTCTCTTTTATACTCGGATGCATCAAATTTCAGGTACTGTTTCTGTGTCTTGACCTGAAAATAAGAATCAGTATATGTCTGAGACCACTTCTTGTGGAACTCCCTGTTCTTGCAAAGATATCGGGTAACCAGCGGAGCACGTGACCTCTTATAGACCGATAGTCTTAACCGGTCGGTCTCGAGAGCAAAGAGCTCATACGGTTTGATATCCATTGCATAAGTATACATAGATCAACGCTTTTTCTTAGCAGTCTCTACCCTGACCTTCACATCCGAAGGTTCCTTGATGACAGTAAAGGAATAATCCTTGCCGTCATAATCGATATCAACGGCATATGCGTCCTTGAGCTGTCCTTCGAGGAACATATCGGAAAGACGGTCTTCGATCTCTTTTCTGATCTGCTTACGAAGCGGTCTGGCACCGAACTTCGGATCATAGCCGATCTTGGCAAGCTGATCGAGAGCCTTATCGGAAATCGAACCCTTGATATTCTTCTCGGAAAGAGATGCGAATACTTCCTTCATCATGATGGAAGCGATCTTTCTGATCTCTTCCGGAGTAAGCTCCTTAAATATGATCGTATCATCGACTCTGTTAAGGAACTCGGGACGGAATGTTTCCTTCAATGCTGAATCGACCTTCGACTCGAGTGCCTCCTCGGTACCCGAGAAGAAACCGATAGTGGGAGCCTTGGCAGAATTACCGGCATTGGAAGTCATGATTATGATCGTATTCTCAAAGTTGACATGGACACCATGGCTGTCAGTCAGACGGCCTTCATCAAGCAGCTGCAAAAGCAGATTAAACACATCGGGATGTGCCTTCTCGATCTCATCGAAAAGAATTACCGAATAAGGCTTCCTCCTTACCTGCTCGGTAAGCTGCCCTGAATCCTCGTGTCCGACATATCCCGGAGGAGAACCGATCATCTTGCTGACGGAATGAGGCTCCATATACTCGGACATATCGATCCTAATAAGAGCCTCCTCGGTATCGAACATAACCTCCGTAAGAGCCTTGACGAGCTCAGTCTTACCAACGCCGGTAGGTCCGACGAAGATAAAGGATGCGGGCTTATGTTTCTTAGTAAATCCGGCTCTGTTACGTCTTACGGCCTTGGCAACAGCCTTTACGGCGTCCTCCTGGCCGACTACTCTCTCGTGGAGTCTCTCTTCGAGATGGATGAGCTTCTCGGATTCGCTCTCTGAGATCGACTTACAGGGGATCCCTGTCCACATCTCAACGACTCGGGCGATATCTTCTACTGTGATGGGATCAGGACTCATATCATCCCTCATGGATTCATAATCCTTTTTGCACTTATCGGCATTCACACGGAGCTCTGCAACCTTCTCATAATACTGTTCACGCTCGGACAGTTCGAGGGATTCCATCTTCTCTACCATAGCGGAATAATCTGCATTGGCCTTATTGAGCTTCTCTTCCGTCTCCTTGAGCTTTATAAGTCTGGTATTGTCAAGGTTAGCACGGGAACCCGCCTCATCGATAAGGTCGATAGCCTTATCGGGAAGATATCTGTCGGTTATGTATCTCTTGGAAGCGCGCACAGCAAACTCGATGACATCCTGGGAATACGTCACATAATGGTGCTTCTCGTAATAATCCTTGATACCCATAAGGATCTCAACGGCTACTTCCTCGGAGGGCTCATCGAGCATAACCTTCTGGAAACGCCTCTCGAGAGCGGAATCTTTCTCTATCTTCTTATATTCTCCCGTGGTCGTGGAACCTATGATCCTAAGCTCTCCTCTGGCCAGCGCAGGCTTCAGGATATTGGCCGCATTTGTGGAACCTTCTGAATCGCCAGCACCCATAATGGAATGGAGTTCATCGATAACAAGGATGATATTCTCTTCCCTGATGGCTTCATTGATAACACCCTTGATCCTGTTCTCGAACATGCCTCTGAACTGGGTACCGGCGACCATGGCAGGCAGATCGAGCTGCCATACCTGCATGTTACGGAGCTTCTCGGGGACTTTGCCTTCGACGATCTGATTGGCCAGGCCCTGGGCAACTGCAGTCTTACCGACACCGGGAGCACCAATAAGAACAGGATTGTTCTTTGTCCTCCTATTAAGAATCTGGATGACTCTGTCGATCTCCTTTTCTCTTCCGAGGATACGGTCGATCTTGCCTTCAGCGGCACGCTCGGTGAGATTCGTACCGAATTCATTTAAGAACTTGAGCCTTCTCTTGCCGTTCTTTGTCTTCCCGGGATCACTCTGTTTATCTCTCTTCTTATTCCCGAAAGAATTCAGGAGCGTCTCGAAAGGATTCTTTGCTTTCTCGGGTTCATCGTCGGAAGCGCCCTCATCGGGATTGCCGAGATCTGCTACACCGACATTATTAAGATCATCATCGGGAGAATCGAACATATCCTCCTCGCCTTCCTCAAAGGAATCCTCTACGAGCGACTTGAAGAAATCGGTGGGATCGGCTGCTGCGCCGCCGTTACCGATCATGTCCTCGATCTTGTCGCTCATCTCATCGATATTATCGCCGTTTATTCCGGCGGCAGAGAACATATCACTTATTCCGGCGAATCCGGATTCATAAGCACACTTGATACAGAACCCTTCATCGATCCTCTTTCCGTTCTCATAGCGGCTGGTATATACGATAGCCTGCCTTTTTTTACATACTGAACATAATGACATAAACAACTTCTCTCCTTAACCTATCCATTATATCATATCCCGTTTTCCTTAGCCTTACGTCTGACCTTCGGACCTGTCTCGATCTCGAGGAGTTCCTCCTCGAGTCTTTCAGAATCTATAAACGAAGCTATAGGCCTGTATCTGTCTTCTTTTGCTGCCTTCTTGAGGATCGGCTTCAGGAACTGTCCCGTATAGGATCTCCCGACCAGTGCGATCTGCTCGGGAGTACCCGTGGCGATGACCATACCACCATCGTCCCCGCTCTCGGGTCCGAGATCTATTATATGATCCGCTGTCTTGATCACATCGAGGTTATGTTCGATGACTACAACGGTATTCCTGCTCTGTGTAAGTCTCTGCAATATCTCGACGAGCTTATGGACATCCGCCGAATGGAGGCCTGTCGTAGGTTCATCAAGGATATAGATAGTCTTACCTGTCGATCTTCTCGAGAGTTCGGCTGACAGCTTTATCCTCTGAGCTTCGCCGCCCGATAACTGCGTAGACGGCTGACCTAACTTAATATACCCCAAACCGACATCCTGCAACGTCCTTACTTTGCGGTAAATGTTAGGCACTGAAGCAAAGAAATCAACAGCTTCATCGACCGACATATCGAGCACATCCGCGATATTCTTTCCTTTATATCTGACCTCGAGGGTCTCCCTGTTATAACGTTTTCCTTTACAGACGTCACACTTTACATAGATATCGGGAAGAAAATGCATCTCGATCTTGTTAACGCCGTCACCGTTACAGGCCTCGCAGCGTCCGCCTTTGACATTGAAACTGAACCTGCCGTTCTTGTACCCCCGTTTCTTGGCATCGGGCGTATTGGCATAGAGCGCCCTTATCATGTCAAAGACTCCGATATACGTGGCAGGATTACTCCGCGGGGTCCTTCCGATCGGCGATTGGTCGATGACTATCACCTTGTCGAGCTTGCTGTAACCCTTTATATCCTTACACTTTACCTTTTTCTTACGTGCTCCGTTAAGTTCTTTGGAAAGAACGGGAACAAGCGTGGAATTGATAAGTGACGACTTACCTGAACCCGAGACCCCCGTAATACAGGTAAAGAGCCCTATCGGGATATCCACATCGATATTCTTGAGATTATTGACCGAAGCTCCTCTTATACTGATCATGTCCTTGCCGGGCTTCCTTCTGTCGGAAGGAACGGGAATGAACTTGCGCCCGGAAAGATAATCCCCGGTAACCGAATCCTTCACATTGATGATCTCATCAACAGTACCCGATGCCACTATCTCTCCGCCGTTGATCCCCGCTCCCGGACCCACGTCTATGATATGATCGGCAGATCTTATCGTATCTTCGTCATGTTCTACTACCAGTACGGAATTACCGAGATCACGAAGCTTCTTCAATGTGGCAAGGAGCTTGTCGTTGTCTCTCTGATGAAGACCGATCGACGGTTCGTCAAGGATATATAGCACTCCCTGAAGGCCGGATCCTATCTGTGTGGCAAGCCTTATCCTCTGGGCTTCTCCTCCCGAGAGCGTAGCTGCAGGGCGGGACAGAGTCATATAATCAAGGCCGACATCCTGAAGGAACTGAAGTCTGGCATTGATCTCATGAAGAATTGGAGATGCTATCTGGGAATTACGCTTCGAGAAAGTAAGCTTTCCGAAGAACTTCAGAAGATCCCTGACAGATCTGTCGGTGAGCTTACTGATATTGGTCTTTCCGATCAGTATGGACAGGCTCTCCTTACGGAGCCTGGCTCCGCCGCATTCGGGACAGACATCGATAGACATATACTGCTCATAGGATGCTTTGGCATCTTCGCTGTACGACTCTTTATATCTTCTCATGATACTGTGAGTCAGACCTTCCCATGAGGAATAATAATCACCCTTGCGGTCATAGATGCTGTTACTGGTATCGATCTTCAGCTTCTCACCGCCGTTACCGTACATTATTATGTCTTTTATCTTATCTGGTAGCTTACAGTAAGGAGTATCGAGCGAGAAACCGTACCTCTCGGACAATGCTACGATAAAGCCTCTGCCCCAACTCTTAAGATCGTTGAAATTCCAGCCGCCGGCAGTAATGGCTCCGTCATTCAACGACAGTTTGGGATCATTGATGCACAATTCGGGATCGACCTTGATAAGAGTTCCGATACCCGAACAGTGAGGACATGCGCCGTAGGGATTATTGAACGAGAACGATCTCGGAGTGATCTCGCTGTAGGAAATTCCGCAGTCGGGACAGGACAGCCTCTGGCTGAACAGTTCCTCGGACACTTCGTATGTCCTCTCCCCGTCCTTATCTTCAGTTACGACCTGGATCTCACAGTTGATCAGTCCTTCAGACAGCTTGAGCGCCGTCTCACACGAATCGGAGATCCTCGTGGTATTGCCTTCTCTGATCACGAGCCTGTCGATAACGACTTCTATGGTATGCTTTTTGTTCTTGTCGAGAGAGATATCCTCATCGAGCTCATACATGGAACCGTCGATCCTGACCCTGACATAGCCGCTCTTCCTGTAGTCCTCGAGAAGCTTGCCGTATTCGCCCTTTTTTCCTCTGATGACGGGCGCCATAACGATAAGTCGGGTCCCTTCGGGATAATCCATGAGCTTATCGACGATCTGATCGATCGTCTGTGATGTAATGGGCTTACCGCACTTATAACAGACGGGCTGCCCGACTCGTGCATAAAGGAGCCTCAGGTAATCGTAGATCTCCGTAACTGTCCCGACGGTGGATCTGGGATTACGGCTGGTAGTCTTCTGATCTATCGAGATGGCAGGAGATAACCCGTCTATACTGTCAACTTCAGGCTTCTCCATCTGACCCAGAAACATCCTGGCATACGAAGATAATGACTCGACATATCGTCTCTGTCCTTCTGCATATATCGTATCAAAAGCAAGCGAACTCTTGCCCGATCCGGAAAGGCCTGTGAGGACGACCAGTCTGTCTCTGGGTATATCGACATCGATGCCTTTAAGGTTATGCTCCCGGGCACCGCGTACTCTTATATATTTATATTCATTCATCTTATATGCTCCAATGTTAAGAAACTATGTTCGTTTGATTATATCATAACCACACAAAAAGAAAAGTATCACTGATGGGCTTAGCGGAAAGCAGATATAGGATCAGTCATCCAGTACGTGAATGGCATTAAAGACAAAGTTGATATTACCTATACTGTCAAATATTACAGTCTTTTCATTACTCATGACCATAACATAACCGTCGCAGATCTCAACGCGGTTAATAGCGCTTCCGAGATCCGGATAGAAATCAAAGAACTGTTCACCGGTATCAGCGTTCGTAAAAGTCACGGTATCATTAAAAACATACGTGTTTCCGGTAATATGGTCAGTCTCGCTGAGATAGTTGTTACTTCCGGGTACTATCTCCTCCATATCAAGCCCGTATAACCTGTATTGACCGCTGGCATGAAGACTGAATGAGTTATCACCTACAGTATTTACAGTTACATTATCTGCTGACATGGATACACGATCACCGGTCAACGCATTAACGGCAAACACTTCATCACCCTCACGGTACCAGAATATAACGGATGAATAATCACCGAATATACTGTTGCTTCCGGAACTGATATGCGCGCACGACCGGATATCGACATCACTGGATCCGATGACTTCAAAGTAATCATCGAGGATATCAGCTTCCTCAGAACCGTCATCCGTATAGAGATAATAATATCCGGCAACGTATCTGGCGACTCCGTCAAACTCATATACGGTATTGCCGTATATATCAATCAAAACAGATTCATAATTATCAGTATCATAAAAAAGGATAAGACCGGTAGCGGTGATATCAAAACCTTTATATCCCGTGAGGATTCTATCTCCGAACCAATTTATATATCCGCAGGTACCAAGATAATTCGGATCATCAGATTCAAAAACGATAAAACCAATACCGGTGTAAAAAGCACCCGATATACCTTCAAGATCGATACCGTAATCTTGACCTGTGGTGTAATCGATAAGTTTCCGCGTTGATGACGAACCGTCTCTGATAAAAGCCGTACCGTCAGGATCAATATAGTCGATCGAGATATAAGAATATAATGGGTCATATCCGTCGATCTCTATAGACGGTCCGGAAGGATAAAACAAGAACGGTCTCTCGGAGATATATATCCAACATTCATCCGAATAAGCTGTAACTGTTAACCCGTCCTCGGTAAGCCTTCTGAATATAACATATTCCGATCCTGTCATCCTGTCACAGAAGAGCTCGTATTTATCGTATATCTGTCCCGAATAATATGAACCATCCTTACTGAGGATACCGTACTTTACAGTATCGCCGTCGTATGACTCTGTAATGTAATAAGCCTTGTCGGAATAGTCGGTTATATTAGAAAAAACTCCGTCACAGACTATCCTCCCGTGGACGTCAGCCAGACCGTACTTACAGCGGACGGAAACATTATATGTCGGTATGATATTATCTTCCCTGTCACCTATTGCCAGGAAAGGGAAAACATATCCGTAATCATCAGAAGGAACAAAGGTTCCTATATAGTCATCCGACAGCCTTGTATAATTGTTTGTCTGAAGTGCGCCGGAAAGATCGTCACCCGAAAAGCGTTCGACCATATAATCATGCCATTCCGAAGCAACATGGAAATCATCATAAAGATACGACATAACAGGAATCGGTGACGGAGTAGGCACTTCAGTAGGAGCCGGTGTCGAAGACTCCTCCGGAGCATCAACGAATATCCTGGTATCGGCAGTCGGATCGACGACCGACGACGGATCAGAAGTATCGATCGGAGAAACAAGAGTACATCCCGCCAGAAAAGCCACAGAGAGTAACTGCAAGACTGAAACCGTGAGGAAGGATCTTCTAAAGGATTTATACATCATCTTCCTCCTCTATATCTTCGATGGGAACATACTGTTCAAACCGCACCAGTGACTGTCCTTCGGATGAAAGAAGCCAATCGCGGAGTATCCTGGCAGGCGAATCGTCAGGCATTTCTTCTCTTATAACTGCATAATAGTAATCCGTAAGCGGATAAGATCCGTCACTTATGCTCGTAACGGAAGGAGCAACCCCATTGACGGAGATGATCTTGATCCCATCGGAGGAAGTATTCATATCGGAATAATAATGGAAGAGTGAATAACCGATAGCACCGGGACTATTATCATAAGCACATACCGAAGGCTGAGACTCTTCATTAACGTCAGACTCAGTTTCAGTATTGATAAGATCTTCAGATACATCACCGGATCCGATCAGCTCTTCAAAGAACACGGCAGATCCAGCCCCCGCCTGTCTGCTGAAAGGGACAATATCAATATCTTCCCCGCCGACTTCGGACCAGTTTGTGATACTGCCGTCATATATTCCTCGAAGCTCATCAACGGTCAGAGAATCAACCGGATTATTCTCGTTAACATAAAAAACCAGTCCCTCCCTGGCAAAAGGTACTGAATCGCAGTTGATACCTTCAGAATCGAGCGCCGAGCTTATGCCGGATGAAGGCATGGTAACAAGGATCAGATCGGCCTCTCCGTTGATCAGCATGCCGTAGGCTCCGGAATTATTATGAAATCTGATCTCGTCAGCAGCCTGATCCATGGGAATACCAAGAAGCACGTTTTCCATAGCGGCAAAGAGTGACAGCATAGCAGAAGAACCGTCAACAGAGGGCATATTATCGAGCGTAAAACGGTAACTGTTATCTATAAGAAGGACTTCGGTCTGCTCGGAAACAGGAGAACCGGATTCACCGGAACTCTCAGAAGTATCGCTGTTCCCGGAAGGAGGAGAAATATAGTCAGAGATATTACCTTCTCCGGAATCGGAATCAACGGGAAAATCAGTCTGAGGCATCAGAAAGGAACAACTGCCCAGCAAAAGCAGGACAGACGCAGCAATAACGCATGCTACCGCCTTAACGAATTCCTTCATTATGATCCTCCTTATCTTATTGTCCCTCTAAAACATAATACTACTTATTTTCAAAATATTACAAATCATATTTCTTTTACACGCAAAAAAGGGGCTGCGCCTCATAGCACAGCCCCCGCTGATAACAGGTTATCTGACTCTAACGATCAGACCAGCCCCTGATCTGCAATGTTGCAAAGGAAAACTTCATATGCCACATCCCGGGAGTCAAATTCCCTGTGGGCATATAGATCTAAACTGTCCTGGAAATATATACTTATCATGTCATCATTATTTCCGACAGGACTGCAATCAATATTATCGGCAACCTCTGAATAGATACCCCAAGGATTCTGACCGCCGAACATAGCCTCATTACGGGAAGGATCATTAGCCCAGGCGTTAAGAGTCGATCTGCTGTTAGGAACGGCACCTGTACCGGAAGCAATGGACGGATCCATAATTACATCGCGCATCAACTGTGCTGCCATAGATGTATTCCTGCATGATCTGGTAGCAGCAACGAATGTTCCGCCCCAATATGTATTAGTCGGAGCTTTTACCACACCCCAGTTGCCTGCCGTTGGATTATCGGGATTGGCTTGCGGATCTATACTCATACAATAACGGGCAAGCCAGTCCGGACCGAAATATGAAAGAACAGTATTATCGGACATTCCGTTGTACCAGCCCTCCATCCACTGACCATAATCAAAAGTAAGGTTCTCATCAATAAGGATCCTGCTAAGATCATAGATCCCAACACACGCCTGATCCTCTGTTCCGCTTCCGATAGCAGACCAGGAATGTGTTCTCGAATCAATATAAGGATGGTAGATATCCCGGATACCCGCGATCACTCTCATCTGACCGTCAGACCTGGTACTGACAGTCCTTGCAGTATTAAGGAAAGCATCCCATGTGGAAAAATATGGAGCTACCGACTCAGGATCGGATACACCGAGAGTCTGAGATGCGACAGTTCTGTTATAAAATACAACAGAAGGATTAATAGAATAGGAAAGGCCGTGAACGGCACCATCATAATCAGCGAGATCCAAAGTGTAAGTATACATATCGGAAAGTTCGGATTCGGAAATTCCGAGATCAGATAGAGCCATTGTATTATTTGACATCAAATATCTTGACGAAAATGAAGAATCCAAAACGATAATGTCCGGAACCTGATCCCCCGATGCCAGAACAGCATCCAAAGCAGCACGGTAGGCGGAAGTATCACTGGATAAAACCCTATAATTCACGGGAACCTGAGTATGCGAATTATCGATCATAGTCTGTAATTCAGTATTATATGACCATATATTAAGCTTGTCGGTTGCTATAGAGACCTCTCTCGGAGCAGGCTCATCGATCATACCGCCACGCTCGATCCCGTATTCGGAACAGATATTGGCAAATTCCTGCGACTGGGTAAAGCCGTTAAAAACATGTTCTCTGCTCTGCCCGTTGACCATTACATTGTACCAGGAATTAACACCGGCTTCATCACCGCTCCTTCCCATAAATGCCCTGTAAAGATCATAAATATAACTCATATCACCGGAAATCTGCAGATATTCCTGTGAGAAGAAGAAGCCATATCCGACATCCGCGCCGGAACACCTTCCGGATGCAAGAGCCTCTGTCCAGTTGGCAAGTCCTGCCTTATCTCCGTTACGGTGAAGGACTGTATCATAGAACCTGTTTACAAACAGGTTGATCTTGGCTACACGGTCAACATTTTCACCGGGAATAAAAGTACCGGCCTGGATACCGTAGCTGTTGCACAGTTCAAAGAACTCATTGGAATTGGCAAACCCGTTAAAAACATCGAGCCTGCCTTCTTCCCTGCCCATGGAATCAAGGACATTGACCCAGCCCTGTTTACCGGCGGCATCGGCTTGACGTCCGAAGAACATCTGATACATGAGATCGACGTATTCCTCATTGGATATATTCCTCGACTGGAACTCGCCGCTATAGATGAAACCATAAGCAACAGAGATACCTGTACCGCGGTTCTCAACCAGGACAGAAGTCCAGGAATCAAGTCCGTTATCATCAGCCTCTCTCTGTAAAGCCAGGCTGTATAGCCTTCTTATGAATTCTTTCACCTGATGATTACTTTCATAATAGCTCGGGTCCCAATCCCAATCCCAATCTTCGCCACCGTCATACTTGATAACACCAAGTCTGGATGAAGAATCAGCCGACAGGCTCATGACACCTGTTCCGGATATGAGCATAACAGCTGCGAGACCGGAACAAACCGCTTTCCGCAAATTCATACATTCACCTCCCCCAAAGGTTAAAGATTATTTTAGGATATAATCATTTTAATACTAACTTGGGCAGAGGTATTTTAACGATTTGTAAACTATCGGACCATTATGTCGGTATTACTCGTAATCAATGACCTCAGCAGAAGCAGATCCGGTCACTTTCGAGTATCTCTTTGTCCTGATATAAACATATATAGCAGAGATCGGAACAGCCAGTGTCAATATGTATGATATGATGGCGGTCCAATCGTCAAGAGCGGAAATATCGTTATAATGTTCCGCATCAAGAGAGATGATATAAATATATAAGATCGACATAATGACAGATCTGATAAGTTCGATCAGAGTATATATCCAAAACTTTGGGACCATCTCCTCTTTATGTCTGTTTTTGAAATAAGCAAGGAATGTGATGAGAGCTACTACAAACAAAAACAGCATATTGATCAGATTCCCGGAATATGCGACGGAAATTTCATTTTTAATATAGTAGACCAAAGACCTGTAAATTACCAGACGATAAAAAATATAATATGCCGGAAAAAAAAGTAACTTGGTAATGATAATGGCGATCAAACCTTTCGAACCGTAACTTTTACGGGCATAAAGGAAAAGAACGATAACAGTCGCAAGCGATATAAAATAAGAAAGATAAGAGAAGGCGTTCTGTATCGGAGTAACTGAAGAAACACCTGCTTCAAAGGTCGTAAACATGATCTTTAAGGTAATACTCTGAAGGAAAACGAACATCCCCCCGATACCGGATAATATAAAGAATGCCCCGAGATAACCTGCGTTTTTCTTTTTTTGCTTAACGATAAGGATACCGAGTACCAGAGTAACTACTCCGGAAACAATAGTGCACAGAACATAAATAAAATACATGATATTAAGAGTAAGATCAGACATATACAAATATCCCTTTAAATCTTTTTTTGATTATATCATATTCAAAATCTGAAAATATAAAAAGGATCATCACGTTTTTCGAAGGATCAGTATATCGGAAATAAACAGGTGGTCTATGAACCCAAATATTGCTCTGAACCGGCATGATTACCGGGAAAACCGTTAAGAAAAAACCTCCCGTAAAAACTACAGGAGGCTTATCTGGTGACCCCAACGAGAATCGAACTCGTGATTGCGCCTTGAGAGGGCGCCGTCTTAACCGCTTGACCATGGGGCCGTTTCAAGCTTAGGTATCTTATCATAGAGAATTCGTACTGTCAATTAAGAAATTATAAGAGGCAAAAACAGCATATTTCTTTTTTCTGCAAAACAAAACCGGCCAATCTCTCAGCCGGCAACAAACCAATAAACACAGGAACATCGATTACTTACGACGTAATTGTAAAAAACCTTTATGATAAATTCAACCCGCAAAGATAATCATTCTATAAATAAAGTGTGAACAAAATGTTAACAAACAGAAATTCAACCTGCATAGGTCAGATTTCGGATATTTTCGGATGTATCGATTACGATCAACGTATCTGATGAAACGTTCTGTATAACGAGGCGCATCTGTTCTTCCGGGATCGCCACACAGCCTGCAGTATAAGCATTTCTTCCGGTACAGTGAAGGAAGATGGCAGAACCTGCTCCGGGTGTCCCTTCTTCGTTATAGCTGATATTAAGGCAGTAATCATAATTCGGAGCATAATCGATCAGATGCTCACTCTCGCGGGTACTTAGATCCGGATGATCGATAATACTGACCATCCTGTTATAAAGAAGATCCGGATCACCTGACCAATAAAGATCAGGAGTTAAGACAGTATACGGGATCGGACAACCCGGATCCTCACAGATGCCGAAAGCATCCGTAAAATGATAAACGCCAACCGGAGTCTTATTGTCCCCCTGACGGACCTTGCCTAATCCGTTACGCCCAATATACCCGTATACCGTAAAGATCTCATCCCATTCCCCGTACAGATCTCTTCTGACAAATGTGACTTTAGCGGTACTTTGACCAGTTGCCTCGACAAATACGACAGACGAGGCACCGAGAGCTGTCGATGTTATCCAAAGATAATCATCGGGAATATCGATCTCATCTCCCCTGATCAACCCGTACTGTTCACATATCTGACCGAATTCTTGTGACATTATAAAACCATTAAATATCCGTTCGCGGCTATAGCCACGATCAAGCAGATCGACCCAGGAAGAGATCCCCGAAGGATCGGGGTGACGACCGAGCAGAGTCTCGTACAGATCCGCCACAAAAGCCTCGGAGCTTTTATCCATCGTCATATACTCATTACTGAAAAAGAATCCGTATGCAGCCTGCGCTCCGGTGGAATCACCGTTAAATAACGAAAGAGTCCAGGACCTCAGACCGTCAGTATCGGGAAGCCTTCCCAATATATTACCGTAAAGACGTGTTACGAACAGATCTATCGATGAAATCCTGTCAACGTCTGCTCCGTCTATATAATTACCGCAGACGATACCGTAGCTATTGCATATCCTTCCGAATTCCACTGAAGCAGCAAATCCTTCAAAGAGCTTACTCCTGCTCATTCCGTTCTCCAGATAACTGACCCACATATCCTTGCCGTCAGGATCGGATGGTCGTCCCATAAAGGCTTCATACATATGCTCGACATAAGCTTCATTACTTATATCTTTGCTCTGAAACTCGTTGCTGAAGATGAAACCGTATGCGACGGATGTACCGGTAGCCTTACCTTCCGAGAGAAGTTCAGACCACATAAGAAGACCCTCCTGATCCGGCAACCGTCCCAAACATACATCATAAAGCCTTGTCACAAATCCGGTGATACCGTCATTATCGGCCTTGACCCGATAAAAAGGCATCATCAGGATAATAAGTGACAGGAATAACGAAAGGAATCTTTTCTTCATAGCATTTCAAGCATCTGAGAAGGATTCTCCTCAGCTTTAACCTTACCGAGAGCCTTGATTATCTGACCATTCTCATCGATAAGATAAGTTGTACGGATGACTCCCACAGTCTTTTTGCCGTACATATTCTTCTCTCCGAGGACATCATATGCCTTAATTGCACTAAGATCCGTATCCGACAGAAGGATAAACGGGAGTCCGTATTTCTCTTGAAATCTCTTGTGAGAGCTGACGCTGTCTTTGCTAACACCTATGACAAGCGCCCCCTTCTCGATAAAATGGGGATAATCGCGCGCAAATCCGCATGCCTGTTTGGTACATCCTGAAGTATTATCCTTGGGATAGAAATACAGAACGATCTTCTTTCCTTTAAACTCATCTAATGAACGGATATCACCGTTCTGATCCGGAAGCTTAAATCCCGGAGCTTTGGTTCCGATATCAAGCATGACATATCCTCCCATTAACGTTTCCATTTAATTATAATACAAAAATACGGTCCGCAACTAAAGATGATGCAGACCGTATTCGCGGTTATATAGGGTGTTATGGAGTGATCAGCCTACCGGAGCACCGGCTTCATAGAATGAATACGCCTGGATACCGTAGCTTGCGCAGATATTATAGAACTCGGCAGACTGAGAGAAACCATAGAATACTTCTTCCCTGCTGACGCCTGATTCAAGCTGGCCGACCCAGGCTTCAAAGCCTGCGGCATCGGGCTCACGTCCCATAAATGTCCTGTAGAGTCTGGCAACAAACTCTGAATCCGAGATGTTTTTTGAAAAGAACTCGCCGCTGAAGAAGAACCCTGCGGCAACAGATTCACCTGTCTCACGGTAAAGAGTAAGCTGTCTGGCCCATGCATTAAGTCCGGGTTCATCAGCGTCACGGCCGAGGCAGGTAGTATAAAGCCTCCTGCAAAAATCCAGTGTTCCCTGAGAAGATACTACCGTAACGGACGGCTCGGCATAGGTTCCGCTTGCAATACCGAATCTGACACATACGTTGGCCCACTCTGTGGAATTGATAAAGCCTTCGATGACTTCTTCCTTCGGGGCTCCGTTATCAAGTACATTCACCCAGGCAGTCAAACCAGCCTGATCGGGCTCTCTGTCGAAGAATGTCCGATAAAGGATGGTAACAAATTCGGAATTGGAAATATCCTTGTTCAGGAATTCGGGGCTGTAGAGGAATCCTCTGGCAGTAGCAGCACCTGACATCTCACCGCTCGCAATGGCATTGATCCAGCTCTGCTTGCCTACGGGATCGGATCTTCTTCCGAGTGCAACAGTATAGAGTCTCTCTACAAAAGCAGCGACACCTGTCTCGGACGAAGATGAAGATGAAGGATTACCGTTGCCGGACGAAGGATTACCTGAAGGATTACCTGAAGAATTTCCCGAAGATGAAGAAGATCCTGATGAACTGCCTGAACCGGGATCTGTCTCCTGATTCTCTCCGCCATTAAATCCGTTACCGGGTTCTGAAGGTTCATCTCCCGAAGAAGGTCCGGGTTCATCGCCTGAAGAAGGATGCGAAGTAAGGATCTCGATATCCGAATCGATCTTGATTATGGCATTAAGATCTTCATCATAACCATCCTGATACCATCCCGGATCAATAACATGAGCATCATTATAGATAGCGAGCAATTCAGGACAATCGGTAATATCGATATGATCTACGAAAACATCCGTAAGATAGATCTGGGTTATATTAGAGGGCAATACGATATCGGGGATAATACTGTCATTGATCATCAGACAATTCAGTGACAGATTAACGCCAACATCGAGTTTCTTGGAAAGATTTACATCAGATATACGAAGGACCTGAAGGTTTGTAAGGAATTCCAGCCCGGTAAGATCGGTAATATTGGGATCTGAAACAATAAGTTCAGTAAGGGATTCGATCTCAAAGGAGTCAAGAGTATTATCTATATTCTCCTCATAGTTTGATAGAGTATTTCTGAAATACGGATCCGGGAAAAAGGTCTCTGTTATAGGGACACCGACATCCGCGAGAACAGCTCCCGAAGGGATATATAATGCCCCCGATAAAACAGCTGCGGTCGATAAAAGAGATATGATCTTTCTTGATTTCATATAGCTTCCCCCTGTCGTGATTTTAATTATTTTACCATTATCCCGGCAAATAAATATCAGTCATAAGTATGAGAAAGAACTATACAGGCAGATCCCTCGCGGATACTTACTGAGATATCGGAATCCTTATCCCGAGACAGGGGCTTATTACTGACTGTAAACGAAGAACCGTAACTGATATCAGCGTCTTTAAGCTCATAATACAGGTTTTCAGTTGTAACTCCTCTGACGATATCCGATACCGGGATTATGGAAATAATGTCATTACATTGTACTTTCAGTTCTCTTTTCATATCCGGCAGTAAAGGATAGACGGATGTTCTGCCGTCTGTCAGGATAATGTCGGTATTATAAGACGAATGCTTTACGGCAAGCTGGATATTTGACAGGAGCTGATCAGTCCTGCCGGTAAAAGAAGATATGAAAAAGATCTCCGAGGCTTCACATTCATTAAGAGCATAAGATAAGCACAGCTCTGAATCAGTCATATCCTTCTCGACAGGAAATACCGATACAGGAACATTATGTGCCTTCATTACATTAATTCCGTCAGAAGATATAGAATCCAGATCACCAAAGACCATATCGGGGATCAGTCCGGCGGCAAGAGCGATATCCGCCCCGGAATCGGCACAGATAACGAGATCGGAAATTGTTGCCGCACTTTTTACGAACGAAGGATCTATACCCGGACCGCCTGCTATTATAAGGATTTTACTCATTTAAAGCCTGATATGAAAGGTTCTTCAGATTACGGATCGCCTCTGCCTTATCGGACTTACCGAATACGGAACTTCCCGATACAATAAGACGCGCACCGGAACTGACGGCATCCTTAATGGTAGTGTCCTTGATACCGCCGTCAACAGACAGTAGCGCCTCGGATCCGTTCTTATCAAGACGGTTACGGACCTCGATAAGTCTTCCCTTGGCGGCAGCCATGAAGCTCTGACCGCCGAAGCCCGGAACTACGGACATGACCAGGATCAGATCGACGGCACCTTTCTTGGTAAAAGGATAGATCTTTTCTATCGGAGTATAGGGATGTATGGCAATACCGGCTTTTTTGCCGTAGGATCTGATCTCGTTGATAAGCTCAAAAGGCTCATCTGTACATTCGACATGAAATGTCACATAATCGGAACCTGCATCTATAAAAGGCTTGATGAACATCTTGGGCTCATCCACCATAAGGTGCGTATCAAATATAAGATCGGTATGTTTACGGAGTGTCTCGACGACGGGAATACCGAAAGAAAGATTTGGAACAAAATGCCCGTCCATTATATCGAGATGCAGGAAACTGCACTCTTTGGATATCTCTTTAAGATCATCACCTAGTGTTGCAAAATCGGCTGCAAGTATGGATGGTGCTATAAATACTTCGTTCATTATATCCCCCTTAAAGACGTTTGACGGAATAGTCGTTACGTCTCTGATACAGATTTTCATAGAATTCTTTATATCTCAAATAGCGGTCTTTGTCTATCGAAGGATCGCCCTTTTCGATCAGATCCTTAACATGGCAGTCACGTTCTCCAAGATGTTTGCAATCCTTGAAGCGGCAGTATGTTGATGCTTCGATCAGCTCGGGATAGCCACCGATAACGCGGTCAAAGTCTATACCGAGTTCAAAAAGATCCAATGATGTGAATCCGGGCGTATCGGTAATAAAGCCTTCACCCAGTTCGAAGAGCTCAACATGCCTGGTGGTATGTTTTCCTCTTTTAAGCCTCTCGCTTATTGAACCGACCTCCATATTGTCGTCATCCAGGAAATGATTGCAAAGAGTACTCTTACCGACTCCGGAAGGTCCCGCAAAAGCGGCTATCTGATCTTTTCCGATAAGAGAAGTGACTTCATCTCCTACCCTGTAATCATGCGATGAGATAAAGCATTTATATCCGCAGGATGAATAGATAAGGTGAAGTTTCATAGCATGATCAGGGTCAAGATCAGCCTTGGTAAAGATGATAACGGGCTCGATCGATAAAACATTACAGACTATGAGCATCTTATCGAGGAGCTTAAGATCAGGCTCTGGATCACTGACAGCGAAGGCCAGCAAGACCAGATCGATATTGGCAAGCGGAGGCCTGACCAGGTTGTTCTTCCTCGGGCAGATCTTCTCAAGGACAAAAGGAACATCGGGATCTCCCGAATCGCCGATCTCGACCTTATCACCGACAAAAGGGGTGAGCTTTTTGTGACGAAGCCCACCTCTTATCCGGCATGAAACGTTGATGCCGTCTTCATTACGGACGGTATACAGACCGCCGACACCCTTTGTAATTACACCGTGCATTCAGGATATCCTCACCACGGGTTACCTCCGGGCGGTACGGGAGGATACTGATTGGGATCTACCCAGACTTCAGACGAAGTATCCGAAGGCTGAGGTTCCGGAGTAGGTGTGGCAGTCGGTTCAGGCGTAGGTGTAGGTGTAGGAGTCGAAGTCGGAAGAGCCGTGAATACGGCAGTGAACTCTGCGCCGGTCTCGCCTGTCAGGAATCTGTATTCGGAACTGAAGGCCACAACATTACCGTAGATATCCTGCCAGTGATCGAAAGAGAATCCTTCGGCGGGATGAGCGGTAAGTACGACAGTGGTATTCGGATTATATTCACCGCCGCCTTCGACAGTACCGCTTCCGATAACATTAACGATAACGGGAACGGAAATAGGCGTAGGCGTAGGCGTACCGCCTCTTGCAAGGTCTTCCTGGGAACCGACGAACAGTGTAATGGCGGCTCTTCTCTGAAGGCTCATATTGGAAACGGGATCCGTAAGCATTACAAACTGCTGATCTTCGGGAAGCGCCAGCACTTCCTCGGCGCCCTCGATCGTACCTATCGTAAGACCGGCCTCCTCAACAGCCTGCCTTGCCTCTGTAAGATTCATGGCATAAAGGTTTGGAACAGTACTGGTAGTAGGCTCCTTGGCATATACTATGATGACGTTGGTTCCGGGAGTGACCGGTGTACCGGCAGCCGGCTCGGTCCTGATAACATGATCGGGCTCTATATCCTCGTTAAGCTCGTCGAGGACACTGACGGAGAACCCGAGACCGATAAGAGACTGATATGCCTGGTGATAATCGAGATTGGCATAATCGGCCAGGATAATCTGATCTTCCTCAGCAGATACCGTAAGCTCGATAGTATGGACGCTCGAGTTCGCTGCAAGAACGATACCCTCATTGATACTCTGACGGATAACGATACCCGGAGTATAATCTGATGTGGGTTCAGCCTTGATTGTATATCTAATATTATTAGCCTCGAGTTCAGCGATGACCTCTTCCTGAGTCATACCGACATAATTCTTTACTGTATAATCCTTGGCTGCGGCGACATTTATGGACTCAGTGGCATTCTGGATCGATGTGATGACCAGGATACCTAGAGCCATAAGGACACCGACTATCATGACGATAAGAAGCGTCAGCATGATATTGTCGCGGAGTCTGGATCTTCTCCTGTGTTCGGCGCTCTTCTCGAGATCGGAGATCTTCTCATATGACGGATCCTGTCTGAAGGATACATTGACTCTCTCATTCTCGGAAGTGTCATTGATAACACCGTATATACCATTAGGGTCGACCATAAGGGCATCGAGCTCGGTAACCATCTGTCTCATAGACGAATAACGCTTATCGGGAGACTTTTGCATACACTTAAAGATAATGTTATCGAGACCGTTCGGGATATCGGGCACGAAAGAAGATGCCATCGGTGGCTTCTCCTGAAGATGTTTTACTGCGATAGCTACATTGGAATCGCCGTCAAAAGGAACACGGCCGGTAACCATCTCAAAGAGCATAACGCCCATGGAATAGATATCGGAACCGGGACCGACGTTACCGCCTCTGGCCTGCTCGGGAGAAAAATAATGAACAGAGCCCATGGCACCGCCGGAACTCATTGTGATCGTATTGCCGGTAGAAGCTCTGGCGATACCGAAGTCCGTGATCTTCGCTATCCTTTCCCTGGAGATAAGGATATTCTGAGGCTTGATATCTCTGTGGATGATGCCGTTCTTATGCGCATAATCCAAAGCCATACCTATCTGAATGACTATAGGGACAGCGACTTTCCAGTCAAGGTGGCCGTTTTGATTGATAAGTTCCTTAACTGTGATGCCTTCGACATATTCCTGAACGATATATCTGAAGTTCCCCTCATGACCGACGCCGAACACCTTTACGATATTGGCATGATTAAGAGAAGAGACCGCTCGAGCCTCCGTGTCGAATCTCCTGATGAATTCCTCATCGGCCGAGAATTCGGGCTTCATTATCTTAATGGCAACATTCATGCCCGATCCGAGATCGGTACCGAGATAGACATTAGCCATTCCGCCCTTGCCTATCAAGCGGTTGATACGATACTTCCCTGCAAATACCTGACCTTCCGGTCCCTGTACTCCCATGTTCAATCTCCTGTTCTTTTATTGCCGGGCTTGGTATTTATAACTATCCCGGTCAGATTATCAGTACTGCCGTTATCGTATGCGGCAGTGAAAAGTCTGTCCAAACAGCCGTTAAGATCATTCCTCATCTTAAGGCATCCGGTGATCGTATTATCATCAAGCGTACCATACAGGCCGTCGGTACACATAAGGATAATATCACCGTACATTATATTATACCTGTAAAACGACGGATTTATGTACTCATTGACACCGAGCGACTTTACAAGTTTGTTACGATACAGATGATCCTCGGTAAGCCTCGTGATCGAAGATCCGTGTATCAGGTATGTCCTGGCATCCCCGACATGACAGATAAATAGCTCTTTTTCGCGTACTATAAGCACTGTAAGAGTTGTCCCCATACCGAAAAGGTCATCATCCTCGAGGGCTCTTAAGAGTATACTCTTATTGATGCTGTTTACAAATGCATCCATGCAGATACGGAAATCCTCAAAGCTTATGGTATCAAGGCTGTCGGATATCTCGGAAGCCACCAGCCCGTCCATCTGTACACAGGCGATCTCAGATGCCACTTCTCCGCCTTCGATGCCGCCGATACCGTCCGTAAGGATAAAAACACCGACATCACCGAAAGTCCTGGCGATATAGTTATCTTCATTATTGGATCTTACATTTCCTGTCTCGGACCGGCCAAGATAGTTCACTTATTCTCCTCCATCCCTCTTCTAAGCTGTCCGCAGGCAGCCATTATATCTGTTCCCATCTCCCGTCTCAAAGTGGCATTGATGCCGCCAGATACAAGACGGTTCATAAAGACTTCTATCCTCTTCTTCCCGCTCCTTCGATACGGACTTCCGGGGAATTCATTTGCAGCTATGAGATTAACATGACAGTTCATTCCCTTGAGAAGCCTTATAAGATCATCTGCACAGGCAAGAGTATCATTTACTCCGTCTAAGAGCGAATATTCAAATGTTATCCGTCTTCCCGTCTTTCTGACATATTCCTTACAGGCATCGATAAGTTCACTTATTCCGTATGCCGATGCCACCGGCATCAGTTCCTTACGAAGTTCGTCATTAGGCGCATGAAGCGATATGGCAAGATTGACCTGAGACTTCAGCTCCGTAAATTCCTTAATCTTAGGGATCAGACCGCATGTGGAAACGGTAATATGCCTTGCACCCAATCCCAGCCCCTCCGGATCATTGGCAACTGAAAGGAACTTAAGGAGCTCGTCATAGTTATCAAAAGGCTCTCCGATACCCATAACGACAACAGTTCTGATCTTCTCCCCCATAAGCTTCTGAGATAATATGACCTGACCGAGCATCTCACCGCATGTAAGGTTCCTGCCGAAGCCGAGCTTGGCCGAAGCACAGAATGAACATCCCATCTTACATCCTGCCTGAGAAGATATACAGACCGACAACCCTGTCTTATATCTCATAACGACAGTTTCAACTATATTTCCGTCACTCATCTTATAGACATATTTGGTCGTCCCGTCGAGCTTTGACCTAAGTTCTGTCACGACTGTCATCCCGTTCATGTCAAAATCCTGCGAAAGCCTGGTCTTAAGGTCCTTGGGTATATTTGTCATCTGATCGGGATCGATTATACCCTTGCTTATCCAGGTATATATCTGGGCAGCACGAAAAGAAGGAAGACCGTTATCCTTTGCCCATTCGTTAAGACTGTCTTTTGTCGCATCCAGAATGAACTTCTTCATCTGCGCCTCCGTAACCGTGCTATAAAGAAACCGTCGCTCCCGTCAATATCGGGAAACAGCGTAATATATCCGTTTCTTGCATCTTCTTCCCTTTTACTGTCCATTATAATCTTTTCGGGAAGATATCCGTTTATATCTTCTGCATAAAAATCATCATGAGAATCCAGAAACCTCGAAACAGCATCTTCGTTTTCGGCCCGGTTCAGAGTACAGGTACTGTATATTAAGACACCGCCCGGGGAAACTCTCTTTGAAGCTTCATCCGTGATCTTACTCTGAAGACCGATAAGCGAAAGTATCCCCTGATAATCGAGATTCAGCCTGATGTCGGGCTTTTTCCCGAGAAGACCGAGACCCGAACACGGGACATCAGTAGTTACTATATCATATGTTTCATCCGGAAGTTCACATGTCGCATCAGCCTCTACCGTCTTTACAGAAGTTATCCCCAGCCTCCGGGTATTCTGACAGATCAGATCCAGCCGGGCCGGATTGATGTCTGATGCGGTGATATCTGCATCATCGCCGGTTAACTCGGCCATATGTGAGGCTTTACCACCGGGTGCACTGCAGCAGTCAAGGATCTTATAGCCTTTCTGAGGGGCTGATACGATAGACGCGAGCATTGCTGATTCGCTCTGGACAAAGAACTCACCGTTGATAAACGCTTTTGTCTTATCAAGAGGCGTATCACCGGTCTTACGAAGTATCAGGGCATCATCGCAGAACATGCCGTATTCGGCCTGAAATCCTTCATATTGAAGGCTCGAAACAAGAGATTCCTTGTCGGTCTTAAGCCTGTTATAACGAACCGTCAGCGGAGAAGAATGAAGAAGCGCCTTACCGATATCGTAGGCGCGGTCTTTTCCGTAGGATTTCTTAAGGACACCGTATATCTCGCTCTTAAGGGAAAGTGCCACTTCAGGCTTATAACTGTCAGGATCCTTTTTATCTTCAGGGCTATCCGAGATCTTACGGAGTATGGCGTTGATAAGCCCGGCAGATCTCGGACATACTTTTCTGCCCAGGTCCACTGTAGTAGCTGTCGCTGCATAAGAAGGCACCTTATCCGAGAACAGAAGCTGCCAGATCCCAAATCTGAGTAATGTCAGAGTATCGATGTCGAGACCTGAGACATCCCTCCCGCCGATATGCTTTATAAGAAAATCTATCGTATAAGTATAGGTAACCGTACCGTAGACCGCAGCACGGACAAAGTCGTCGGCACCTTTGAGCTCGAGATTAAGAAAAGCGCTGTCCGCATAAGCCCTCTTAAGGATCCTGAAACAGGAAAGCCTCGCGGAAATGTCACCGTTATTACTCAAAACTTCTCTCCGACCTTGAAATTATGGGCGCAATCGCATGCACGTAGTCTCTTGCCGCCCTCAGACTGAAGTTCGTTGATCTTGATAAATCCGCTTCCGCACTTAACGATAAGATCCGATTTTCTGGCCTTAACGACAACACCGGGTTCATAAGGATCCGTATCGGTCTCATCGAAGGATGGCAGATATGAAGTATCATATACCTTGATCTTTCTTCCGTTTGAGATAACAAAAGCACCTGGCCACTGTGAAAGCGCTCTTACCTTGTTATGGATGGTCAGGGCATCTGAAGAGAAATCAAACTCCCCGTCGGAACTCTCGATCAGAGTGCAAGAAGTAGCTTCATTCTCATCCTGCGGTACGGGTATGATCTTACCCCCGACATAATCATCGAGCGTGGAAAGAAGAAGCTCGGAACCTTTTACTGCAAGCAGATGCATAAGCTCAGGCATGTGTATATCAGGATCGATGGGAACTTCGACTCTACTGAGCATATCACCGGTATCCATACCTACATCCATCTTCATAATGGTAACACCTGTCATATCATCACCGTTAAGGATAGCCTGCTGAACAGGAGACGCGCCTCTGTATCTGGGAAGGAGCGAACCGTGAACATTAATGCATCCATACTTCGGAATATCGAGTACAGGCTTCGGGAGGATCTTACCGTAAGCAGCGGTAATGATGATATCGGGCTTTATACCGTCGATCTTTTCAAAGGCTTCGTCAGTCTTCATGGATGCGGGCTGAAAGACTTCGATACCGGCTTCCTCTGCCCTAACTTTAACAGGCGGAGGAGTTATGATCTTCTTACGTCCGACTGGCTTATCCGGCTGACATACCGCAAGAACGACATTTCTTCCGTCTCTTATAAGAGCATCAAGACATGTGGCCGCGAGATCAGGCGTACCCATGAATATTATCTTAAGATCAGTCTTCATCTTTCTCCTCTACATGAACTTCACCTACAGCCTTATCGGTAAAGAGTATCCCTTCCAGATGATCGTATTCATGGCATATACAGACCGCCAGAAGACCGTCGGCTTCAAGTTCAAACCAGTTGCCTTCACGGTCCTGTGCCTTGATCTTGATCCTGGCAGGACGTTCAACATTGGCGCTCTTGCCGGGAAGCGAAAGACAGCCTTCACAATATGTCTGCGTACCTTCAGTCTCTAAGATCTCAGGATTAATGAATTCGATCTTACCGTGATCATCACCGACATCAACGATAAAAGCTCTTCTCATGACACCGACCTGCGGTGCGGCTATACCGATACCCCTGTTCTCATAATACATGGTATCTGCCATATCATCGAGGAGCTTTATGATCCTGGGAGTGATCTCGTCTATATGACGGCATTTCTTGCGAAGGATCGGATCTCCCTCGACTGCGATATTACGAAGTGACATATCATTACCTGCTTTCGCTTATTTTTCCAATGTATTGTACCACAAATCATTTCCTGATATTCTTCTTGGCACACTCGACAAAGTTTTTGATGCCGTTGATGATACCGCTTTTTGAATCACTGTCCATCCTGGAATACATACTGATCATCCTGCTGACAGCCTCATTTTTATTATCGACAAACTCTGCTATGGTCGTGGCATTGGATGCTTCGACAACAGAATAGATATTCTCGACAAAGACTTCACGTTCCTCCTTACTGAGATTACCGATCCAGGCTCTCATGGTCTCATCGAGGAACTTGCTTCCTTTATCAAGATCATCGACAAGATCGTAACCTCCGGGTTCGATACCCCACGTAAGGAGCTCATGCTGCATAATACCCGTGGCATTGGAGTCGACAACACTGTAATCTTCCTCATGTTCCAGTATCATGCCGACGACCGAGAACTTGGGAACATAGGTGATTATCTTACTGCTTATCTCCTTATAGCCTTCTGTCTCCATGATCGAGCTCGTAAATCCCGGACCGTCAAAATTATAGATCTTACTTATAGCTCTTCGGAACTCGGGACGGCAGAACACGGAAGAATAGATAGAAAGATTACCGCCTTTGGAATGTCCTCCTATCATGAACGTCCCGTCTTTGAACTTACGTAAAGCCGTCTCCAGATACTCCAGAGCCTGTGCCTGCGCCGGGACAGGAAATTCAAATCCCATATTGAAATCCTCTTTCCATGCGATCAGCGTATTATCAGTACCTCTGAAACCGAGATAATAATCGCCTTCACCGTTTATATCAAAGACTACGGCACTGAACTGTATCTGTGTCTCGGTATTGATCTCATTTACATAACCTGAGAGCCTGATATCGGAAAATCTCCTGCAGTTGCTTATCTCCCATATAAACTTTGGATCTATGTCTCTCTCTATAACGTGATCTACAAGCCCGGGATCGTTTAACATCTCCCTGCAGGCATCCTTAAGAAGAGTCTGCTCATAGAAATTGTCCGATACTATACCATCCATGGGTTCATAAGCAAACCTTGCCAGGATACCGGCATCAACATCATTAAATGGCACCTGATCAAACGTCAGGTCTCCCCGCCAGAAAAGATAATCATGTATTGTATTCATAATAAGCCGTTCCCGTAAAAAGATATTCTAATTATACATCAGATACCCGATGTATCGTTATCAAACGAGATCGGATACAAGGAAGGATCAAAATCCTTCATAAGCTGTCTGAATACCGCATTAAGAGAGGATTTGTTCACGGCTTTGATAACAAAACTGTTCCTGTATCTGCCGCGGAGTTCATAGATCGGCGACTGCATGGGTCCGTACAGTTCAAAACCGTATTTCAAAGGCTGGTTAGATATCAGCTGTTTTAGATATCCCGAAAGTATATCGACCCTTTCCGAGAGCATATCCTCATCGGGAAGCGACAGCATGATCTCGCCGACAGCCTTAAAAGGAGGCAGCTTCATAACCTGACGGTATTTGATCTCGGCATCATAAAAAGCCTGATAGTCCTGGCTCGCAGAATAGAGAAGAAGCGGAGCATCGGGCTTGAAGCTTTGAAGAAAGACCTTTCCCTTATATTCGCTCCTGCCTGCCCTGCCGGAAGCCTGGGTTATAAGCTGGAAACACCGTTCGGAACTTCTGTAATCAGATGATCCCGAGATAAGATCAGCACCTAATATACCGACAACCGTTACATCAGGGAAATCATGCCCCTTGGCTATCATCTGCGTACCTATAAGTATCGAGGCTTCCTTATTTCTGAACCTTCCGATTATCTCCTCGTGGGCTCCGGGACGCATGGTGGAATCCTGATCCATACGGAGAACCTTCTCGTGAGGATACAGTTCCGACAGCAGTTCCTCCAGTTGCTGGGTCCCTATTCCGGTCCTTGTGAACTTTGTCCCTCCGCACTCCTTACATACACATGAATCAGCAGGGATCGTATATCCGCAGTAATGGCAGATCATCAGCCGGCCAATAGAACGCCTGTTATTATGAAGCGTCATTCCTACCGAACATGACGGACATTCACAGGGAGAACCGCAGGTACTGCAGATAAGAGTCCTGGAATATCCTCTTCTGTTAAGAAAGAGCATGACCTGCTTTTTCTGCGAGAAAGCCTCAGCCATGGCTATACGAAGAGGGATTGAAAGAAGTTCACCTGCTCCCTCCTGTGCCTGAAGCTTCATATCGACAGGTATAACATCCGGCAGTACCGCATTGGGATTAGCTCGTTTGGTTAATGTCAGAAGTTCATATACCCCTTTCTGAGCAGCATAATATGAACTTACAGAAGGCGTTGCCGAACCCAGTATGAGGACCGCATTATCCTGCCTGCATCTCATAGCGGCGATCTCCTTGGCATTATATCTTGGAAACGTTTCCGACTTATATGACGGATCGTGTTCCTCATCTACTATGATCATAGCAAGATCCTTAACGGGTGCAAATACAGAGCTTCTGGGACCTACTACTATCCTGGCCTCCCCGTTTTTTATCCTGTTCCATTCGGCTGCTTTCTGTCTGTCAGTCAGTCTGCTGTGAAGAACGGCAGCAGTATTTCCGAACCTTCCGTTGATCCAGCTTACTGTCTGCGGAGTCAGCGATATCTCCGGAACCATATAGATAACACTACCTCCCGAAGCCAGGATATCACCTGCGCAATGAAGATACACTTCGGTCTTACCGCTGCCGGTTATCCCGTGAAGAAGAAATACCCGGCTATTGCCGTAGGCACTTCTTATCTTCCTGCATGCCTCCTCCTGTTCATCGTTAAGAATATGCTCGGATCTGAATACACCTGAAGATATATCGTCAGTATGTGATGACACATCTTTATCCTCGGATACATTTCCGATACCGAACGGATCGGTCTCCTTTTGGAAAGTCTCTATAAATCCTTTGGTCCTCAGAAGAGATATCTGGGAATCAGAAGCCTTAAATGTCGTCTTTATGATCTTCTTTGATGCTTCCTTCTCTTTGAGGAGGTATTCAAGGATATTGATATGAGCAACAGACCTGAGGGTTCCCTCTTCCAATGCCTTAACAACCTGTTCCCTGTCGCGTATCCTCAGATACATCTCTTTTGCTTTCTTAGCATTTCCAACAAACGAAGGAACCATAAGAGAGACGACATCACCGCCGGTACAGACATACCGCTTGGAGATCTCATCCATCAGCGGCAGAAGATCAGAAGCTACGGCACCGTCTTCCAAAAGCCTGGCAACAGACTTCATCCTGATGCCGTTATCAGCCTTCAAAAGATCCCCGTCCTTTACCGAGAGGACCAGCGCTTTCTGAGGTTTATTGCCTCTTCCGAAAGGCACCTCAACGTAACTTCCCGGAACGATATACCCGGTAAGCTCATCAGGGATCAGATAGCTGTATCTGCGATCAGTCTGTCTGACCGATTCTCGAAGTATTACTTCGGCAACGATCATCGCTCAGCCTCCTATCAGAATCCTCCGCCGAGGAGCGAGAACATATCTATCTGGGAACTCTCCGGCATATCATCCAGGACTCCGGCTTCCACCAGGATCTGCATGGCAGACTGTCCGATACCGCTTCGATCAGCTAGATCCTCCCTGTTGGCAAATGGAGCATCCTCACGGGCTTTGACGATCGCTTCCGCTTGAGCGGTGGAGATCCTTACTATCTTATCTTCGCCGCCCGCACTCTCGGTAACCTTATCTATCCTGTTTATCGGAGGTCTTATCTTACCGGGAGCTACCTTCTTAAAATCGGACGCTGCAGATTCATTTATATCAAAGGGAAGGAACTCTATACCCCTGTGGTACATCTCTTCAACGAGCTCGCAAAGATAGAACTCGGACTTGAGCTTAGGATTACCCTTATCTATTCGCATCTTCTCGGATACGGCCCGCCTGTGGTCAGCAAGTACCTCAGGACCCTTGCACATATACTGTGCATGGAATTCATCGCCCCTGATAGTAAGGAAAGCACAATAATATTCCTCGGGATAGTAGACCTTAAACCAGGCTACCCTGAGAGTAGATACCGAATATGCTGCAGCGTGAGCCTTCGGGAACATGTACTTGATCTTCTCGCACGACCCGATATACCAGTCCGGAACATTATGTTCCTTCATTGTGGCTTTCCATTTTTCCCACTTCTCGGGAACCTGGCCGCCTGCAACCTTACCTTTACGGACGTTCTCCATTATGTCGAAAGCATCCTTATTAGGAACCCCCCAATAGATAAGCCTTGTCATGATCGAGTCACGGCATCCGATAACGGAATTCAGGTCACAGATACCTTCGCGGATAAGATCCTGGGCATTACCTGTCCAGACATCCGTTCCGTGCGACAGTCCCATCAGCTGGACCAGGTCGTAGAAACGTCTGGGCTGTGCTTCCTTGATCATGCCGCGTGCCATATTGGTACCCAGCTCTGACAGACCAAGCGTGGCTGATCCCGCCTCAGTCTCCTCGATCGGAAAACCTAATGCATCTGTAGATTCAAGAAGGCTCATGACCTTATCATCCGGTATCGGTATATTTGTAACGTCAATACCCGTAAGATCCTGAAGCATACGGAGGACCGTCGGATCGAGGTGTCCAAGGATATCGAGCTTCAGGATAGTATCATGCATGGCATGGAAGTCGAAGTGAGTAGTTATGATACCGCAGTCAGTCTTATTTGCCGGGTACTGGACGGGCGTAAACTCGTAAACATCCATCTCCTTGGGAACAACGACTATTCCGCCGGGATGCTGGGAAGTAGTTCTCTTAACACCGATGATACCCTCAGACATATATGCGAGCATAGCATCTGAATAGCGAACCCCCTTCGATTCGCCGACTTTACGTGCCACGGCATATGCGTTCTTGTCAGCATATGTACCGATCGTTCCGGCACGGAAAGTATGGGTAAGCCCGAACAGATACTCGACATACTTATGTGCTCGGGGCTGGTAAACGCTCGAGAAATTAAGGTCTATATCAGGTTCCTTATCGCCGTTGAAGCCGAGGAAAGTCTCAAACGGGATATCCTGACCGTCTTTCTTCATCTCGACTCCGCAGTCGGGACAGTTCTTCAAGGGCATGTCAAAGCCGGAACCGTATTCCCCCGAGTTATCGAACTCGATACGGTTACACTTTGGGCATCTGTAATGAGGCGGAAGCGGGTTGACTTCAGAGATACCGCACATCGTGGCTACAAAAGACGATCCTACTGATCCTCTGGAACCGACTATATATCCGTCGTTATTGGACTTTTTAACGAGACGGTAAGCGATATAGTACATGATCGCGAAGCCGTGTCCGATGATAGAGTTAAGCTCCTTTTCCAGTCTTGCCTTTACGACCTCGTTAAGCTCGCCGTTATATCTATAGAGCCTGTTGGCCTTGGTATATGCGATATCACGCACATCAGCAGCAGCTCTGGAGATGATGGGCGGATACGTGCCGTCGGGGAAAGGCTTGATACCGTACTCGATCTTATCGGCGATCATGTTGGTGTTCGTTACAACGACCTCAAAAGCCTTCTCTTCACCGAGATACGAGAATTCCTTGAGCATCTCGTCAGTAGTCCTGAAATAAAGGTCACTCTGCATCTCAGCATCCGAATAACCCATATCCATTAGAAGATACTTACGGTACATTCCGTCCTCGGGCTCGAGAAAATGGGAGTCCGTGGTGGCAACGCATGGCATGTTATAAGCATCGGCTGCCCAGACAAGGAGCTCGTTTACGATCCTTATGTCATCAGCATTAAGAGGTTCCGTACCCGTGTCCGATTTGGAAACATCTTCTCTGGTAAGGAACATATTGTTGCAAAGAGGCTGGATCTCGATATAGTCATACAGGCTCAGGATATCCCTGAACTGTTCAGAAGACTTCAAGATCTCTTTTGTCCTGCCGGCATCCTTCCCGTTAGTACGGTATGTCCTCATTACATGCTTATATATCTCACCCTGCTCACAGGCACCGCCGATAATGATAGACGACGAGTAATACTTAAGAAGACTCTTAGGAGTCCTCGGTCTGAAGTTAAAGTAATGAACATGAGACTCGGAGACAAGATGGTACATGTTGTACAATCCGAGATTGTTACGCGCCAGAAAGATGATATGGTAAGGTCTGTTGCCCTTACGTTCAAGGATACCTTCCTGAGTATAATGACCTACAGAACTGTTTATCTCCGTCGGATCACAGGTACCGAAGGCATCGATAGTCTGACAGACAAGATCGGCACCTTCGCGAGCTTCCCTGATAAGGCTCTCTTCGATGTCACTGCCGGGTTCCGTATATATATCGGCAAGTGACCTGTCGGTAAACTTATACTTAAGAATATCCTCGATACTGATAGCTGGCATAAGGAATTTATGCCTGTAATAAACATGATCCTCGATATTGATACCGAATCCTGCTCTTCTCAGGAAAGCAAGAACCTTAAAGACATCCCTGCCGCAGATATAGGCATCACCGATGAATTCAAGGAGCTCCCCCATGCGGAAATATGAATCACAGGGTTCTCCGCTTCCGGGATATATGGCATCATCGACCTCAGCATAAAAGTCAGCAACATGCTCGTAGCATAACGTATCGGGAAGCACTTCATTATCATCATCGGAATAATCTCCGGTAACAGGCAGATCGATATTGATGACATGGGACTTGTCGTTACGGTCGATAGAAGGGATCTGCGGAAGGTTCTCATCACGAAGCGACTCGGGTATCTCATCCTCGTTCCATAAGGACTTATCGATATCCTTCTTTGAGAACTCCATGGCGCTCTCATCGGATTCGCCTTCCATCTCGGGCTTTATGGCTTTGTAGCCCTTGAGCCTGTACTTGGAGGCTGCGATATGAGTTATAAGATCACAACACGAATCATCGCCGGTAGTATTTATAGACACGGATACAAATGATCCGATATGTCTTCTCTGTTCGATCTCAAAAGGAAGTCCGTAAACGATCGTCGGACCGTCCTCTACCAGATAACCCTCATCGCCGAGGATCACCTTAAAAGGTTCTTCAGTCCCCTTGACCTTAAGTTTCTTGGCTGCATTATATGCTTCGGGGAAAGCCTGTACTACTCCGTGATCGGTTATGGCACAAGCTTTATGACCGAACTTAGAGGCCAGTTTCATAATGGCTTCGGGATCAGATACAGCATCCTTCTCACTCATCTTTGAGTGCACGTGAAGCTCAACTCTCTTCATCTCGGCTTTATCCGACCTGCCCTCGGGAGGCTCTGCCTCAAAGACACCTGAGAGCTTGATACCGATATCATTCTTTATATATGTTATCTCTCCCTGAAAGCCTGCATATCCGCCCTTTTTGAACATGGATTCAAAACGGTCGGCTTCATCGGGCTTTATAAATCCGATGCCCTTGATACCACCGGTCTTATCTATGATCGTAAAATCAGCAACGACACAGGTTCCGGATTTGCTGACCTTCATATCATCATTTAAGGTAAGTCTTCCTCTCACATTGACGTAATTATCGTCAGATCTGATATCACAGATATTTACATTCCTGACACCGCTTCTCACCCTGCCGATAACAGCATCTTCATTCCTTACCTTCTTAAAATCAGTATTCTTATCGGCTTCCCTTGCAAGTTTCTTCTGTTCCTTTGCCTTATATTCCCATGAGTCCTTATTGATCTTCTTTTCCTCTTCGGCTTTCCTGGCAGCCTTTTCCTCACGGGCCTTCCTGGTCTTCTCCATAGTCAGTTCCAGAGCTTCGGGCATGGAATTATTGATAACAGTATAGATATCGGATTCATTATATGTCTCAAAAGGAATATCCGGTTCATGGTCATCCGAAGGAGCATGACCCGGAAGCTTAGGAGAAAAGGAGACACCCTCATAGCCCAGAAGTTCTGTCACTGCATCCTTAAAATGCGTTGTAAATTCAGTATAATAACCGTCTTCTCCGTCAAAATACATAAGGAAGAGAGAACCGAAGATCAGCTCTGCCTCTTTATCATTAACGATATTGAATTCGAGCTCCGAACCGTCAAAAGCCTTATAGTCAAATCCGGGCATGCATGTTAATGCCTCCCTGATAAGAAAGACTCTGAACAGTTCCAGATTTCTCTTAAGATCACCTGACGATGCGTCATCGAAGTGAACCGATACTCTGCACGAATAACACCCGGAGAGCAGATCGATCAAACGGATAAGAGAAGCGACTCCGGTATTGGATGCCGCCACTTTATCGATTCCTACAAGATCAAGTTTTAAAACGGCCTTCTCCTTGAAGTAGACCATCCTTTTTACGCAAATATCACTAACTTCCCGGGCAAGTTCCTCCGGGATCTCTACCAGTTCTGATAACCGTCTCATATATCCTCACAATCACCGGCTCTGCTGTTCGCCGATACGAATGATCTCCTGTACGAATTCCGCAACTGCGTTATCGGCAGGTATCTTCCTGATTACCTCGCCTTTGGAGAAAAGAAGGAATTCGTTCTTTCCTCCGGCCAGCCCGAGATCAGCTTCACGCGCTTCACCGGGACCGTTGACCACACACCCCATGACCGCTATCTTAAGATCATATGGAAGATCACATATCTGTTCTTCGATCTTGGATGCGAGCTCGATAAGCGGCACTTCAGTCCTGCCGCATGTTGGACAGGATACGAACGTTATCCCTCCGGAACGGAGATCGAGAGCCTTAAGGATGGAGATGCCGGCTCTTACTTCTTCTAAGGGATCTCCGGTCAGCGATACCCTTATCGTATCTCCTATTCCTTCTGATAGTAACGCCCCGATCCCCACGGCCGACTTGATTATACCTTCTCTTACAGTACCGGCCTCAGTAACACCGACATGAAGCGGATGATCACATTGTGATGCCAGAGTACGGTAAGTCTCTATAGTCAGTCTCGGACTCGAGGATTTGATACTGATAACGATATCATCAAAATCAACATCCTCCAGGAGCTTCACGGCATTAAGAGCGCTTAATGTCATATTCTCTGCACAAACACCCCCGTACTGCCTGACAAGCTCCCTGTCGATCGAACCGGAATTGACCCCGACCCTGATCGGTATCCCGCGTTCCTTACAGACTGAAGCAACTTCCCTGACACGTTCGGGACCGCCTATATTACCCGGATTGATCCTTATCTTGGCTGCTCCGTTACGGGCGGCTGCAACCGCCAGTCTGTGATCAAAGTGGATATCCGCCACAACCGGGATGGGAGATTCCTTACAAATCTGCTTAAGTGCCTCACAAGCCTCCATATCGGGTACTGCAACACGGGTAATATCGCATCCCGCATCGTAAAGCCTCCTGATCTGCTCGAGAGTGGCTTTGACATCCGATGTCCTGGTATTGTTCATCGACTGGACAGCTACCCTGTTGCCTCCGCCGATCATAACATCTCCTATCCTAACTGCTTTACTCATATTTCCACCTTCATCCTGAAATTCATCCGATATATAAACCTATCTTACTACAGCCTATGCTCCAATATTGGGACACTATATCCCGCCGACAATGATCCTGATGATATCCGACGTACAAGCGAATATCACCAGACCGATAAGGAAAACAAATCCGATAGCATTGATCACTGTCTCGGTCTTTTTGGACAACGTCCTTCCGATTATCATCTCAACAAGGATGAACAACACCTGCACACCGTCGAGACCCGGTATAGGAAGCATATTGGTGAACACAAGGCTCATCGATACGATTGCCGCAAGACGTATTACATTAAGTGCCTTATCTGCAAAGGTATATGTTACGTCATCAACAACATCAGAGACGACCGTAGTAACCCCGACGGGGCCGGAGACCATATTATATACTTCTTCTTCGCCCTCAAACACATCACCTACTGCCCGTACGCTTACGTTAATGATAGTAACGGGCATCAGCGCAGCAGTCTTTACCGCCTCAAAGAAATCCTTTACGGAATCGACTCTGTAATAGATTATCGATATACCGCGGTCATTGGGATATGTGATCAGATTCTTGGCACAGTCCCCCTCCATCAGGACTCCGTTACGGTAATAGACAAGATGCATCGGATCGTCCGTGGTAAGCGTATCAAAATAATCGAGAAAATCTTCATCCGCCACCGGTTTTCCGTTAACAGAGACAAGATAATCCTCCGGCTTAAGAAGAGGCTCACCGTTATTATGGCCTTCCATGACCTCGATGATCTCCCATCCGTTATAGGGATTATCAGTACCGTCTACATGAGCTATACCGAGCATCGGTCTCGTGGTAAAAACAGGAACGAGCTGAACATCATACGATTCACCGGTCTTATTTGACTTAAGCGTTACTGTCATCTCGGATCCCTGCGGTGTACCGTTATTGACTTCATAATACAGATCCAGATAAGTAAATATACGATGGCCGTTAATATGTGTTATCTGATCTCCGATATGCTCGGCGACGTGACCGTCAAAAGCTGCATAAAGCTGGGTATCGGAATAGGTCCTGTTAAGATTGACACTGGTAAAGCCGAATATACAGTACATCGCCGTAAAGATGATTATACCAAGCAGTGCGTTCATGAACGGTCCTGCAAGTGCGACAAGAAGCCTCTTCCATCTTTTCTGATTGATAAGAAGATCGGGATCATCGCTTTCAACGGGATCCCCGTTCTCATCAATGTCGGTAAACCTTACATAAGCTCCGAAAGGAAGAGCCCTGATACTGTAATCCACGCCTTTCCGGTTCCACGAAAACAATTTGGGGCCGACAAAGATAGCCACTTCAAAAGCCCTTATCTTAAGTAGTCTTGCGACCCAGAAATGCCCGAGTTCGTGAACAGTGACAATAACGCCGAGCATCAATATGACAACCAGTATGCTCCAGACGCTTATGCCCATTTTCCTTTT
>JAFZWN010000027.1 GCA_017617295.1 Clostridiales bacterium | reverse complement strand
CCTTATAGAAGAGGGCGTAACGGTATTAATATGGGCGATAATGCTGATGGGAGCCGGTATAGAATTCCTGTGTACAAATGACTTGGATACATTCGGCCCCATGCTTTTAATACTGACCGGGATATGTCTGGCTTTTCTGATGTCCTTGATCATGCAGATCATTGCTCACGCGATAGAGAAAAAGAAGCCGAAGCCCTATCTGATCCTGCAGATCATATCATGTGTTATATCCATGCTCATAGACATCATTATACTGGTTGCGTTCCTTGGTAAGAGCGGGATCGATATGCTCATGTTAGATCCGGAGAATCTGGAAGATCTGGGTTCATGGATCGGCGTGTTTGCGGGTGCGACGATCACAAATGCCGTTGCTCTGGTGCTTGCCGTGCTTCACACGGTTAGAAGAGGCAAGAAACCTGTTCCGGCTGTATCGGCATAAAACAGGGAGGATCTCATGCGTATCATTAATATGATAATGAATATCATGTCGTTCTTCGTTGACATGACTATCAGTGCATTCGTTATTCTCTTCACGTTCTTCGGAGTGGCGATCGAAGCGATGTTCATAGGAAAGGTCGAGGATAGCGGAAAGTGGTTTCTCATAGGGCTGGCAGCTTTCTTCATTAATGTGGTGATCCTGATCCTGCAGTTATCAGGTCACATGAAAGCGAAAAAGCATAAAAAGTTCGGGCGTTTCCTGACTACTGAGCTTATAACCATACCTTTCAGCATGGCGATCGCGATCGGCGGGATCTGGATATTTACCTGGTTTTTTGGAGGTCCTTCCGAATGGGGTGACTTTGACAGAAACTATATTACCAGCATGGTCACCGTCGGTTTTATGGGAGTTGGAGTCCTGACTAACGTTATCGGCTTCATCACCGCGATCATCAGCGCGTCTAAGGGCAGGAAAACAGCCGCTGCCGCGGCCTGATCATCGGCGTTTCTCTGATACGCGAGCCTGATCTTTGGCACACTTTATTACGCGAGCCGTTTGCTCCTTCATTGATTTACTTTAAAAAACCGTTGTGATACTATCAAAAAAGTATATTTATATATGGAGGACATGACATATGAAATTTTGTCAGGCATGCGGTGCGCAGATCCCCGACGGCGACAAGTTCTGCGGTGAGTGCGGTGCTGTCGTAGAGGAGCCTACGGCATCCGAGGTTATCGAAGAGAAGACAGAGGCTCTGGGTGATGCGATTGAAGATAAGGCAACAGAGGTAGGCGAAGCACTTGAGGGTGCGGCAGCTGCAGTTACGGGTGCAGTTGTTGATGCAGTAACGGGAACAGAGGCTTCTGATGCTCCTGTTGAGGCAGTACCCGAGCCTGTTGACACATTTGCGGCTGAGGCAGCCGGCGTAGCGGCAGCAGCTGCAGCTGAGCCCGTAGCCGAGGCAGTTTCTGAGCCTGTTGAGCAGTTCAATGCTCCCGCTCCCGTAGCAACATACGATAATTCCTACAGCAGCGATTACGATGCTCCCAAGTCCAAGGTTCCCGGTAATGCAGCCGGTATCGCTCCCAGGAACATCGTCGTTGCCATAATCCTTACTTTCGTTACATGCGGTATCTACGGTCTCTACTGGATCGTCAAGCTCAATAACGAGATCAATCAGCTTTCCGGTCATCCCGAAGATACGAGCGGCGGAATGGTACTCCTTCTTACGATCGTTACCTGCGGTATCTACGGCTGGTACTGGAACTTCAAGATGGGTGAGAAGGTTGACGAGATCAAGGGCGATCCCAACGGTTCTTCCAAGATCATCTTCATCATCCTTGCTATCTGCGAACTGAGCATCGTTAACTATGCTCTTATGCAGAACACGATCAATACGGCTGTTGAAGGTTGATAATTGATCCGTCTTCCAGAAGTCATCGATAAGGACAGGCTTAAGATCCGCGTACGCGTCTGGGTCACGGTCCTTCTTCTGGGAATCGCATATCTCATCTGGTTAAGGATCACCGGTCTCGGTATTCCTTGCCCTATAAGAAGCATTACGGGGTGGTTATGTCCGGGTTGCGGCATAACCACCCTTTTTGTGCGTCTTTTTCAAGGCGATATAAAGGGGGCCTTTGACGCCAATCCATTTATCTTCTGTACGGGACCGCTGCTTATAGCGATACTTATGACCAACGAATATATCGTTCTTACTCCTTCACGTGATCATAAGCGGCTTAAACTGATCCTCGAGATCGTCTGTATCGTATATGTTATAGCGCTTATCGTTTTCGGGATACTTCGTAACGTTATCTCATAGAAAAACCCCGCCGACCATAAAATGATCGAACGGGGCAAACCGTATATAGAGAGGGGAACGGTTTTTAAATTATAAAACATGTGTTAGTACACAAAAAAATAATAACAGATTCAATACATTTATTGCAAACAAAATTGTATGATATTTGAGATCAGAGGCTGTTTTTGCTCAAAAACTCCTTGAGCTTGCCGAAAGTCTCATCGCTTATGAGATGCTCGATACGGCAGGCATCTTCGGCAGCTGTCTCTTCGGATACGCCGATCTTGCCGAAAAAGTCGCTTAATACGATATGCCTCTCATAGATCTTCTCGGCTGTGGCAAGTCCCTTTTTGGTAAGAGTGATGTAGCCGTTGCCGTCCACCTTGATATAATCCTCGTTCTTGAGAAGTCCTACGGCTCTGCTGACACTGGGCTTCGAGAAACCCATCTTGTTGGCCACGTCCAGAGAACGGACATTTTGAAGCTCCTTAGACAGAAGGAGTATCGTCTCAAGATACATCTCTCCCGATTCCTGTAAGATCATTTTGATACCTCCGTTATTCCCTTTTGCCGCATATGTGTGCTTTTGTAATTCTAACATATAGTGCTATAATTTTTGTATATCAAACCAAGGACTTGAAAGGGAGGTGCCATATGACTGTTAAGCAGATCAATGTATTCCTCGAGAATGAATCAGGAAGACTCGCGGAAGTAGCTTCGGAACTCGCCAAGAACAAGATCGATATCCGCGCTCTCTATGTAGCAGATACAACAGAATACGGCATCTTGAGAATGCTCGTTGATAAGCCTGACGAGGCAACTATCGTTCTTAAGACGATGGGATTCACAGTCAGCCAGACCAATGTTATCGCTGTGGCGATCCCCGATGTTCCCGGTACGCTCGATAAGGTCCTCGAGGTCCTCTCGAGTAACGGGATATCTCTTGAGTATATCTATGCATTCGTAGGCAGGGCATCGTCCGATGCCGTCGTCGTTATCCGCGTTGATGACAACGATAAGGCTCTCGAATATTTCAATGCGTTCGGCATCAAGGTCCTTGATGACAAGGAGGTCTACGGCATCTGATGTCATTGGACTTTTATAAAAAATACGGTGTTTCGGAGGAAGCAGTCTCTCTTGCCGCCATGGCAGACGAGGCTGTTACTCCTGTTTACAGGAAAATCGACGAGGTCAAGGCCTATAACCAGCTGAAGGTCCTGGACGCTTTCAGGGAGAACAAGTTCTCCGATGTCCACTTCGGCAGTACCACGGGTTACGGCTATGATGATATAGGCAGGGAGAAGATCGAGAGTATCTTTGCCCGCATTATGGGTGCCGAGGCCTCATATGTGAGGATCCAGATCAGTTCGGGGACCCAGGCGATATCGTCGCTTCTGTACGGACTCTTAAGACCCGGGGATACATTGCTCTCCGTAACGGGGAGACCTTACGATACGCTCGTGTCCACTCTGGGCCTCACGGACGAGACCTACGACGGATCGCTCCTTCAGTACGGCATCAAGTATAAGGAGACCGAGCTTGGAAGTAACGGCGATCCTGATATCGATTCTATCCTCTCTGCGATCGACGATACCGTAAAGGTCGTCTTTATCCAGAGATCAAGAGGATATACCGGAAGAAGAGCGCTTCTGTGTTCAGACATCAAGGCCATAGCCGATGCCGTACATACCCGGAAGAGTGACATTATAGTCGCGGTGGACAACTGCTACGGCGAGTTTACCGAGAAGACCGAACCCTGTGATGTCGGTGCCGACATCTGCGCGGGTTCGCTCATAAAGAATCCGGGCGGGGGACTGTGTCCTTCAGGCGGATATATCGCAGGCCGCGCCGACCTGGTCGAGAAGGTAGCTTGCAGGATCAGCGCACCCGGTCTGGGATCACATGTCGGTCCCACGCTGGGATTCAACAGGACTATCGCACAGGGAATATTCATGGCGCCGCACGTCGTCGCCGAATGTCTGAAGGGCGCGGTGTTCGCTGCCAAGATGTTTGAGATGAAAGGCTACAGGACTGCTCCTCTTGCTGATGAGGAGAGGGGAGATATCGTTCAGACCCTTATCTTCGAGGATAAGGATATGCTCGTAAAGTTCTGCGGCAAGATACAGGCATGTTCTCCGGTCGATTCTTTCGTTACGCCGGAACCCTGGGATATGCCGGGATATGAGGATCAGGTCGTTATGGCGGCAGGATCCTTCGTTCAGGGAGCGACGACGGAACTGTCGTGCGACGGACCGATCAAGCCTCCTTATATCGCTTTTATGCAGGGAGGACTTGTGAGCGAGCAGGCGAGACTCGCGGTTATGCTCGCATTGTCGTAAGATCATTTGGGGATTGGAAAAAGTAAATGGCAGACGAGAATAAACAGTGGTTTGAAGATAATGGGAGAAGAAGGAAGAGACCTACGGGTAAGAAGAGACCCGAAGGGAAGAAGACCCTGCCTCCCGAGGATCATGTAAAAAAAGAAGCTCAGGTAATAAAGCAGCCTTCCGGTAAGCGTAACGACAGACCCGTTGCCGGAAAGAAACCGTCTTCTGCTTCATCGTCTTCTTCCGGGGCTTCGTATACTTCAGGAAAGCCGGGTAAGTCATCCGGTAATCCCAGGGCGGGCGCATCTTCATCAGCTCCGTCATCCGCATCTTCTTCCTCGTCGAAAGCTTCCGACAAAAAGAAAAAGCACAAGAAGCTCGTTCTTAAGAGAAAGAAAAAGACGATCGATACGAAGAAGAGCACAACGGCTTCAGATTCGTCATATAACAGTGTTACAGGTGCCGCCGTATCGGGCGTTGCCGCCGCTGCTGCTTCAAAGACTCCGATAACCGATGCCGTCATCAAAAAGCAGAGAAGGGCAAAGAAAAAAGCGATCAGGACAGCTGTTTTTGCTGTTATCGTAATAGCGCTTTCGGTGCTCGTTCTGAGGTTTGTCAAGTATCACCTCTTCAACTATATCGCGGACAAGCCGAACTTCTCGTTCGTGACTACGGGTACCGTCGAGCATACGATCGGAGCCAGGGCTCTCATCGTAAGAGACGAGCAGGTCATAGAGTCGGGAACGGCGGGAGATCTGGTCACGATGGCCACAGAGGGCAGCCGGGTATCCGTAGGGCAGGATGTCGCCATGATAGTGCCTTCTGATATGGCTTCTGTCGTAACGAGCCTTAGAGGAACACAGTCTCAGATATCCGAGGTTCAGCAGGAACTCATCATGAACGGTGAGGCTGAGGGTGCTAGTTCCATCTATACGAGCAATAACGAGAGGATCCTTCCTATCATCGATCTTATCAGGGTAGATGCCATGAACGGTAACGTAAGCGACCTGTCATCCTATCAGTCTTCGCTTTCGGTACTCATAAGCCAGAGAGAATCCGAACTGTCACAGCTGAGCTTCGATGACGAGAGACTCCGCATCTTAAGAAGCGACGAGGCAGGTTATCAGCTTCAGCTCGAGAGGCAGTCGTCAGTTGTCAACACGCCATATACAGGCATTATCTCCTATAAGCTTGACGGCCTCGAGAATACGGTCAATTACGACTATCTGATCAATGCTCCCGCTTCTGATATCGCCAATGTGATATCGGACTCTCAGGGCCTCATCACATCTGATCTTTATGTCGATCGGAGTGAACCCATGGCCAGGGTCGCCAGTTCCGAGAGACAGTATATCGCTGTTTATCTCGATGCGGGTGAAGTACCTCCTTCGGAGTTCGAAGTCGGCAAGAAGCACACGCTCAATATCCGCTCCGAAGGTATCAGTATCGGCAAGTGCGTAGTGGAGCGCGAGGTAGTGGATTCCAACGGCATCCTTATCGTTTTCAGTACGACAAGATATGTCGAGGATCTTCTTGATCTGAGGACCGTCGATATCGAGATAGTAATAACGGAGACAACAGGCATGAGAGTGCCGATCTCGAGTCTCGTTGACGCGGACTTCGACAGAAGAGTCGCTAGTATCTATGTAAATAACAAAGGCTTCGCGGATTCAGTCGGCGTACTTATCGTTGACTATGACAGAGAGTTCGCCATAATCGAACCTATCGGAGATGACACGCGCCCGAACCTGACGACAGTCTATATAACGAACCCGTCGTCGATAAAGCCGGGAGATAAGGTGGATTAGCGTAGATGTACGATTATAATGAAGAACTCTATAGAAGCCTTTCGGAGAGGTTAAGCATCGTTCGGGAGAATATAGCGGATGCCTGCCGCGAAGCGGGACGCGATCCTTCTAAAGTCACGCTCATAGGTGTTTCCAAAGTCTTTCCAGTATCCTACGCCGAAGCAGCGTGCGCGGCAGGTCTTGCTGATCTCGGGGAGAACCGCGTGCAGGAGATCGTTCCCAAGATAGAACGATTCAATGAACTCGGTCTTAGTGTCAACTGGCATCTTATCGGAACACTGCAGAAGAACAAGGTCAAGTACATCATCGGAAAGACGCATCTTATCCATTCCGTCGATTCGGCAGAGCTCGCTTCCGAGATAGGAAAGAGGTCTGCTGCCGCAGGACTTACTACCGACATATTGCTCCAGGTCAATGTATCCGGGGAACTGTCCAAGCACGGTTTCTCCGTGGAGACTTTCGAGCGTGACATAGATATCGTTAACTCGATCGAAGGCATAAACATCCGCGGAATGATGACGATGGCGCCCATCCAGAGCGTCCCCGGCGAAGCTTCCAAAGTCTTTTATGACACGCGTAAACTTTACGAAAAGATAAGACCTCTTACCAAGTCTCCTTCGGACTTTAATATACTCTCGATGGGCATGAGCCAGGACTACCGTTATGCCATCGCCGAGGGTTCGACATGCGTCCGTATCGGTACATCCATCTTCGGAGACCGTAATGCTCTAAAGGCTTGATATCAGAGCGTTTGTAACACTGATACACAAATATTAAAGTTTTTTGTTACAACAAAATGACATAATTTTCGCTTTTCTTACATGTGCCCAAATTTTATTGATAAAGCCCATGGTTATATGTATATTTTAGACATACTTTTTCAGGCCACGCGGGTTTTGTGGACATAATAATTTAGGAGGAAACATAGTATGGGAAAGTTTAGTGATTTGTTGAGCAAGCTCTATGACGTAGAGGAGCCGGAGGAGGAGATCGTTGATCAGTCCTACGAGAGTGATTCTTCTTACGACAGCAATTACTACGTTGAAGAAGAGACACCTTATGCCGGTTACCAGGAGACACCTTACGTAGCAGAGAGCGAGCCCGCTGCAGCTTATCAGGCTCCCGTTGCAACAACAACACCTATTCCTGCCGCAACCGTGATCATGCTTACACCTTACGACATCAGAACGAGCCAGGTTGTTTGCGAGCACATCCGTCAGGGTCACATCGTTATCTGTAACCTTACACCCAACTCCAACAATCAGCGTGTAGTTGACTATATCTCCGGTGCAGTTTTCGCTCTTGACGGCAAGATCGAACCCACACCTGTAAAGACAACATTCGTATGCACACCTAAGCATGTTGAGCTTATCGTTGATTCCGTAAGCGAAGAGTCCGGCACAAAGGTTTCCGCTCTTTAATAGAGATCAAATCAAAATATCAAGGCTGTCTGCATTGCGCAGGCAGCCTTTTTGATTATATGCAGGGATATGATCCGGTGCTGTTTTCTTTGGGTGCGGCTCTTCGGATCTTTAAAAAGCAAAAACGAAGTCCTGCGGCCGCTTGTCCCTGATTTTGCGTTTGTAACCGCAGTTTTGTGTACCAAGGTAGGGACAGAGGCGGGTTTGTCCCTGATTTTCTGCATGAAGCCGCTTTTTTATGTACAACACCAGGGACAGAGGCAGGAAGCAAGAATGATCCGCGTTATGTCAGCCGTATTCGGGAACTCTCGGTAATAATCTTAGTGTTAAGAACCGTCTCTTTATGACTTTCGTGCCGTCAGATAAACAGGGTTCCCGATAAGTTGACGGACGCTGTTTCAGTATATGAAAAGGCGCCTGAAACCGTTATATTTCAAGTTTTTTTAATTGAGTTTGCCTGTGGCAGACTGTATAATATCTTTACGCATATTATAGAGAGGTGTCGGTTCATGAATCAGGATGAATTTGGTCAGGTCTTTTCCAATATCATGCTTCTTGCGCAGTCTTTGAAGTCGGAGTGCAGTGCTCTCTGTTCTCTGATCGATGAAGAGGACGATATCGATCATGTTGTCAAATATGTCGAGATGAGCTATCACGACTGTGAAGAGATAATGAATGAGATCAGGACCATCTACGGTAACAATCTTGATGATTCGGAAAACAGAGGAGATTTCCTTTATTCCGTTGCTTCGTCTCTTGTCGATCTCATACATTCCGTTGATGATACCGCGAAGGATTTTAAGAGATACAATATCTCCGGTCTTCGCGAGAATATCGTTCCCTCGATGCAGTCGTGCGAGAATGTTGCCGATAAGATAATCGATGTTGCTTTTGAGATGAAGAAGATCGATAAGAGCAATTATTCTTTCAGGACTTTGCTCGATATCGATCACCTCAGGAATGAGGGCGTCAGGTTTTACGATAATCAGATGAACGAACTGTTTACTACGGAGAAGGATCCTGTCGAGATCATCAAATGGGTCGCCATATATAAGAGCTTCAAGAACATCTTCGAGAAGTGCGGTAAATTTGTTGTTGCATCGACACTCTATACGATGTATATCATCAGGTGACTCTATCTTACTGTCAGTTCCGAGCCCTGCCGTTTAAGACCGCGGCGGGGCTTTTTGATATTCAATAAACCACCTGTTATATCCTTTATCGCCCGAAAGTGTTAAACTGAAAACATACCAGGAAAGAAGGGGTATGATATATGTTTGAACATGTGCCTTCCGGAAATATCGCTGCTATGGCTGTTACTTTAGCGATCGCTGTCCTTTTGCCCGTGATCGCGGCCGTTTTCTTCAAGAAGAAGCTTAAGGGAAGCCTCATAGGCATTCTGGTCGGCGCATGTACTTTTATCATTTTCGCGCAGACTCTGGAACAGGTATTGCATGTCATCATAATGATGATATTCGGCGAAAAGCTCACCGGAAATGTCGTGTTCCTGGCCATATACGGCGGACTCGCAGCTGCACTGTTCGAAGAGACCGGAAGATATCTGGCGATGAAGTTCGCCATGAAGAAGAGACTCACAAAAGAGAATGCCATCATGTTCGGAGTAGGTCACGGCGGATGTGAATCTGTCCTGGTCATCGGTGTTACTTATCTGGCCAATATCGCTGTATCCGTTCTCATCAACACAGATAAGATCGAGGGATTTCTTACTACGATGGACCCCGAGACACACGAAAAGCTGGTCGAACAGTTATCGGCTCTCTGGACGACGCCCGCGGCTCATTTTATCCTCGCGGGTGCGGAGAGGATACTGGCCTTCGCCCTGCAGATCTGTATGTCGTATCTGGTCTACCGGGCGCTTAAGGATAAGAAGATCATATTCTGGTTCATTTCTTTCGGGATCCACTTTGCCGTTGACTGCGGATTGGTACTCCTGGCTTCCAAGCTCGACCTGATCACCGTCGAGTTAATCCTGTGCGGAACGATAGCTGTTATAGCAGTTTTTACCGTGATCCTCTTCAGGAAGGAAAAAGCAGCTGAGGCAGAAAACGGATCCGGACCGGTGCCTGCGGCTGTTCCCGCGAAGACGGAAGATGCGCCTTCGAAGGCAGAAGAACAGGCCTGAATAATCCTATTGACACATCCGCTCCTCTCAGTTATCATATGAGCAGATATTCAAATGAACGATGGCTCATGTGTAAAGGAGTAGGAACATGGCATGTAAGAAACACGACCATAAGGACATCCTCGAGAAGGTCAGAAGCGATCTTCCGAAGGACGAACTGCTCTGCGATCTCGCGGATCTTTATAAAGTATTCGGTGATACCACAAGGGTCAAGATCATGTATGCGCTCTTCGAGGAAGAGGAGCTCTGCGTGTGCGCTATCGCCGAACTTCTGGGGATGACGCAGTCGGCTATCTCCCATCAGCTGAAGACTTTGAAGGACGCTGATTTGGTGGCGGGAAGAAGAGACGGCAAGACCATCTACTATCATCTTTCGGATGATCATGTGAGGAGCATATTGGCACAGGGCTTCGAGCACCTTATCGAACAGCACGAAGAGAATAAAAAGGTTAAATAATCTGTAAGGAGATAAAGATATGAAAAAGGTTTATGAGTTAGAGGATCTCGATTGCGCACACTGCGCCGCCAAGATGCAGGAAGCTGTTTCCAAGATCGACGGAGTTACAAGCGTAACAGTCAATTTCCTCTCGCAGAAGATGACGCTCGAGGCTGACGACGACCGCTTCGACGACATCTTAAAGCTCGCGATCAAGGAGATCAAGAAGGTCGAGCCCGACTGCACCGTCGTAGTCTGACACGTCCCCGTTAATGATCAAATATATAAAATGACGTCACTGGCGCCTGCTTTAATGCGCTCATTTTATCTGATAAAGGTATATCGAAAATGAAATACAAGCTTACGAAAAAACAGAAGAAACTGCTCAGGAGGATAATCGCAGCGGCGGCGCTCCTTATCGTCGCGGCGGTCGTCACGAAAGTATTCGCTCTTCAGGGGATACTGAAGTTCCTTATCTATGTTATCCCTTATGCGATCGTCGGCTGGGACGTATTGAAGACAGCTTTTGTGAATATCAGAAACGGACGCGTGTTCGACGAGAAGTTTCTTATGACCGTTGCTACTGCGGGCGCGTTCGGAACCGGAGAATTCCCCGAGGCGACCTTCGTCATGCTCTTTTATCAGGTGGGTGAACTCTTCCAGAGCATAGCGGTCGGAAGATCGCGCAGATCCATCGCTGCCCTGATGGATATCAGACCCGATTATGCGGTCGTGATAAGAGCCGGCGAAGAGATAACTGTGTCGCCGGATGAGGTAAAGACCGGTGAGACGATCATCATCAAGCCCGGCGAGAAGATCCCTCTCGACGGTAAGATCATCGAGGGGAATACCTCAGTCAATACGGCGTCCTTAACGGGCGAATCGATGCCTGTCGATAAAGTATGCGGTGATAAGGTCATCAGCGGTACGGTCAACTTGACCGGTGTCATTAAAGTTGTTACTGAGAGCGAGTTCTCGCAGAGTACGGTATCGAAGATCCTCGAACTCGTGGAGAATTCTTCCGAGAAGAAGGCGAAGGTCGAGAACTTCGTTACCAGGTTCGCCAGATACTATACGCCGATCGTCGTTATCGCGGCAGTGCTCCTCGCGGTCATTCCGCCGCTCTTCCTCGGTATCTCCGACTGGAGCGTATGGTCGGTATGGCTCAACAGGGCATGCGTATTCCTGGTAGTATCCTGCCCCTGCGCACTGGTCGTATCGGTCCCGCTGTCTTTTTTCGGCGGTATCGGCGGCGCGGCACGTGACGGTATCCTCATCAAGGGTGCCAACTATATGGAGACCCTTGCGGGTATAGAGACTGTCGTTTTCGACAAGACGGGAACGCTTACCAAGGGCAGGTTCATAGTCGACGATGTCCATCCTTCGAACATCAGTGTCGATATGCTCCTGGATATCGCGGCGGCTGCGGAGAGCTATTCCACTCACCCTGTTGCCGAGTCTATCATCACCGCTCATAACGGTCACATAGATAAGTCGAGGATCGGCGAAGTCGAAGAGATCGCGGGCAAGGGCGTAAAGGCGGAAGTCGACGGTGAATACTACTTCGTCGGTAACGGAAAGCTCATGGAGGAGATCAGAGCCGACTGGCACGAATGCCACATGACGGGAACGATAATACATTTGGCAAAAGAGACTTCAGACGGCAATATCTATCTGGGTCATATAGTCATAAACGATGAGATAAAAGAGACGTCTAAGACAGCGATAGAGAACCTCAAAAAGCTCGGCGTCAGTAAGACCGTTATGTTGACGGGCGACAAGGAAAAGGTGGCGCTTTCCGTAGGAGAGAAGATCGGTATCGATGAGATCAAGGCTGACCTTCTGCCTTCTGATAAGGTCGATCAGGTCGAGAGGCTCCTTGGTGAAGGCAGAAAGCTTGCTTTTGTCGGTGACGGCATCAACGATGCGCCCGTCCTGGCCAGATCTGATCTCGGGATCGCGATGGGCGCGATGGGATCCGATGCTGCCATTGAATCTGCGGATGTGGTCCTTATGGATGACGATCCGGCAAAGATAGCATCAGCCGTCAGGATCTCAAGAAAGACAATGCGCATAGTACGCGAAAATATCGTTTTTGCGCTGGGTGTAAAGGGCATAATACTCCTTCTCGGAGCCCTCGGTATCGCAGGTATGTGGCTGGCTGTATTCGGGGACGTCGGAGTGCTTATAATCGCGATATTAAACAGTATGAGAACGCTTCTCAGATCGACTTCTTCAGAACGCGGAAATCCTTGACCGCCTGAACGCCGATCTTAAAGATCCTCTTCATATTGATCGAATTGACTCCGCCCTGTCTGGGACGGAACGTGATCGGTACGAACTTGACGTTTTCCTTGTTCTTTACGAGAAGTACTGACAGGAGCACATTGGACAGGTTATAGTCCTCGGGGATCTTCGGAAGATACTTCTCCAGAGTGCTCCTGGGCATCAGACGGAAAGGCGTGTTCGCATCCGTTACCGTTACATGGAAAATGAGCTTGATCACGAGCTTCAGAGTCTTAGTTACGAATTTACGGGAGAATCCGTCTTCCCTGTGATTACGGTGACCGATTATCGCGGCATAGAGCTTACGGTCGTCCCAGAAAGGATAGAATTCCGAAGGGATGGTCTGACCGTCACTGTCGGTCTGGAAGATATAATCGGCACCGTTCTCGAGAGCATATCTGTAAGCGAAAAGCACCGTCGCGCCGTGACCGGAATTGGGCTTGGTAACGGGCATGAGCTGAGGATACTGTGACTGAAGCTCCAGCATCTTCTCATATGTCTTGTCCTTGCTTCCGTCATTAACGATAACAAGCCTGCTGTCTGGTCCTATGGTCCTGACGACTTCGTGCCACTCGGATACGACCGTCTCGATGTTCTCCTCCTCGTTATATGCCGGCATGACAATGTATAATTTCTCGCTCATATAAGGGTTCCTCGAAAGAATATAAATATTTTTTCTATTATACATATAAAATATGTTTCATCTGAAGAAAATTTGATAAAATTAAGTGTAAATATTTTTGGAGGAAACAGATGGCTGGCCAAGGCGAGGACCTTAAGAGAGAATTTGTGGAGTTTCTGGAGTCCCTTCCCGAAGACAAAAGAAACCTGGTAATAAACAAACTTAAAGAGATAGAACCTTCTGACAGGGAAGAGGCGATAAAGGCCCTTTTGCAGGCAGGCGCGAAAGCGAAGAGCCAGGCGGCGCAGCCCGCTGCTGCTCCCGTGCAGAACATGCGTGAATCTTTCCCGGCTACGGAGCCGGCTCCCCGGGCCGCTTCTCCTGTTTCAGTCGAACATCGTGCCGCACGTCCAAGCACTGAAGAGGCTTCCGCTTCTCCTGTTAAGACCAGCGCACCTTCCCGTACATCAAAAAAGAAACTTAACCCCTCAGTTAAATATGCTCTGACGGGTGCTGCTGCCGCCCTGATCGTCGGCGGTGTGATCTTTTTCGGTTTTATGGGCGGAAAGGATCTCTTTGCGGGAAATAAGGCGGGCGAGTCCGATCCTTCGGCGATGTCCGGTGTGACAGAGACCGCAGAAAGCGGCGATCCTTCCGGTATCACGGAGACTTCGGAGACTACTATCCCGGAACCCACCGAGACGCCCACACCGACACCTACACCCGGACCTACGCCTGTGCCTGTGGCTTCCGATGCGCCCGATCTCACGGGACTGGTCATCGTTATCGATCCCGGGCACCAGCAGGAGACCGATGAAGTAAGAGAGACGGTGGCTTCGTGGATGGATGCCGATAAGCCCAGATGCACGTGCGGCTGCGAAGGCGTCGCTACCGGCGTACCTGAATATGCGGTCACTTTGGATTATGCCCTGTTTATGGAGAGCTATCTCGAGCAGTGCGGAGCGAACGTGATCCTTACCAGAACAGAAAATGATGTAAATATCTCCAATCAGGAGAGAGCTTTTGTCGCAGTGGCGAACGATGCCGATGTCTTTATAAGGCTTCATGCAGATGCGGCCAATGATTCCCTCGCTTCCGGTGTAAGGGTATTTGTTCCAGACCGCGGAGACTATACAGATTCTTCTTCCGCCTGGGGCAATGCTCTCGGTAATGCAATAGCGGAAGCCGAAGGTATGGAGTTCCTCGGAGTCACATCGACATACCACTATACGGGACTTAATTATGCGAATACCATTCCATCGTTTCAGGTGTCACTAGGATACCTTTCGAACAGTGACGATGAAGCCATACTCGTAAATGAGGATAATCAGTATCAGGTGGCTTCTGCAGTATTGGAATTCTTAGTAACTTTTACAGAATAAATTTTGGGAGGTTAACAAATGGAAAATCTTACCGAACAGATCACGGGTGAAGCTCCTGCACAGGAGATCAAGAGCAACTACAACATTGCTCCTGAGACGAAGGAACTGATCAAAAGACTCGATACCCTCGAGACGATCAACCATGCTTTCTGGATCATGCTCAGTCAGAAGGGTTACACCGACAGCGAGTTTGATGCAGCAATCGATCAGGTATTGCAGCTCGGCAAGAAAAAGGACTACAAGCTGGTCGGCGTAAGATGCCCCGGCTGCGGCAAGAATGCTCAGGTCTCCGGCTCGTTCAAGATCAAGTGTATCTACTGCGGAATGGAAGCTGTTATCCATCCTTACGAGATGTATGAGATGGCAAGGGATGCCGAAGAGGAAGAGGAGAGACAGAAGCAGCAGGAACTCGCGGAGCAGCCCGCGTACTACGATCCCAATGCGCAGTTTACTCCTTACGATGTTTCTAAGGATCTTAATTTCGACGAGGAACAGTAAAGATCTGTAACTATTAATTTCTCAAGGAGGAAACTATATGGCAGAGATACGCCGCCCCGAAACGATGGCAAGGATCACCACGCCTGAACTTGCCAAGGCTTTTATCGACGAGCAGATCGCGCTCCTTCGCGAGCAGATCGGCGATAACAAGGTCCTTCTGGCACTGTCCGGAGGAGTCGATTCGTCCGTAGTAGCAGCTATGCTCATCAAGGCAGTCGGCAAGCAGCTCGTCTGCGTTCACGTAAACCACGGTCTTCTTCGTAAGGGAGAGCCCGAGCAGGTCATCAAGGTTTTCCGCGATGAGATGGATGCGAACCTCATCTATGTTGATGCGGTCGACCGTTTCCTCGATAAGCTCGAAGGCATAACGGATCCCGAGCAGAAGAGAAAGATAATCGGTAACGAGTTCATTGAAGTCTTTGCGGAAGAAGCACGTAAGCTCGACGGCATCAAGTTCCTTGGCCAGGGCACTATCTGGCCCGATATCCTCGAGAGCGAGGCAGGCATCAAGGCTCACCACAATGCAGGCGGACTCCCCGAAGAACTGAACTTCGAGCTTGTTGAGCCCGTACGCATCCTCTTCAAGGATGAGGTCCGTGTAGTAGGTAAGGAATTAGGCCTTCCCGATAATATGGTATACCGTCAGCCCTTCCCGGGTCCCGGACTCGGCGTAAGATGTCCCGGCGCGATCACCAGAGACCGTCTCGAGGCTGTCCGTGAGTCTGACGCCATCCTTCGCGAGGAGTTCGCCAGGAACGGTCTCGAAGGCAAGGTATGGCAGTATTTCACCGTCGTTCCCGACTTCAAGTCCACAGGCGTCAAGGACGGCAAGAGGACATTCGACTGGCCCTGCATCATCAGAGCCATCAACACGACAGACGTTATGGAAGTTACAGTCGAGCATCTGTCGGATGAACTCATCGACCATCTCGTGCAGCGCATCATCTCGGAGGTCCCGGGCATCAACAGAGTGCTCTTCGATTACACTCCCAAGCCCCCGGCCACGGTGGAGTACGAATAATATCCGCCCCTCTGGGAGCCCTTGTAATTACTGGGTTGCTAGGCTGTTTAGTATAGTCTGTGGCAACGTTTTGGCAACAGTTTTGCCGGAATATTGATTTTCTGAAAAGCTTATAAATAGAGCTATCTGATTCATATAGGATCGGGTAGCTCTTTTTGTTATCACTTCTTTTTCCTGTTAATAGGATGCGGATAGGTGAACTTCCATTCTGCATATGCGACAGGATCATCACTTACCTGATCACGTTTCCACTCTTCGTACCACTCGAGCATCGAGTCGAAAAGGTTTACATACTCCTTGTGGCTCTTGTCCATGCGAAGGACAAGCTCACCGTCGATCTGATCTATGTGGAGCCCGTAGGACTCTTCCAGATCGAAAAGGGTATGCATAAGTCCGATCATTGTCTCGTGTTCGTGGGGTCCGATGGCATGAGGGTTTACCTTCAGGACCTTGGCAAGAAGCTCGATAGTTTCATCCGTAGGATTTCTCTTGCCCGATTCATACTGGGCAACACGGACGTCTGCGGTCTTCTCTGGATTACCGAGAGCTACGCCTACTTCTTTCAGGGTCTTTCCACGGAATTTACGTATTTTCTTGATGCGTTGTCCGACTGTCATGGTAATACCTCCTGCCTTAACCGACATTCTGTAGATGAGAAAAGTATACCTTCTCTACTACGGATAGTCAACAAAAATTAGGCAACACTGTATAAGAAATGTGATTATCGGTATTGACATTAGGCAAAGCAGCCTATAAAATACCCAGTATCAACATTAGACAGAATAGCCTAGAAAGGAGGTAAACGTGGACACACTATTTATGGATGCAGAAGAAGTAGCAAAGGAGATGAATATTTCAAAGGCGTACGCCTATAAGATCATTCATCGTCTTAATGATGAGATGAAGAAGATGGGGTATGTAACGATAGCAGGAAGAGTGAACCGCAAATACTTCATGAAAAAGGTTAACTATCAGGACAGGAAGGAGGGATAAAGACAGATGGCAGTTTATAAAGATGAAAAGACAAATACTTGGCGAGTGATCTACCGTTATACGGACTGGACAGGAGTCAGGAAGCAGACCCAGAAGCGCGGCTTTGCGACAAGGCGTGAAGCCGTCGCTTGGGAGCATGAGCAGATTATAAAGACCGAGTCATCACTTGATATGACTTTCGGCAGCTTTGTCGAGCTTTATGTTGCGGATATAAAACCGAGACTTCGTGAGAATACTTGGGAAAGTAAGGAACATATAATAAGGACAAAGATACTTCCTTATTTCAAGAACAGAAAGCTCGCGGAGATACAGGCGAGGGATGTCGTTGCATGGCAGAACACACTTCTCGAGCAGGTGCAGCCGAACGGCAAACCGTATTCCCCTACATATCTAAAGACCCTTCACAACCAGCTGAGTGCGATCTTCAATCACGCGGTCAAGTACTACGGGTTGAGGAATAATCCCGCGCGTATCGCAGGAAACATGGGAAAAGAAGAAAGCCGCGAGATGCTCTTCTGGACAACGGATGAATATAAGAGGTTCTCCGAGGCCATGCTGGACAAACCGATGTCCTTCTACGCTTTCGAGGTTCTCTACTGGACAGGGATGCGTGAGGGTGAACTTCTCGCACTTACACCGAATGATTTCGATCTCGAGAATAAGACGGTAACGATAAACAAATCCTATCAGAGGCTTAACGGACAGGACGTGATTACTCCGCCTAAGACTCCCAAGAGTAACAGGGTGATAAAGATCCCGGACTTTCTCGCAGAAGAGATCGAGGAGTATATAAAAGGACTCTACGGTATATCGGACAAAGACCGCTTGTTCCCCTTTACGAAGAACTATCTTCTTCATGAAATGGATCGCGGTTGTAAGGAGACCGGGGTAAAAAGAGTACGTATCCACGACATAAGGCACAGTCACATCAGTCTCCTTATCGAGATGGGATTCTCTGCGGTGGCGATTGCGGATCGCGTCGGACATGAGTCCATTGATATAACGTATCACTACGCACACCTGTTCCCTTCCACGCAAGACGCGATGGTAGAAAAGCTCAGCATGATAAACAACACGGAGGAAAAGAAAGATGTCACATAAAAGATTAGATCAGAAGGGACGCTTCAGAAGTAAGACGGTTGCATTCAGACTGTCACCCGAGGAAGTCAAGCTGCTCGATACATATGTAAGGCTCTCTGGATTAACAAAACGAGAGTATATCGCAAGGCGGCTTCTTCACCATGAAGTAACGATTGTAGGATCGTCCAGAGTATACAAAGCCTTAAGAGACACGATGGGAGAAATCCTAACAGAACTAAAAAGGCTCGAATCCGGAGAGAGCATCGACGATGAACTCTCCGAACTGATCCGATTTATTACAGAAACCATGGACGGCATGAAAGGCGATCAACGCCAAAACAACATTAAAGATTGGAGGTAACAATGCACACACAGAAAAAAGACAGAGATTTTGCTAAGACAAAGAGAGTAACGGTCAGGATGACAGAGACCCAGTACGATGTTCTGGAAACATATGCGGAGAAAGCCGGAATGACACCGGTCGCATATATCAGGAATCTGATCGTATCGAAGACTCCAACAGTTAAGTACGAGATAGTATATAACTCCCCAAAGATTCTGAAAATATTCAGTGATCTCGGGCATATATCCGGTAATCTTAATCAGATTGCAAGACACCTTAATCAGGGTGATGCTTTCACCCGAGAACTCAAACAGGAAGTATCGGGATGCATCGCCCAGATACTTCATATTAGAGATAAAGTACAGGAAATGGTAGGTGAGTATCGTGGCCACAGTAAAACACATAGCGATTCATAACAGCAGTTACTCAGCCGCAACGGATTATCTCACAATGCAGTATAACGAATTCACCAACAAACCGGTCTTCGGACCGGATGGTGAGATGCTGCCAAGAGATTTCTATCTCATAGACGGGATCAATTGTGATCCCTATACTTTTGCTTCAGAGTGTCAAGATACAAATGCTTTCTTCGGTCAAAACCAGCGGTACGAAGATATCAAAGCACATCATTATATAATCAGCTTCGATCCGAACGACCGTGACGAGAACGGACTTACTCCCGAGAAGGCGCAGGAGCTTGGGTTAGAGCTTGCAAGAAAAGCTTTTCCCGGACACCAGACAATAGTCTGCACCCACAGGGACGGTCACAACGGAGCCGGTAATATACACTGTCACATCGTGATCAACAGTGTCCGTGCTAAAGATACGATACCGATTCCCAATCAGGAACGTAAAGTTGATAATGTTGCCGGTTTCAAGCACCGGGCTTCCGATCAATTCATTCGGACATTCAAGAGTACCGTCATGGATCTCTGCCAGTGTGAAGGTCTGTATCAGGTAGATCTTCTCTCTCCGGCTCGTGTTAGGATAACAGATCGCGAGTACTGGGCGCAGCGTCGAGGTCAGGCAAAACTGGATCAAGAGAACGTTGCAAAAGTGGCAGCAGGTGAGAAACCTACAAAGACCGTATATGAGACGGGTAATGCGATTCTCAGAAGACAGATTAAGTCCGTTCTGGAAGATTCTCGGAGCTTCGACGACTTCAAGCAGAAGCTTCTGGGGCAGTATGGTATCCTCGTCGGCGAGAGCCGTGGCAGGATCAACTACCTTCCCTCGAATCGTACAAAGCCAATCAGAGGTCGTATGCTGGGAGCAGACTTCGAGAAGGAAGCTATTGAAGCCTTTTTTCGTTTACGGAGAGAATCCTTGCGAAAAGAGGAAACGTCCCACGAGTCAAAAGCACCTTCCACCGCACCTGTCCGCTACAGCCTGATCATGCAACTTCAGGTGATTGTCGATGAGCAGGCGAAACCCTATGCCGCACAGGACGCCAAAATCCGTCAGCTCAAAGATATGGCACAGACCCTTGCGTTCTGTCAGGAGAATCACATCGAATCCCGAGAGGAGCTTGAGTTCCTCCTCACTGCAACCCATGAGGATTACATGGCAAAGAAAGAGGCGCATGCCATAACTACGGCGGAGCTTAAGGAAGCCAAGGAAATCCTGAATTACACCAAGCAGCGTCACGCGAACAAGAAGGTTTATCTCGAGTTCATGAATTCTAAGCGAAAGGCAAAGTTCCGCGCAGAGCATGAGCCAGAGATCATACTTTATGAAGCGGCAACCCGAGAGCTAAAGAAGCTCCTCAAAGGTAATCCTGTTCCAGCCGAGAAGAAGACGATCGCGAAGATCCGTGAACTCTCCGCGCGGAAGAATGAAGAATACGAAGAACTCTCCGAGATCAAGAAACGCGAGAAATCGCTTCAGGAGAAAGTGAACAATGTCAGAAGTATTTACGAAAACCGCATTGACAGGATACAACAGAAAAATAGAGATCAGGAGCTGGGGTGACCCAGCTTCTGTTTTTCATAGTCACATCAATGTATACTTTGATAATTCTAAGTATGTTTTGTTACACGAAAGCGGTATCTCATCACACAAGGTAATGTTTCCATCTTTCAATCCGAGAATACTCAAGTGATTACCATAAATAAACGCGATATATGTTTCATATGTATCATTCAGTTGCTTTGAACGATACTCAAATAGAATCCCATAATCATTAATAACGGCATCAATAATGATTGACCTTCCCTCTTTGTAACCAACAGGCTCTTTGAAGAAGAATCTGTACGGAATAAGACACATCAGGTTTTTTGGTTTACGCATATCATCAAGAAGCCGCTTAACATCACGTGATAAACCTCTCT
>JAFZWN010000026.1 GCA_017617295.1 Clostridiales bacterium | reverse complement strand
TATCTGCCGTCAACAAAGTAATCCGTCTGTGCACGGCCGACATTGGCAAGGCACTGAGTAACCATAGACCTTATCGTATCAGAATCATACTCGGGATAGAACACGTGAAGATAGCTCGCATGATAGAGCATTAGAAAATCAAAATACGAATCTGCGTTAGAATAACTCGACATCACTCGGAGCTTTGTTATCTGATTATCGACGCTCCTTGTCGTTCCCATTATGGAAAGAAGGTCATTAGTCGCGTTATTAGGGATAGCGACCTGAAAATTATTCACATTGGAATTAGCAGTTGCCGTGTATGTGGCATCAGGGATCGCGAATCCGTACCCGTAAAGAAAATCGGTATATTCGGGCGTCGTCAGATAAGAAGTGCGGAGTTCTTCCACCGTGATACCCAGGCTCTTTCTATAGATATTGGGAACCGTGTAATAGAGGATAACACCCACAACAACAAGGACAGCCAGAATAAGACAGATCGGAATAACGGGGTCAAGCTTCTTTTTGGACTTACCAAAGCCTTTGGCCTTCTCTCCCGTCTTGCTTTCTTTGTCATCTTCCGGCCCGTCTTCTTTATCTTCGCCATCGGGATCGTTATCGTCATCCTCAGTATCGCCTTCTTTGCCGTCTCTTTCGGGATCGTTATCGTCATTTTCTTTACCGGCGGACGTCTCTGACTCTTTATCATCAGATCCAGCTTTTGTAGCATCAGAGTCATTATCCTTCACGTCCTCGGCTGATCCATTGTCATTCTCGCCGGCGTTAACATCATCCTGACCTTCACCGTCGGAGTCTTTGGCAACATCTTCAGAAGTGCCTTTTCCGTCTTTCATGTCAGCCTGAACTTCAGACTTCTGCGATGCGGAAGCCTTTTTATTTTTCTTTTTAGATCTTTTCGAGCCCTCCAGGAGCTCAAGAGCCTTCTTATACTCTTCCTCGTCTATCATCTCATCAAGCTCGTCGCTCATTGAACATAATCTCCTTAAAAATCAAAAACACAGTTATTTTATTATTATTGACCTGGTATGGCAACTGTTTTATTCTGTTTAATGACAACGGCATAAGGAGACTTACGTATGAAGCATGTACTGATATCAGGCGGTTCAAGAGGCATCGGTGCTTCGGTCGTCCGTATCTTCGAAGATAACGGCTACCGGGTAACTTACCTGTATAAACATGCTCCCGGATACACGTCTTCCAATGTTACCGCGATCAAATGCGACGTAAGCGATCCTTCTGAAGTCGCCTCCAAGCTCAAAGATATCGGCTCTGTTGACGTTTTTGTATCAAACAGCGGTATTTCCCTTACCGGCCTCGCCACGGACTTTGACAGCAATGATTACCGGATGGTAATGGACACCAATTTCGGCGGACTCTTTAATATCGCCAACCTGATAATCCCGGGCATGGTCAGCAGAAGATCAGGCGTCATTATCGCGGTCTCCTCCATGTGGGGCCAGACAGGAGCATCCTGCGAGGCTCTGTATTCGGCATCCAAAGGAGCCGTCGATGCATATGTTAAATCACTTGCCAAAGAGCTCGGCCCCTCAGGGATCCGCGTCAATGCCGTATCTCCAGGCGTCATTATGACTGACATGATGAAAAGCTTTTCCCAGGATGACCGTGATGAGCTCGCCGAAGAGACCCCTCTCGGACGTCTGGGAACACCTTCAGATGTTGCCGAGACCGTTTATTTCCTGTCTACCGACAAGGCTTCTTTTATTACAGGACAGATAATCGGTATCAACGGCGGATTTATCACCTGATCTTTTCGGCTTGCTGACTTATTAGGTTGACGTCTTAAAAATAAATCAGTTCATAAAAAGAAATGCCTGAGAAAGTCTTCAAGATCTTTTGTTGACAGCGGATCCTTCTCGGTCTCACAGGTGAACAGCAACTTCTCGCCAAAGTATATGCCGTTATCCTGATAATACTTCAGTCTCAAGACCAGATCCTGACAGTAAGACGGATCATCCATCCTCCCTGCATGCTCAAGATAGAATTCCTCTCTTGTCCTTATATTAAGTATAGTGAAGTCGGGATGAATAACCATCATGCCGTCATACAGGAGGAGCGGCTTCTCGTATTTATACGGGATCCCGAGGTCATAGAGCATATTAGCAATGATGACTTCGGACTTTGATCTGACGCGCTCACCTTTCTTAGTATAAAACTGAGTGGTATTCTTAGGGTCAAATCTTTTGGGTATAAACTTCTCTTCCTGCCATTTACGTGCGTAATCTTCATTAGTCATGATCACCGGAGTGATCAACGGCTTGATGACATCCGGCATCTGAGAAAAGGCCTCCTCGAAACTGACATCAGGCATTGCCTTAAGATATTTCTTAATAGCAGTTATCTCCTGATCCGCCAGTTTGGCGGCATAGCAATGATAACGCTTGTTGGCATACGGGGCAGCCTCAGATATGCTGATATAATCTTCATTATGATCCTTATACAGATACAATTGCGTGTTTTCTCTGACACGCCTGACTATGAGCGTACCCTCCGGAGACGCACAAATAGAAGCATGCAACGCATCTCTGACAGATTCAAGATACTTTAATCTTGAAATAAAATAGTTGTTCATAAACGTTCCTTTCTTCCCCGAACGCCGAACATATTTTTATTATCTACTCTTTTGCTTCAGATTTCAACTGTTTGTTAGGAAGGCATACAACGAAATCTTGTTTTTCCAGAACCTAATTACAACGAAATGGGGTATTTCCAAATCCAACTTACAACGAAATCCTAAAAATCTTAACCCAACATACAACGAAAAACAGATTTTTAACATTTTTCGTTGTTTCAGCAAGAAAAACAAGAGCCATATAGACTTATCGTACCGGCTTATCTCAGATCATACAGGTACGGCGGCGCTGTCAAGGATGCACGAAGGGTACTGCTTAGCGGCCGTGAGTTCCTGACAGCCGCATATGCCGGATCTGTCATAATGGCATAAGCCGGCGGTTGAGCATAAAAAAGCGGGGAGCGCTCACTCCCCGCCTGAAATATTGAATTTATCTAAATATCACTTAACTTCCTTCACTACCTCGTCGAAAGTATCAGTTATCTCTTTGGATGGAGCCTTGGTGGCAAGGCTTACGGCAAGGATGGCGATACATGCCAGGATGAATGCGGGAAGCAGCTCGTAGATATCAAGGATAGTGCCGGCACAGACGGACCTGATGACGAACTTCCATACGAAGATCATGATTCCGCCCGTAAGCATTCCGGCGATGATACCCTGCTTGTTCGTCCTCTTCCAGAACAGGCCGAAAAGAACGACCGGTCCGAATGTGGCGCCGAAGCCTGCCCATGCGAATGATACGATACGGAATACGGAGCTGTCGGGATTAAGTGCAAGGAATACCGCAATAACAGAGATGATGATAACTGAAGATCTCGCTACCCAGAGAGATTTCTTCTCGGACATCTTCATCTTGAAGACTTCCTGCATAAGGTTCTGAGAGATAGCAGAAGCTGCTGCGAGAAGCTGAGAGTCAGCGGTGGACATTGTCGAGGCAAGGATACCCGCCAGGATGAGACCGCCTACAATAGCGGGAATATAACCGTACTGGGAGATGACCTTGGCCACGTCGATGATGATCGTCTCGGAAGCTGCGCCGGAAGCACCGGCATAATCGGGAACGATGCCGGCTCTCATCATGGAGTAACCGCAGACACCGATAAGCACTGCAACACCCATGGAGATAACGACCCATACGGATGCGACTCTTCTGGAGAGCTTGAGCTTATTCTTATCCTCGATGGCCATAAAGCGGAGAAGGATATGAGGCATACCGAAATATCCGAGACCCCAAGCAAGCGTGGAAGCAACGGGAAGGGCTCCGTAGGAACCAGCCGTATTATCGGCGATGTTATACCCCTTGAACAGATCAAGGAAACCGTCGAGGCCTCTTACGTTATTGAACACATTGTCCATACCTCTGACCGTTCCCTCGCCGAAGCCGAGAACGACTATGAGAGCGATCGTCATGATGATGCTCTGGATAAAGTCTGTCGTGGATGCCGCGAGGAAGCCGCCAAGCGTACAGTAAAGAACGATAACAGCAGCACTTAAGATCATGACCGTTACATAATCCCATCCGAGGAGGCTGCTGAAGAGCTTACCGCAGGCAGCGAATCCGGATGCCGTATAAGGCACGAAAAAGATCGCTATGAAAAGGGATGCGATCAGAGTGATGATCTTCTTGTCGTCTCCGAATCTCTTGGAGAAGAAATCGGGAAGCGTGAAAGCGCCGATCTTCTGTGTATAGATACGAAGTCTTTTTGCTACGAAGAGCCAGTTCAGGTAAGTACCGACAGCAAGACCGATCGCTGTCCATGTGGCTTCTGCCAGACCGGAGATCAGTGCCACGCCGGGAAGTCCCATGAGAAGCCAGCTGCTCATGTCGGATGCTTCGGCGCTCATCGCGGTTACCAGGGGACCGAGTCTTCTTCCTCCGAGATAGAAATCGTCAGATTTCTGGTTTTTCTTGCTGAACACAAAACCGATGATGATCATCACGATAAGATACACACCGATCGTGGCAAGATTACAGATCAATAATGAACTCATAATGCAATTGCTCCTTTTGTTTTGAAAAACAAAATAATTTTATCATACCGGAACATAAAAAAACACAGTGTAGTTTGGGGGACCACACTGTGCAGGAAGCAATGTCTGACATTAGGATGAGAGGGGAACGACACTGCTTCAACATTTGGTATGAACTGACATTAGGATTATATTCTCCAGTCCGTCATAAAACCGTCACAAAAAGCCGGTCATTTTATCCTGATAATCACATCGGTCCCGTGTGGAGTCCTGTTATTTATGGTCATTTCGCCGTCACACAGTATTGACAATCTCTCTTTAATATTGGCTATTCCCTTGTGCGCAGATCTGGGATCAGTATTAGAACCGGGATGATATCCGGGACCGTTGTCTGATACTGTCAGTACATTTATTCCGTCTTCCTTACGAGCAGTAATCCTGATGATCAGGCTTCCCTCCACCTCATTTACTCCGTACTTGATCGAATTCTCGACAAGAGGCTGGATCGTCATGGCCGGAATCTTGAAGTCGGTATCCTGAATATCGAACTCGACCTTGATCCTCTTATCATAACGAAGCACCATTAGTTCAAGATAAGATTTCAGATGCGACAGTTCATCCTCAAAAGGGATCGCCGACTCATAGTTCATATAGTCGATATTCTGTCGCAGATAGTCCGAGAACACGCTTATCGCCCTCTGAGTCATCTCTGAATCAGTCCCCGCCAGATAATAGATACTGTTCAGGACATTATAGATAAAGTGCGGCTGGACGACACTTATCAGCATCTTGTTCTTCATCTTGGAGACTTCCGCCTCATTCCTGTGATACCGGACATCACGGCTGACGTAGTGTACGATATAGAGCATTATTACCGCTAAATGGACCAATATCGGCCTTCCCGACGGTCTGAGATATTCGGGAAGCACAGTCTCCGGCAGAACGGGTATGATCAGGCAGATCACAAAGACCAGGAGGTTCAGGTTACCGAGAGCCTTGCGTGAGATAAAGACTATCACCAGATTAAGGAGTGCGATCAGACCTATAAAGACGATAGCCATGAGCTGCATCATCTCGTTATACTGAAGACCGTTGGCATCTGTTACGACATACTCATCGCGGAAGAAGGTAAGACCCCAGACGATTATCGCCGTACAGAACAGTGTGTTATTCAGAGTCTTTATGATCTCCAGGACCAGTGTGTTCACTTTTTTACCGGTCTCCTGGATATATCTGATCACATAGAAAGTAAAATGGATCATTACTCCGTATAGCATTAAGGTGAACAGTGCGTCCAGGGTCATATGGATAACGAGATGTTCACGGGGATCGGCGAGAAAGGAACAGCCCGAAAAGAGCATCATCAAAAACGTTACCGACAAAAGCTGAAGCATCGCCTTGTTGCCTCTGTCTCTTTTATTGTAGATAACGGCACATCCGATCATCATCAGAAGGAGGATCAGAGCGGCAAACAGGTTTATACAGGTATTGAGCCGGGAAACTGTGATCATGTATGAAGCTTATTCCTGAGGTAGTTGTTTGTATAGTTGGCCCACGGGTACTGCATCATATATTCGCCGAAGTAGCCGGCCTGATCCACGGTCCCCGATGAGTTCTTTATATTATCCAGCAGTTTATATAGGTCACAGTCGATGAGGTCGGGGTTGATCCCCGTGAACCCTTTCTGCCTGATAACGACATCTTCGAGCCCCAATCCTGCGAGCGTCTTGGTCAGATCAAGCCTGATATTACGGAGATACGAATCCTTGGAACCTTCGCTTGCCTCCCACAGCGCCTCGTAGATCTCGTTATTACTAACCATTGCACCTCTTCTGTCGATCAGGAATGCGAGCAACTCCTTTGATTTTGAATAGGAAAAAGAGAGCGGAGCATTATTATAGAAGACTTCGAAGTTTCCGAAAGTCTGAACTCTGAGCTTAACCTTCCCGCCCTTGGAATATCGGAGATCCTCGAGTTCCTTTCTTACCTTCTCGGGAGTTACAGGCTTCATTATATAACCGCTGGCATGAAGAGCCATGGCGTCTCCGGTGAATTCCGAATATCCCGTACAGAAGATGATATTGGCGGAAGGGCACTCCTCACGTATCTTCCGGGCGATCTCGATGCCCTTACTCCTGCCACCCATATTGATATCCATAAAGATGGCATCGTATTTATTCGCAAGCGCGGCAGACAGAGCAGCCGAAGGATTATCAAAAGCATCAACCTCGGCATCTTCACATACTGCGGTAATACATTTTTCGAGATTCTTGAGAGACAAGCTCTCGTCGTCAACAGCCAATATCCTCATATCTTTATCCCCTGTCGAGTATCATATCGGTGAGCTTTACGGCATCCCCGACGATCGTCTGTGCACCGTGAGACAGAAGAAATCCTATGGACTTAAAGCCCCACGATACGCTTATGGTCCTGACTCCGGCATTCTTTCCTGTCATTATATCGACTTCCGAATCACCTATATATACAGTCTCGGAAGCCTTGACACCAAAGTCTGACATAATACTGATCAGGATCCCGGGATCAGGCTTGATGGGCAAGCCCTCCCTCTGCCCTCTCGTAATGTCAAAAAGCCCGTCAAAACGGGCCTTTATGAGTTTTTGTGCCGCATTATCAGGCTTATTGGTATAAACAGCGGTATGGACTCCGCTGGCTTTGAGCTCAGTCAGCAGTTCCGTGATGCCTTCATATTCGTAAGTGTTCTCAAGACAATGCTCAAGATAGTATTCACGGAAAAACGAAAGCATCTCTTCCCGGTCAGCCGTCTCACCTTCGGTACTTAACTCTATAGTCCTTCTGCTGCCGTTTCCGACCCAGCGCCTGAAACATTCTTTATCCTGAGGCTTCAGGCCGGCATGGGCTCTGGCCGCATTAAACGCCAGTGCCAGATCGTCCAGTGTATCAAGCACCGTGCCGTCAAGATCAAAAACAGCAAGTTTATACAAGACAGGATCCTTATCTGATCAGGACCGAGAGTATGTCCTGGAAATACACCGCGGATCCTGTTGCTATTACGATAGCCGCAATAACAATAGAAATGACCAGCACGAGGATCAGGAAGCAGAAATAGGATCTGGCGAAGTTCCTGACATTGACATTACCGCTTCCGAAAGCACATATAAGAAGGATGATGAATCCGACCAAAGGGATACTGAAAAGGATCTCATATCCGAAATATCCCCACATCGATATGGGTCTGTACTGCTCGGGAATGTTATTGTTATTGCTCATTTTTCTTTCCTCCGCTACACCTTATATAGTAAAAAGAATCTTAAAATACGGGGATATAAAAGTCAACTTGATTTATATCTCACTTTAAGTTATCATAACAAGGCACAAAATGCGGATGTGGCGGAATGGCAGACGCGCCAGCTTCAGGTGCTGGTGATCGCAAGGTCGTGTGGGTTCAAGTCCCTTCATCCGCACCAACAACAAAGGCTGTCCGTAGCGGGCAGCCTTTACAAACGGAGACGTATCGAAGTGGTCATAACGGGGCGCACTCGAAATGCGTTAGTCCTTCGGGGCTCGAGGGTTCGAATCCCTCCGTCTCCGCCATATAAAAGAGAGTATCGGGATTTTCCGATACTCTCTTTTATATTGTGCGGTTACCTGAAATGGGATTCGGACCCGAGAGGGGCCCGGGTGCCGAGACCGTTGTCGAGATAATTGCGATATCTTATCCCACCTCTGTTTGTTGAGCAACTATCTCTATCGGGCCTTTTGTATTAGCTTCATTCACAAAAGCAAGCCAATAAAGCCATGAATCTACAGCTAACATAAAGACTATCATAAAAGTACCTATGGCTATAAATAGTGGTGTCTTTTGCTTTATGGCCAAGATAACGCCTACTATTGTCATAAGAAGTCCTATCGTCACAGAGAATATACCTAAATACTCGAATGAAATAAAAAAGAAGTTATCTGCTGAAGTCCATTCAAGAACAACGCTCAGGAAAAAGAATAGAAGGATTATAAAACTCAGCGCCATTGTAATCAACGGCGTAAGTATCAGAACTTTTACTGCCTTTCGCCCTGAGCGTGCCATATAACACCTTTAGATTAAAATATTCTCGACAAAGGGGAAGTCCCTCTATCTATAATATTATACCATTCGTTGCTACCCCCTTTCCGAGATAGTTAACCTTCCACACAATCCTAAAGACAACTCTTGATCTATTGGTATAATTAAATAAAAAAAGGGTGCGAAAAAGATCCATGATCAATAAAGAGTATATCCTGATCGATTTGTACGGAGTTATCATCGAGGAAAGCAAGGGATTCTTTATCCCGTATACATACCAGCACTTTCCCGAGTCGGAATATGAGAGGATCACAAAAGCCTTCCGCGAAGATAAGATCTTCGGAAAGGCACAGGCAGGTAAGCTTTCAAATCATGAGTTTCTCGCGCAGCTGGGTTTTGATGACCCTGAAGCATCTATGAAAGATTATCTTGAGAATTACCTGACGCTCGATCCCGGTTTTAAGAGCTTTGCGGAGAAAACCTGCAGCAAGTATAAGCTCGTGCTTCTTTCAAACGACGTTTCTGAATGGAGCGGATACCTGACAGATCTTCACGGTATCAACAGTTATTTCACCGATAAGATCGTAAGCGGGGACGTCGGTCTGAAAAAGCCCGATCCCGGGATATTTGAGCTCACGATCTCGCGGCTGGGGTGCCATGCCGAGGACTGCGTCTTTATCGACAACAGCGTAAAGAATCTTAACGCCGCATCCGGACTCGGGATCAAAACGATCCTGTTCAACAGAGACAGTGAGACATATGATGGCACTACGGTCAACGATTTCGAAGAATTGGCGCAGCTGTTGAAGGACAGGTGATCCTGACGGTTACCCGATAATGAAATGCAATAACCATATACCCAGGCAGATCAGGAGAAAGCCCAGGAAAATGCCCAGTATAACGAAGAAAACTATCCTTTCGGTCATTGTAGGCACCTGGCAGAATGTCTTGCCTGTCTGCCCGTTGACTGCAACCTGATAAGTATCTTTGCCGTATCTGTATCTGGCTGTATATACCGGGGCCAGAAGACATCTGAACTTAACGTTATAATAGTTGGTCGTGATTTCTTTGACCAAAAGGCGACTGTCAGAGCGGCGCACATCTTTTTTCAACTTCTCGGTTATCAGCTTTTTCGAGCGTTCCCAGGCGTCGTTTAATCCGAGCGAATATCTCTCGGCAAGAATACCTGCGAGGTATTCGGGTGAATACGGGACGGCTTTCTCGAAGTCGAAGTCCCGGATCATCGAAAGATACGGATGACGGAGATTATCGGATGCAAAGATCACGATATCATCGATATCCTGATACCAGTTCCCGGTAACGTTATCGCTTGGTGCTTGCGGACCGTTATTACGCGTTGCATTGTAAGAAGAAGCGGTATAAGCATCAAACGTCCAATAAGGAAGATATATGCCGATGATGTTCTCGAGCTTACAGTCAAAGGCTTTCTTTTTAACAAGTTTCTTTTTCTTCAGAAAAGAGATGAAATGATCCTGAACCTCATCTTTACTGACGGCGAAAGGTATGACGGCATTGGTTTCCATGATACTGTCATTCTCAGAAGCAGGCGCAACGCTTGTCGAACCGCAGAAAGGACAGGCGCCCGTAACCTGTTCGGAATCGTATACGGTCTGGCCTCCGCAGTTATCGCACACGATCAGCTTCTTGGATCTGCCCCAATCCACGCTTGCGCGCTGCAAAGCCGAATTGAAATCGAGTTCTTCGGCAACGGCACCGTCTTCAGGGGTAGGAAGCTGTGTGGACAGACCGCAGTAAGGACATGATAATGTCGCGGTAGAAGGATCGAACTTTAAGCCGACGGAAGTACCGCAGCCCGGACATTTGATATCCGTACTCGTAACATTAACACTGCTGATTACTTTTCTGTTTTCAGACATATCCCCTTCTCCTCCGATAAACTTAAGGATATTTTATCAAATTTGCATACTTAATTACATATTGCCGCATGTAAATTGTATAATGATAAAAACAGGATAAATATGAGGATCGGCAGAATGGAACAGGATAAAGACATTTATCAGGATATGGATAACGTCCATGATAATCCATATAACAAGGATTATCAGGAATATATGGCCGGCCTGAGAGAAGCGAAAAAGGAAATAACGAAGCCCAGGCGGATTGCTTCGATAATACTGTGCTCATTTTCGACCGGCTGGATATTTTTGACTTCCTTTTTCTGGGTCCTCCTGTATCTGATCAGTAATGATAACGGAAGTCCCGTAACGTCAGCGATCGTAATGTTCTTTCTTTTCTGTGTCATGCTTATACCGGCTGTCATTGCGAAGATCGTCAACCGCAAGAGCAAATGGGCCCTGGTCGACATTATATGTACATGCATAGTTTTGGTCGTCGTGATGATCACTGGCATCATCTGCCCGCCATGGAATTAAACTATCTTGCAGTTCATACAGAGGTCTTGTTGTATGGATATATTCGATGAAGTCAGTAATTGGGAAAAGACCGAAGGAGCAAAGATCTTCTCATCACTTCTTGATGTGTCCTCTCCCGTGATCCTCGATTACGGGTGCGGAACAGGCAACTATTCTTTCGCGGCGGCTTATGCTTTTGACTGCAAATGTAACGTGTACGCTGTGGACATAAATAAGCAGTGCCTGAGTTATATCGACGAAAAGGCCAAGAATGAGGGCCTAAACTGCATCATCACCGCTGTAGGAAGAGAAGACTACCGTCACGACTTTGACGATAACACTTTCGATCTGATCCTCTATGCTGATATATTCCACGGAGAAGGAAAGCCTTATGACGGTCTTCACCGCTTCGTGATGGTCGAAGAGGCGAAAAGGACCTTGAGACCGGGCGGGATCCTCGCTGTGCTTCCCTTTCACATGTCGAACTTCAGGGATAAAGATAAGAAAAAATGCAAGTACACATATAAGAAGCTTATCAACGAGATATGCGATATGGGATTCACATATATCGAAAAGGACTTACTGGGGATCCATTTTGAGAAAGTGTACAGTCCCTACTATCAGCAAAAAGGCGGTGTCACGTTTGAGAGCCTTGAGCGCGGGAAGATGCTGATATTTAAGAATGAAACTTCATTATAATCCGGTAAAACTGAGGCAGCATATGAACAATGTAACGATCAAAGAAGAGCACATATCTGCGGAATGATCATGACAAGAGATCAGCGAACTGTAATCATCTTTCAAATTAATAAGTATCAGTAACAGTAGTATCGACAAGGCAGGAACAGATGTCAAAGCAAGAACTCAGTAAAGAGCAACAGGAGATCTTCGAAAAAAGGGGGTTCAAGAACCAGAACCTTTGGGGAACTGCCTTTATCCTTATTGCGCTTATCATTATCGGAACCAATTTCGCCTGCCGTTTCAGGGACAGTCACAGATACGATGATTACGAATGTACCCGCGGCACGGTCGTCAGTTCCTCTTCTTACAGCATTCCCAGGACACATACACACCGCGGGCGCTATCGTTATAAGAAAATGTATCTTATCGAGGTCGAATATTATGCCGATGATCGTGACAGGCCGTACATATACTCCCATGCGGACGATGATTATATATTCATGAGAAGAGGTACCAAGGTCAAGGTCTTCTACGACGAAGACGACCCCCATGATAGCCATATCGCCCGAAAGGACTTTCTGACAGGACTGTATCTGCCCGCCGAGACTAATTACTACGCGGCTCTTTACATAGCCGTCTTTCCTGTCGTTATCGGCTTATACCTGATCAGAGATTACAAAAAGGCTCGAAAGCTGGCCCTGGCCGGAAAGCTCAAGCCGCCTCCAAAAGAGATCGCGCAACCGAAGGTATGGATCAATGACAAGTGATCGCCGTCACCTCAGGTCTTCCGGCCCAAACGTATATACCGTCTCATAATCGGCGTCAAGGCAGATGCTGACGGTAAAGTCATCGAGATTATAGACGCATGACCATTCGGTAAGCCCCTGGTCATTTTGGACAGCACGAAGGATCGCCATCGCTTCCTCAGCCGTAACGACGCGATCGGGACCGAGGCGCTCTTCAATAGTACTCATCCTGCCGTCAGGAAGACCCATATCGTAATACTCGCCCGGAGCCACAACGCTGTTAGTGCAGCAGGGATGTTCGACAACGGTCATCTCCCCTCCCAGCCACTCGACGACAACATATCTGCCGCTCCTGTCAGTGATGAACAGATGGTAATCAGCTTCCATGTCAGATTGTATATCGTAAGAATCAAGAAGCGCGATTGCCTCGTCGACAGACGCGCAATTATCAAGGATGGCCCTTATAGCGCAGAATACAAGAAGATCCGGCTTACCTTGATCCTGGTGGGTCTCTTCTATGTTGAGCTGCAATATCCCGACTCCGACGCCCGCCTCGTTCATTCCGTCAACTACGACATAAGGCGTCATGATCATGACCGCCCTTCCAAAAAACGAGTCAGGACTCATCGCCGCATTTTCGCCGACGCCCACTACAGCGAGATCCGCGATCGCGATCGACTCATATGCGCCTTCCGGATGAGAATGGACAAGAAGGATATCGGTCTCGAAAAGATCGAAATTCCTTCCGAACAGATGCTCCCCCTCGGGACTCTCGGCAGCGAAAGCAGAACACCCGTATTCGAGATCGGTATCCGCAAAGAAGTTCGGCGCACCGTACAAGTGGTTATCAAGGATCCACCCGACAAGTTCGTTGACATTAGTCGCCCCGCAGTCGAGCATGCCCTGCGTATCCGTGCACTCGATATTCTTCATAGTGTAAAGACCGTCCGCGACCTTATGAACGGAGAGCATCGTTCTGATGTGGTTTAGAAACAGGATGCCAGTAATGATCACCATAAGTCCGTAAACGACAGGCAGCACTATCCTTTTACGGAGCTTAAAGACCAGGCAGATCATAAGAACAAGCGAGACGATAAAGATGAATATACCGGCAGGGATAAAAGCCAGCCAGTTAAATGACCTGATCGAAGTGACTTCTATGCAGTATGGGATGACCGGTTGGATAACGAATTCACGGAACTGCTCCAGCGTTATTTCACGGTCACGTTCGTAGTACACGTGATCGTATAACCTGTAAATGCTTTCACAAACCTCAGTAAACTCGTTTTCATCCACGGCCCTCAGTGTGCCGCTGACGGTTATATGCTGACCCATACTGGCATAATACGCTCGCTGATCCTCTAGACTCAGTGCCGAGAGATCGAGCAGGATGAGCCTGTAATCGTCACTTTGTATATCACCAACGATCTGAAGTGTCTTATCCGGCAGGTCGATGTCGTCGTATATGACCTTCATGTCCGCCTCGATGCTGCTTCCCAGATCTTCGGGGTTTATATTCCGGTAATCAAAGTCCTTAACGAACAGTCCGGCAACGCTGCCGCCGAAGAGACCGGCCAGCACAAGAAGAACTCCGAGAAGCATTACTGCAGCAGTTATAAGGATCGCTTTTCTGTTACGTTTCCTACCCTTACTCATATTGGTATCAGTTTACTAGATATATTAATAAATGTACACAGGTTAAAGTCCAACCGGATTCCGGTAATAGAGGTTGAACGATGTAAGATTCGGGTAAAACAGTCTATGATCAATAACAAGGTCAAGGAACCGTGGGAAGAGTCATTTTCAGTGCCAACAGTAAAATACTGTCGATCTGTTCCTATTAATCAAAAAAATGTTATAATTTATCTGGAATAAACGGATTGGAGATACAGATATGAGATATGATCCGGAAGACAGGGAACTGTATTTCAGTACTCAGATGGTTCCTGACGAAAAAGATACCAAGGCCTGTTATGACCACCACGAAGAATATTTACAATGGGCCCGTAACCATCCCGGCGCCTGGGTTCGGAAAGAAATGAAAGCCGACGGGATAAAAGCGGTTGCAGGAATGATATTGGTGATCGCCATTTTTGTCGGCATCATTGCTGCTGTCCTCTGTCTGCCGATAAAAAAATATGAATATATACCATGGATAATCGGTGCAATAATGCTTTTGATCGGCATAGGATTTTTCTTTCCCTACCCTGATGATCCTACGGTCTTCGTTTCCGCAGGTAAAACATTTCTCCGTATCGAAGGCGCGATCCTTATCATCGGAGCGATCGGTCTTATCATCGTCAATTACATCTGTCCCAGGGATAATATGACAATATTCCTTCTGACATGCATCTGTGAGATATTATTTGTTATAGCTCTTGCTATGGTCGTAAAAGCCATTGGATATAAAACAGCACCGAAATATGTCTACACAGAAGAGATCGATGCCGGATGCATCGGCTATGTAAGGAGTTATGAAGCACAACCCGATGCTACATATGTACATAATAGAACCACTGACGTCCCTGTCTATTCTCCCCTGTTCGAATATTACTACAACGGTGAGAAGATACAGGCTTATTATGATATTCTCCTGAACGGCACGAAAGGCAAGATAAAAGTCGGTTCTAACACAAAGATCAGGATCAATCCGGACCGGCCTTCCAGCATATGGGGTTATAATCCGACTTATTTTGTCATGCCATCCTGCACCGCATTCTTCTGTCTGGCAGGGTCCGTCGTATTGTTCATCCTGCTTATGAGATGATCAGAATTGCCTCAACAATATGCAAAACCTGCTGTTTTAACATGCTATAATGACCTGTACCAAGAACAATAGGGATAGATAAATGAAGAAAAAGGTCATTATAACTGCAGATATAGTTTTTATCGTTGCTACGCTGATCCCGGTTATATTCCTGCTTGCGGAATGTTTCACCTCGGCTTTGAACGGAGTCATACCGTCAGGAGGATATTACCCGCCTGATATGAATGAGAAGATATACGGGATAGAAGCATTTGTGAACACTTTCGGAGTATACATGGTCTGGTTTTTCCCGCTTGTGATACTATGGGGCTTGTTACTGCTCTTCACAGCCTGTTTTACTGCTTTTACGTTTATCTTCGCGAATTCGAAGAAACACTCCGCCTGATACCATGACAAAGATCTATATCCTATAAAATCAGCCCGATCTCAGCGGGGCTTATAAGTTTTCTGAAACAGTTATCTCTTTCTCAACTTAAAGAACAATACGACAACGCTCACTACTGTACATATGATACCGATCCCCAGGATCAATACACCGTTCTTCTCTGTCGGATAGATGGCCAGCTTACAGTGCGAATCATTTATAAAGCTGTTATCAAATCCGAATTCGGAAATATAGTCAGTAAAGAACCCGTGATAATCTGAAGGCATCTCCTTGATGATACCGTCGATATGAACAGGTGTACCGTCGATATCCTGCGCATCACTTGTCCACCAGGTAATGGCAGCTTCCGACAGATCATCATAGGAGTCCGTCTGCTTGGAATCAGTCCTTACATATATACCGAGAAAATCATCGATGCTGTACATTCCGTCTTCGTTGACTATATGAGGCATCGCATAATAACGGCCTTTGACCTTATCTTTCTCGATGACCTGTGCAAATGCGGGAAAGACCTGATCGGTGTCAAATACGACATGATCACCGACATTAAGCTCCGACCATTCAAAACCGGGCTCACTCATATCGATCGCAGGTCTGTTGTTCTCATTGATACCTCTGATACCGAAAGCGATAACACCGATACCGAGGATCAGAAGACATATCCATACTTTCGCTCTGATAAGACGAGCTAACATAATCTACCTCTTTTCTTTTTCTACACAATAATAGAAAGGATTCTACACTATCGGAAAAGTATCTTCAAGGAAAAATAACGTACGTTAACCAAATTGGATTATTCTGTTGAATATTGGCATCTCGAAAGCTAAAATAATGTTTAGAAACAACCGTGTTTCAAATCATCAGTTTTGGGGGACAATTCCATGAGAAAAGCCAAAAATCTTTTGGTAGGTTTGCTGTCTACGGTATGTCTGATAAGTTTTCTTCCGTTCGCGGCAAATGCGGATTCCTTCTACGAAGGTAATCTGAATTACACGATCCTGACTACGGGTGCAAACGCCACCGTCAGGATAGACGGCTACAGGACAGCACCGACATCGTCAACTGCACTGGTCATTCCTGATACCATAACTCACAGCGGGGTTACATATAAGGTTACCCAGATATATCGTGAAGCATTCAAAAATGTAGATACGATCTCATCCGTCACCATCGGAAAGTATGTAACTTCCATCGGCAATTCCGCTTTCTATGACTGTGACGGGATCACGACCGTTACGCACAATTCGAATATTGCCCTGACGGAATTATCTGATGAGTGCTTCAGGAACTGTGATGCTCTGACGACTGTTACGCTTCCCACTTCGCTCCGTACTATCAACGGAGGATACGGCGGCGGATGCTTTGAAGGATGTGCCCGTCTTCAGACCATTAATCTTTCCGCACTTACAAATCTTCAGACCATTGAACGCAGTGCGTTTTATAACTGCAGAGCTCTGACCGGCATTACTCTTCCCGATTCTCTTCAGAGCATCGGTGATGTTGCATTCTACGACTGCGACTCCCTCACCTCCGTCAACATTCCCAATTCGCTTACATCCCTGGGTAACAGCGCATTCTATGACTGTGACGGTCTTACGACTATCACCAGCGGTCCTTCATGTGTATTGACAGAACTCGGAAATGAGGCTTTCAGAGGCTGTGACGCTTTGACTACGGCAACCCTTCCCACCTCACTTCTTAAGATCAACGGAGGATTCGGCGGAGGATGCTTCGAAAACTGCCCGAGACTTCGGACTGTTAATCTTTCTGAGCTTACACATCTTCTGAACATTGAACGTGCAGCCTTCTATAACTGCCCTGCTCTGACCGGTATCACTCTCCCCGATTCTCTTCAGTCGATCGGTGACGTCGCTTTCAGAGACTGCGATTCCATCACCTCTGTCAATATCCCGAATTCGCTTACATCCCTGGGCAACAGCGCATTCTATGACTGTGACGGTCTTACAACTATAACGAGCGGTCCTTCATGTGTATTGACAGAACTCGGAAATGAGACTTTCAGAGGCTGTGACGCTTTGACTACAGCTACCCTTCCCACATCGCTTCTTAAGATCAACGGTGGATTTGGCGGAGGATGCTTCGAGAACTGCACGAGACTTCAGACAGTTAATTTCTCTTCGCTGACTAATCTTCAGTCCATTGAACGTGCAGCCTTCTATAACTGCCCTGCTCTGACCGGTATCACTCTCCCCGATTCTCTTCAGTCGATCGGTGACGTCGCTTTCAGAGACTGCGATTCCATCACCTCTGTCAATATCCCGAATTCGCTCATATCCTTAGGCAACAGCGCATTCTATGACTGTGACGGACTTACAACGATCACAAGCGGTCCTTCATGTGTCTTAACAGAACTCGGAGATGAGGCTTTCAGAGACTGTGATTCTCTCAGTTCGATCTCGCTTCCAGCTTCTCTCGAAGTTATCAACGGCAGCTACGGCGGCGGATGCTTTGAAGACTGTACTTCTCTTACAACCTTGGATCTGTCGTCAAATACGAACTTAAGGACCATTAACCGAGCCGCATTCTATAACTGCACCGGTCTGACCCGCGTAATACTTCCCGACTCACTTGAGACGATAGGTCCTCTCGCTTTTGCCCGCTGCGGCAATCTCGACGTTGTCCATCTTCCCAAATCAGCCGCGCCTTCCGTATCAGACAGTTCTTTCGTAAGTGATGTCGCTACCATCTACGTACCCGTTGGAGCAACAGGCTACGAAGAAGACAACTGGGAGAACTATAACGTAGTCTACGGTAATCCCCCTGCACCTACACCTATCACGACTCCTACTCCCGCTCCCACGGCAGCTCCCGTATCCGAGACAGGCGCATCGGGATTCGTCGAGAGACTCTATACAGTTGCTCTCGGACGTTCATCAGATCCTAACGGACAGGCAGCATGGGTAAACACGATTACATCCGGAGAGAACACGGGTGCCGATGTTGCCAGAGGATTCCTCTACAGCCGCGAGTTCCTTAATAAGGATGTTACGGACGAAGAATTTGTCCGTGTACTCTACAGGACATTCTTCGACAGAGAAGCAGATGAAGGCGGTCTTCGAGGCTGGATGAACGAACTTGCAAACGGAAAGTCCAAAGAGCACGTTATCGAAGGCTTCATCAACTCCACCGAATGGGCCAACCTCTGCCTGAGCTACGGTATCCCCTCCGGCGGTACGGGCGTTCCCTCTATCGAGGTAGAGCCTAACCAGCAGACCATCGACTTCTGCACCAGACTCTATACGACATGTCTTGGAAGAGCCGCAGATCAGAACGGCCTTATGGCCTGGGCAAGACAGCTCGCCAACCAGCGTGACTCAGGTTCGGGTGCTGCAAGAGGATTCTTCTTCAGTACCGAATTTACCGGCCAGAATGTAAGCAACGGCGAATATGTCATCCGCCTCTACAGAACATTCATGGGCCGTGAACCCGATCAGAGCGGTTACGACGCATGGGTCGCCCAGCTTAACGAAGGCGTCTCCAGAGAAGTCGTATTCGAAGGCTTCGCCCAGTCCCCCGAGTTCACGCGGATCTGCGCCAGCTACGGTATCGTAAGATAATCATCGGTTAATTTATTAGATGACTCCGGTTATCGGCGCTGCTGATAGCCGGAGTTTTTTGTACCAAAATGCCGAAACATGTTCAGTAAGACCGGAAGCTTATGTGATCTTCACGTGATACCGCAAAATTGCTGATCATAGGTTGGATCCCGAATGATAAAATACCTTTGGAAAACGAGGTTGATCAATTGAATAAACTTAAGATCGTATTGATAATATGCCTTTCGCTGTTTGTGACCGGAGTGACCGGGGCGGCACTGTTTTATCTCGGGATACTTCATATCAATAATCCCGGGAAGAGATATCCCGTAAGAGGCGTTGACGTCTCCTCCTATCAGGGTGACATAGACTGGGAGATACTGTCGTCGCAGGGGATCGATTTTGCTTATATCAAGGCAACCGAAGGCTCGTCTTATGTAGACGGTAATTTTACGGCTAATTGGGAAAACGCCTCACGATATGACATCCGTATCGGGGCTTATCATTTCTTCAGTTTCGAATCTGAAGGCAGGACGCAGGCGGAGTCTTTCTGTAATACCGTGACACCGGTCGATAATATGCTTCCGCCGGTAATAGATGTCGAATTCTACGGCGGATTCGGTTCTGCGGATTCTATCAATGTAGAGGATGTTGTCAACGAACTGCGGACTATGGTCGATATCCTGACAGAGCATTACGGCATGAAGCCGGTAATATATGTAAGCCGTGACACATACAACTCAATAGTAAAGGATAATTTCGATGACTGTGATATATGGTTCCGGAGCGTCTACGGAGGAATAAACGTTGACATAGACTGGACGTTCTGGCAGTATTCTAACAGGCACCGTCTCAGTGGCTTTAACGGCGAAGAGACCTATATCGATATGAATGTCTATAACGGAACTTACGACGAATTCTTAAGTTATCCCGATAACGGAGGATCATGATGATCACTTTAAAGCAAATAAACACGGATAATATAGAAGATATCCTTGCTCTTGATGTCAGTGACACCCAGAGAAACTTTGTCGCTTCTACGGCAGTGTCTCTTGCCAAAGCATATGTATACAGGGATACAGCCTTCCCTTTCGCCGTATATAACGGGGACGAGCCGGTCGGATTCATCATGATGGGATATTACGAAGCCAAAAGTTACTATACTCTCTGGGAATTCATGATAGATCAGAGATTTCAGGGGCAGGGCTACGGAAGGCAGGCTCTTGAACTGGGTATAAAGTATATAAGAGAAAGATTCGATCCTGACGCGGTCTATACCGGCGTAAAACCCGAAAACAACATAGCAAAGCAATTATACAGATCTATCGGATTCAGATATACAGGCGTTACTGAAGACGGAATGGAGGAGATGAGGCTGGAACTCCGTTAATCAAGGACAAGTTCCATCTCGACGTGAGGAATACCGTCAAGATCAAAAACATCCGAGATCACCTTGAAGCCTTCTTTGGCATAATAACCGACTGCATATTCCTGAGCTTCGAGATATATCCTTGAGGCATGGAAATGATCTCTGGCAGTGATCACACCTTCGTGAAGGATCGCTCCTCCAAGCCCCCTGCCATGTTCGAGCGTGACCACCCTACCGATCTGCGCGGTATCAGGATCTCTCATGAAAACGCGGAGGCATGCCGCCACTCTTCCTTTATCGTTATAGCAAAAAATATGGACCGCATCCTTGTCAAGATCATCGATATCATCATAAGGGCAGTTCTGTTCGATGATGAAGATCTCCTGTCTCGTCTTTAAGATCTCATAGAGTTCTTCATTATCAAGCTTCTTGAAATGTTTTCTTATAAACTCCATATCAGCCGAAAAAGCCCTCTTCGATCAGCATCTCAAGAACTTTTGCCTCACGTTCGAACATGGACTTATCCCACGGAGTCTCTCCGGTATTCCTGTTAGCATCAATAGCCGTGCGCGGATCTACGAATCCGGGGGTAAACTTCTCATCGGCTTCATATTCGTCAAGTTCCTGTTCCACGGACTCAGTTTCCGCATCACAGACATAATAGTAATTATCCTGGACAAAACGCTCAGTCGGGTCGGTATCACTCTTCTGAACACGGTGAACGAGCCCGTATTCACGTATAGAATCCCTTATTACAGTAAGTCCGGCTTCTTCCCTTGCCTCCCTGATCATGGCATTTACGGGATCCTCATCACCGTGTATGCCGCCGCCCGGGAACTTATAGTACCCGTACTTAAGGCTTTTGACCATCGCCACCTTACCGTCCCTGATGATTATCGCACGGGCGGAATTACGCACATAAGAATGCGTGCAATCTCCGTAGTCCTTTTTATCCATGACAAATAAAGATCTCATAACACTCCTTATTCCACTTCATATCCTGCTGATGCCAGAACATCTGAAGCCTTATAAAAGTTCTCAGTCTTGACCAGGATGTAATCGGTATTGTATGTCGATACGGCAAAAATACCGATACCGTTATCTGCGAGGATACCCGATATCTTCGAAAGTATCCCGATAAGGGAGAAATCGAGTACCCCTTCTATACAAAAGCCTTTCCAGCCGTCTTCCCTTGCTCTGGTCACAGAAGGTACATCTTCAGTACAACATACGAGTGACAGCTCCTCATCTGTTCTTCCGAAAAAGTAAAACGGAGAATCAAAGTCAACATCCGATATGGAACGGACCTTACATACCGTCAGATCGTAAGGAAGTCTTTTTAACTTCATGTTATTCACCGAAAAGAGGAGTCGAGAAATAACGTTCTGCCGTATCGGGCAGTACAGTGACTACGGTCTTGCCGGGACCGAGCTTCTTGGCAAGCTGCAGGGCGGCAAAGACGTTTGTGCCGGCAGATATGCCTGCGAGCAGTCCTTCCTTGCGCGCAAGGTCGCGTGCGCAGCCGAGCGCCTCTTCGTCGGTGACCACGCAGATGTGCGAGTAG
>JAFZWN010000025.1 GCA_017617295.1 Clostridiales bacterium | reverse complement strand
CGGGTGTGTCATTTTGAGGAGCAGGTGTATTCGCCGGCTCATTAAAGGTTACGGTAATATCATATATGTCAGGTTTAAAATTAACGATCGCACAGATATAGTATGTCTTACCTGCCTCAAGGTCGAGCGTTAATGAAATATTATCACCACAATATATTTCATCAGGATCAAGCCCCCAACCATAATCTGCATCAACATTTTCCAGAGGACCACTAAGCGTAGTAACCGGGGATGATTCAGATCCCAGACAGCTAAGATCCTGATCAAAGACTGCCACAAAAGGCATTCCGGAAACAATATCGTTTGAGCTTACTGTGTAGCTTCCGGTAACCGAAGGGGTAAATGAAAAGATCTTATACTCCTGGTAAGACTGCGAGAACTCAATATGCTGTTCAGTTCCTTCGGAAATGACGACCGGCTCGATCATAGGAAGGATTATATAACTCTTTGTTACGGAATATGGAGTATAGGAATTAACCAGTATATAGCAAGAAAGTGTATCGGATGCCGGAACCTCATAAGTAAAAGGGCTCGTAGAAACGGGAGGGAAATAATCCAAAGTATGGACATTCTGAAACATTCCGTATATAACATCGCTGCCATCGGGACGGGTAAGCTCTTCGGATATAAGATAACTCTCCCCCTGATTTACGAGAATGATATCACAACAGTTCTCCGAGGATCCTGAGATCGTTAATCCTTCCGGAGTACTGCAAAAGACATGGTAAGTTATCATGACGCCGTCATCCCCAACCCAGCAATAATACGTGGTTTCTGACCTGGAAACAGTAATTTCAACAGAATCACCTGTCTCGGACCTCCCGGACCACTTGTATGGTTCACCGCCGGTGGCAGACAAAGTCAGGGTTGTCCCCTCCGGCTGGTTTACTTCGATATAGCTTCCTTCACCAAGGATATTTCCCTGCTGATCGGTCACACTGCCATATACATCCGCATAAGTTATGACCAGGGAATAGCCCTCGTCAAATGTATTAGGTCCGCAGCATACAGCTTTGATATAATATGTCCGGCCTGCCAGGAGACGGTAACTTATCATGGCATTCATATCTTCCGTATCATCGGATCTGTCATCGTTATAAGCCAGAAGCCTCCTGCTCTGGTCATATAAAAGCAGATACGGGTCATCCGAAACGTAATTATATGTGTAGATCTTATACATCCAGTCGATCTCGGGAGTAAAACTGAACCATACATATTCTCTTGTATTCAGATCCGATATATTATTCGAATCAATGTTATAAGTTTCTCCCAGATCAAGCGCAATGGCTCCCGCAGGCGCAGACTGCGCGAACACGGATGCATTGCCGATCAGGAGTGAAAAGACTATACAAAGGACGATAAAACCTCTTTTGAAACGAGAACGCATAAATAGTGGCCTCCTTACTGGTAGTGCCACTATTTTACAATACGCAGGATAATGCAACAAGTTTTTTTGATTTTTAAACGATGTCTTCACTCCGGTCTTTACGACCCGGCACTGTCAGTCCAGCTGCGATCCACATAAGATCCCGGATTTAATTCCCGTTCCCGTACATCTCTCCGCCCCACTCGACGACCGTCAGTCCGTGCCTGTCACAAAGCGGTACAGAGATATCCGGCAGGGACTGTTCTGCGATCGCTACATACGTATCTGAAGGATACCAGAGCATATTGACACGGACGAGAACATCGGGCTCGGGTGATATGATCATTCGCGCGGCTTCATCGAAAGTCGTGGTCTGGAAAGATATCACGTTATATGTATTATCTTTCATGACAGGGGTCCAGTATCCGACAAAAGCAGAAGCTTCCGTCTCGTTAAGTCCGAGTTCATACGCCGCTTCGTACAGGAATTCCTCAGTGTCTTCCCCGGGAATACAGAAACCGCGGCTGAAGTCACAGTCAAGAAGCAGATCCGCCTCCCAGTATATAAAGTCAAATTCATTTCCGAAGCTGTCGGTAAGATTTCCGTCGGAAGAGGCAGTAACCGTCCACCCTTCGTCCCCGACATACCGGGGATATGCGGCCGTAAGTTCTCCTTCAAGATCCAGTCTGAGATTGACCTCTTCATCATCACCGTACATATAGACTACCGGCGCATGAGCTCTGACCGAAGAGGCAGCGTTTTTCGCCCTGCCCAGATATGTCGATAAGCTGTACACGATTAACACACCGAAAACACTCATTATTACTATAGCTATTATACCGCCTCTATAGGATCGGGCGCGCTCAATGTCTCCGTCTTTCTTAGATGAGGAATAATTGTACATTACCACGGCAAGGCTTATCATAAGGCCGTTAGGAACAGCCATGATCACAACGGTATTGCGGAGAGCCTGAACGAACACATCCGAAGAGATCCCCCTGGAACTGCGGCTGTTCATATATGCCGCCACATCAGGAAACGAGATACATTTTGTCGCGGCTGCATCGATAGCTGATACAGCACCACTGATAGATACAGGCCCGATCTCATGGAATTCACCGATAACCGGCCTTGTCAGACAATTTATCTCTATCATCAGCATCGTAACGTTCAATGCCAATATGATAATTACCGATACGATAATATATGCGGTCTTGCAGGTCTTTCTGTCGCTGAACATATACATATCCTCCTGTTTCCAATACATCCGGACGGCATTTTATCTTCTTTCGGCGGTCTGCCGTACACTGCACTTACGACCATAACTGCCGGTGTAGCTTTTACTGTCTTGATTGTATTGGAGACTTTCGGGGAAATGAATACACTAACCATCATACTCGGAAAAGTATTTTTATACCGGCAGTATAGTTTTTGGAAGGCAGATACGCTTAACGTTTATCACGCAAATTATCACAAAGGCATGGTCTTTATTGTGATAATTTGCGAAAATCTCACAGATCATCACAAAAAACAGCACATTGTTGTGATAGAACGCGTGATATCCTTAACGATCAGTATGGAATAACGACAAAGAGCTCATCCTATAAGCGAATCAAGATAATAAGCTATACCGTCTTCGTCATTGGATCCTATCGTTATATCAGAGGCGGCCTTAACTTCAGGAAGGGCATTACCCATGGCCACACCCGTGCCGCACATCCGAAGCATCCCGATATCGGCCAGATCGTCACCGAAAGCCGTAACCTGCGTAAGGTCTATCCCCAGATGAACACATGTCTTTTTTATCGCGGTCTCCTTGGTAACTCCGCTCTTAGTAAACTTGTACCATTCACCGTCGGAGAATTTGATACAGTCACAAAAAGGCAGCGCATCCTGAAGTTCCTCCGCCTTATCCTTATCAAAGATCTCGAAACATATCTTCAGAGCCGGCTTATAAAAATCTATAAAATCAGTGTATATGGTCTTGCCCCAGCTGGCGGACAACGCATCCTCCGGCGGCTTGAAATTACTGTAGAACTCCGCATCGGCGGAAGCCGAATCAAGCGAAATGGAAATATCGCTGCAGATCCTTTTCGCCTCACTTAAGATTCGATGCGTCTGCCCGGAAGTAAAAGCGTCAGTCACGATGACTTCACCGCGGAGGCTGACCATCGCGCCGCCGCTGCTGATCGTAACATCAGGCTGAAGCCGGCCTATGAAGTCCAGACTGTTCCCTTCGCTCCTGGAAGTGCAGATCCCGATAAGATATCCGTTCTCCCTGGCCCTCATAACAGCGGAAAAGGTCTTTGGCGATATCTTCTTATCAGTCGTAAGAAGAGTTCCGTCAAGATCAAACAACAGAAGCTTATCCATTCCCGCTCCTTTTCTTTTATGTGTATTGAGACAGTATAACATAACTCCCTCCGGGAAATACCTGCCGGAGAGGATCACATTTTTCAGCGGAAGGTTCATCGGAAGTTCAGGGCAGAAAACGGCCTCTGAAGACCATGTCAAAAACCTTTTGCAAGCCCTGAAAATAAAGGATTTCCCGCTATGTCAAACACATTTGGCAGACAGACTCCCGCAGCTTTTGTATCATCAGGTCATAAAGCTAAAGCGTCCCGGCCGGGAAGACCGGTCAGGGACAGAAGGAGACTTAAGATGGATATTATCATTATGGTAGCAAAGATAATCAGCTTGGCGATAGTCGGAGGATTTCTTTCCACTTTCGTTCATGAATCAGGACACATTATCGCCGGACTGGTAAACGGATGGAAATTTGTATTTATAACGGTGGGACCGTTTAAGATCTATGCGGATGAGCCCGGCGGAAAGATCAAGTTCGGCATCGAAAAGAACCTTCTTTACTGGGGCGGCATCAGCGCCACGCTTCCGCAGGATGCAAAAAACGAAAATACGGATACTTTCGCGAAGGTACTTATCGGGGGTCCCGCGGCATCACTCATCTTCGGCGTTCTTTGCATCGGGATCTTTGCTCTGACAAAAGCGGAGCTGTTCATTATGGCCGGTTTTATCGCGCTCGGCCAGGGCACCGCATGCGCCATTCCCATGAAGGTCAGGACCGGTTCGATCCTTAACGATGGTACAAGGTACATGAGGATCCGGGGAAAGGGCAGGCTGGCCGATGAAGAGAAGGCATCTTTTCTTATCAGCATAGACCTTCTTCTGGATCCCAAGTGCGGTATCAACAGCGACCAGCTGGAAGTCCTACTGTCTTCAGAGGATCCGGTTACAAGATATATCGGTTGTTTTTACGAATACCTTAGCGCCAGTAACCGCGAAGACGCTGATGCCTGTGCCGCAGCCAAGGCGAAGATGGATGAGGCCGGCAAGCTCGTCCCGCCGTCAGTAAGGAAACAGTATTCGGCCGTATAAGAAGTACGATCTTGCTGCCGTCTTCTTTTCAAACGGTCCCGTTTATGGAATAATAAGCGCGACCGCATAAAGGAGACCGCAGCATGGAATTAGGCGAACAGATCAAGAAACACAGAAATATCGCGGGGCTGTCGCAGGAAGCACTGGCCGAGAGGATCTATGTATCAAGGCAGACGATCTCCAACTGGGAGACCTCCAAGAACTATCCTGATATCAACAGTCTCATACGCCTAAGCGAAGTATTCGGTGTTTCTGTCGACGACCTTTTAAAAGGCGATGCAGAGGTTATAAAGCAAATGGTCAAGCAGGAAGACATAAACGATTTCACAAAGATGAGCCGTATATATACGATCCTTTTATTCCTGATGCTGATCTCTCCGGTCCCTCTCCTGAAGTTCCTGGGATTGGTCGGCATTGGTATCTGGGCGGTCCTGGCAGTAGTGACAGTCCTTGTCGCCATAATGGTCGAAAAGAAAAAGAAGAACCTGAACATACAGACTTTCCGCGAGATAGATGCTTTCCTGAACGGGCAGACGCTCGATCAGATCGAGGCGGCCAAGGAAGAGGGCAAGAGGCCTTACCAGAAGATCCTCCTGGCGATCGGGTGCGCCGTGATAGCACTTGTGGTGGCGATCATTATGGGACTTCTCCTTAAGTAAACAGTCCGCATCAGATCACATTATAGTACAATACGGATAAAGACGGGATCAGCGGAGGGCAAGATATGGAAAAAGACATAAAAGCACTGTTGGTGTTTTACGGCATCACACTTCCGGTAAGCCTGATAATGGAACTCATTTTGATATATACCGGCGCAGGCATCTTTATGTCGCTACTTATGTGGGTACCCGGCATTACCGGTATCATCTGCGCAAATGTATTTTACCCCAAACAGAAGGCTATTGGTCTTACGTTCAAGATCAAGCCTTTATATGTTATCGCCGCATTCGTGATCCCTGTTCTTTATCTTGTTCCCTCGTACCTTGTCTCATGGCTGATACTTAAGGATCCCACGGCAGGACTAGACGTCGTGGCCGGTTCGATCAGCGGCGGCATGGCCGGGGATGCGCCCGCCTGGATCGTGATATTGATATCGCTCCCGCTTTTATTTTTCGCAAGTGCCATGACTGCGACGGGTGAAGAACTCGGCTGGCGAGGCTTTGCTTATCCGGTCCTGCAAAGAGTATACGGCCCGAAACGAGCCGTTCTCATAAACAGTTTTATCTGGGCGTTGTGGCATATCCCGATGATGATCGGCGGCGTATATCAGGCTGCGGTCAACCCGGTCTACGGAGTTATCAGTTTTATCGTGATGGTCATGCTGATCAGTATCTGCTTCTGCTGGACCAGGAGCGTGAGCGGCAGCGTAATACCTGCCATAATCCTGCATTCTGTCCATAATGCCATAGATCAGGCATATCTGCAGCCTCTTTCCACCGACGCGAAGGTCCCGTATCTGGCAGGCGAGCAGGGGATCCTGACGATCCTCTTTGCTGCTATCATTTCTGTTATCGTAATACTGTCATGGAGCAGAAAGCTAAAGGCGTCTTCAAAATGATCCGTCGTTATCAAAAAGCTTAACCCACGAGTGTTACATCCATGCTGTCGGACAGTCCCTCTGGCGAATCCTCGTTCATTACCGCAAACGAGATATGGACCGTCCCTGAACCTTCGACGACCGTAAACGAATGATTGTCCTCGGAGATCTCCACGACTGCATCATCTCCCGCGATGCTCAGATAATACGTGGCAGGCTCTTTCTCTCTTTGTGTATCGAAGAGCTCTTTAACATCGTAAGTGCGGCCGACCTCGATCTCCTCGATCCCTTCCTTGGCCGTGACCCTTACGCATCGGTGTGTATAATCCCAAGCCCCGTAGATCATGAGTCCGCCGAAGATGAGGACGCATACGATGATGAAGCCAACTACTATAAGGACAGTTCTTCCGATCTTAGACATATGTGCATTCCCCCTGTTCTTTCCGGATCCAATCCGAGTATACTCCAAAAAAGATTGAAAAACAACAGATAATTATCGAGTAACGATATATTTATATTCTTTCACGAGATATTCCGAGTGCGATGACTGCTATTCCCGTTACCGGGCGTAGCGGGCCGGCTTGCACTCTGAACCGATCCGTTAAGATCAAACAACAAAAAGCTTGTCCTGCCCGCTCTTTTCTTTTTCGAAGATTGAGACAATATAACATAACTCCCTCCGGAAAAAACTTCCGGAGGGAGTCACAACATATCTTATCAGTTATCCGAATACTTATATCTCTTGAGCCTGTTTCCAAAAGCCAGGCACACGGCCACTCCCGCGGCTCCCAGGATAAACATCATAAGTGCGGCACCGGAACCCTTGCCGCTTCCGAAGAGGACAGGCCACAAGCCTTCTCTTCCCTGCATGAACGGCTCACACACTTTATCAACCATTACTCCCCCCAGGAACAGGCCGATCGGGATGGTAAAGAACTGCAGTGTATTCCTGCAGGCATATACGCGCCCCTGAAGTTCCTCGGGAACTGAATTTCTCATGATGACATTCTGGTTGGTGCTCATTACGGGAACCAGCATCCATCCGATCAACTGCCCCAGACACCAGATGACAGGGCTTCGCGAGAATGCCAGGAAGAAGTTCTCTGTCCCTAGCGAAAAGAGCATGGTCAGGTATATGACCCTCACCCTGTCCTTCGGCTTCGGCATAGCCGTGGCGATCAGGCTTCCTATGACCATTGCGATACCCGCACATGAGGATACGATCCCCAGCACGTAATCACCGCCTCTGGGATTCGGCTTGATAAGTGCCGGAAGCACCGCGTCGAACGCCGAAGCGATGAGATTGACCCCCGCCATAAAAAGGATCACATACAGTATCATGGGATTACTCTTAAGATAAACAAGGCCTTCCTTCGCCAGTTGAAGCACGCTGCCATCAGCCTTTTTCCGTTCAGCCGCTTTCGGGATCCTTACGAAAAAAGCAAGAGCCGTAAATGCGACCGCGAAAGACAAAAGATCAACTGCTATCGCCAGTTCAAGGCCCGCCAATCCGTAAAGCGCCGCCGCGATTACAGGATTGCCGATACTTATAAGAGAGCGTGACAGGGACTGAAGTCCTCCCGTCTTCTGATAGTGATCTTTGGGTATTATCAGTGTATATGCAACTTCCGAAGCAGGCTGCTGAACGGTATTCATAAGGCCTGATACAGCATTGATAAGATAAAGATGCCAGACAGCAAGCGTACCGGTCTTATATAGCATAAGAACGGCAATAGTACTGACTGCAGCCAGAGCATCGCATATCAGCATCGTCTTTTTCTTATCGAACTTATCGGTGATAGCGCCCGCAAAAATACTCATTACGACGTAGGGCGCATAAGTGCATATACGAAGCGCAGCCGTACTGAGGGCCGACCCGGTCTCATCATAAAGCCACAGCGTAAGCGCGAAAGCCGTTATGCCGCTTCCCAGCTGCGACAGACTCTGGGTAAGCCACAGGATATAAAAATCCCGCAGATTATCTGTTTTTATGTTATTCATATCTTTGCTCCTTAAATGTTCTCCCTAAAGAGCAAAGCCCGAGGAACTGTCTATTCCTCCACACAGACTCCTCAGGCTCTGCATGGAGTATAAGCACGGCAACGTCTCATATCACGCCTCCTTTTGAAATATCATATGGGTTATGATAACACTGTTTGATGATCTTGTCTTTATGCCTCTTTGTAAAGCCTCGTGACGGACTTTCCGAGGGACTGTCAGCATGGATCGTCTTACGGGATCCTCAGGGATCAGCCGCCGAGAGGGCGCTCACACCATGTCCCTGTGATCTTCCCGTTCTGATCGAATTCCATATGATAGTTGGTATAATCATTAGAATCATACATATCATGACCGACGATCTTTTCGGTCCTGAGGACCGCATAACCGGAACCGTCTTCTTCGGTGACTATCCTCTCGAATCCGCCGTATCTCTGCTCCACGGACCCGATATCCCTGCCGATGAAGCTCCAGTCGTTTACGCCGGGATATGCTCTGTGCGACAGACTCCAGACCGATAAGGATCCCGCCATTATAAGAACAGCTGCGAGCGTCACAGCTATTCCTCTGCCGGCTGTCTTTTTCCTGCTTTTGACGATCAAAATGACCGTCAGGATGACCGCCGCGATCACCATGAGCACGATCAGGCTGTGTACTACTATATAGATCATTGCGATTTCCATATCTGCTTTTCTCCTTTACCCGGATATATTATAACAATGCCGGGAGAGGGTAATTGGGGCATAATTCAGTTAAGGCGGATTCGGGAGGAGTTTCTTCTTCCATCGACCATCAACCGGGCTGGATAGATCTCATTTATCAGATACATTGAATTTGTCAATGTCGAAGCCGCTTCGCGGAGTCTTCGGCCTACTGATTTTCAACAAGCCTGACTGGCCGATAATGTTTTTGTACCATTTTCCCAAAAACAGGAATATGGTGCAAAAGAAAACTCAAACTCTCTTGACATTTGTTATTATTTTAGAAAAAATTATCCAGTTAGGTCAATATTCTTGTACCAAATCTTCTATTCCGGCAATTTGGTGCAAAAAAACAAGGTCTTTCTTTGCACCAAATCCTTATTTTCGGTAATTTGGTGCAAACTCCGGCTTCGCTACACAAGCTACAAAATGGTAAAACCTAACTACACCGGTCACAGATCCTTATACATCAGGATCTCGTCGTGGTATGTGCCGTCGTCGAACCTGAGTGCGTTATGGCGGCGGCCCGTCTCGGTGAAACCGCACTTCTTATAGACTCTGATCGCCTGCTCGTTCTCTGCGACAACCTCAAGATCGACCTGTGTCCAGCCGACCCCGGCCGCCAGCTCGGTCATATAAGAGATCATGGCCTGCCCGATACCCAGGCCCCAGTATTCCTTATAGAGCGCGATCGCCATCGAACAGCGGTGACAGATCTTACGCTTGTCGCCTATGCCGCTGATGCTGCCGTTACCGGCCGCCTTGCCGTCGACTGTCGCGAGCATCATGATGCAGTAAGGGTCATCGAGAAGTCGCCCCAGTATCTCCTTCTCGCTTTCGAGAGTGTAATTGACTTCATCGGGATAACGGAGCAGGAATTCCGTCTCAGCCGATGTCTCTTTAAGATAATCTATCATCTCCTCGGCATATTCGGGCGATGTGGGTCTCAATATACATTTTCTTCCATCCTTAAGGATGATCTCTTTTTCTTCGAATCTCATTTATGTCTCCTTTGCCGGGGTACAGAACAGCAGCCCCTTACATTGTTCCTTCGATAACTACTCCGAAAGTTTCTCCCTTCTGGATGATCAGTTTCTTCTCATCAGGCAGGTCCACTATGAGGACGCGCTCGCTCCTTCTGATCGTAATAACGTCCGCGAATACTCCCGAGAAAACGATGCTCGTCCCGTATGTGACTTCAACATGTATCTTTTTGGCATACGTGTCGACATGGAAAAGGAGCGAGAAGCCTTCACCGTTCTCCACAGAGAACATAAACACGCCGGCTTCCTCTTCGTAGAGATATGTCGGTTCCTTCCCGAAAAAATCTATAAGTTCCAAAAGATCATATCTGATAAACATCTCATCACTTTCCTTTTCCCGAAAGAATACTGACAGATATCATACCACAAGCGGAACATCTATAACAAAAAAGGCTGCCGCGGGGGCAGCCTTTAATCTGATATCATTCCGAGTACTTATAATATGTCTTCATCGACATAGCGACCGCTATGGGAAGACCACAGCAGAGATATGCGGGATTATTAAGAGATACCCAGAACGGTGTCCCGTAAAGGAGCGACCATACAAAGAACATACCGATATCAAACTTACTCTTGGTCGTAAGCGCGGGGATCGGAGAACCGTCAAACTGTGCCGTCCCGCGCTTCTCGTTCATGGCGGTCTTCGCCGTCCTGAATCTGAAGTAATTGTCGAGCTTCTCGCGAAGAGTCTCGTCAAGGTCCGGGCTTCTGTAGATCTCGTTACAGTAAACGCCGGCCTGATCCTTTCTCATGATATAAACGGCCTTGATCCTCTTGGAGGTCTTATAAGCGTATACCTTAGCGTGTGAAGCCAGAGCATCGGCGATAGTATCGCGATCGACTGCCGCATCAACTGTCGCGAGGAACTTCTCGTCAGAGGCCTTGCTCTTTCCTATCTCCATGATCCCGAAAAGGTCGCTTCCGACATCGCTCTCCGTAAAGTATCCGTCCATGTACATTTGCTCGGTTTCGAATGCCTTCTTTAATGATTCGCTGAGTCCCATCTTATGATCCTCCCTGAGTTATCTTGGTTTTATGATGCCATGATAACAACGCGGATTAAATATAGTGCCAACCTGAGGTAAAGAAATATCCCGATATGTTAAAGAAAATGTTAAGCGTCAGGTATAATGGAATCCTAAGGAATGATAACGGGAAAGGAAAAAGATATATGGGTATTGAAGACTTCTTAAGTTCAGGCAATACGAGGCTCGATCAGCAGCTCCTTTTCACTGCTGAGATCGACAAGATGACATCGGTTTACAGGCGGACATTGCTCCTGAGCGGCGAGCGTCACGAGAACGACGCCGAGCATTCATGGCATATCGCCGTCATGGCGCTCCTTTTCAAGGAATACTGCGTAGAGGAACCGAGCGTCGAGCGCGCCATCAAGATGTGCGTCGTTCATGACCTGATAGAGATCTATGCGGGCGATACTTTCGCTTACGATATCAAGGGCAACGAATCCAAGGCCGATCGTGAGAAGGCGGCAGCCGATAAGCTCTTCTCGCAGCTTCCGCCCGAACAGGGAGCCGAGATCCGTTCCCTCTGGGAAGAATTCGACGCCATGGAGACGGTCGATTCCAAATACGCGGCATGCCTGGACCGTTTGCAGCCTCTGCTCCATAATACGCTGACCGAAGGCCACACCTGGCGTAACAACGGCGCCGTCCGTTCCCAGGTCGAGGCCCGCGCAAAGATCATCAGAGAGTTCATGCCCGAGGTCTATAAGTGGCTCGAGAAGAACATCGACCGCGGAGTTTCTCTGGGCTGGCTTAACGAATGATCATTCCCCGTGAGACGAAGCCGCCCTCTCCCCGGCAATAATTGCCTTACCCTCCCCAAATATAGTAAAATTATCCGGTATGGGATTGGAGGGATATTATGTTAGATGTTTTAAAATCAGATATCGGGATCCTGTTTTTTGCTGTGTTCGCATTAACAGGAACGATCCGGATCATCAAAGAGGTCTGGAAGATCATTTACCGTAAGAAATACTGCACTTACGAGACTTCAGCCGTGTGCGTTGACCTGAAAAGGAAATTAAAAAGTTCAGGAAATGACACCCGGGTCATCTACTATCCCGTCTATGAGTTCGAATACGGCGGAGAAACAAAAAGGGTCAAAGGCAAAAAAGCCTATTACAGATCATCTTGCCCGCCCGTAGGATCATTAGAGTTCATACATGTAGACCCGGAGCATCCCAAAGATTTTTATGTGGATAATCCACACGAAGGCGTGATCTCTTCTATCATCACGGGCGTGATATGTGCAGCGCCGGCATATGTAATACTGATCTGGGCACTGTTAAGCAAGTAAAGAAAATCATATATAAGGGAATAGAAAAATGTTTAAGGATAGAAAGATCATATTGGCGATGGCCATTATCGCTTTTACCTTTGTGCGCCTGCTGGTACTATGGCATTCAATGGAACCCGCTGTAGATTCGTCATACGAAAGATATCTGTCCGGCGAATACTATTTCCGTGCGCGGGCCGTGACGGTAGCAATAATCGATCCTATGGACACTGCTCTTGATACGAGAGATCAGGAAACGCTCCTTAAGGGTTCCAGCGGCGTGACGATCTATGTATGTAACCCCCATGTTCCTTTCTGCACGGTATATTCCAACGGGAACATATACGAGGATTATCCGATAAACGGCATCAGATTCACAGATGAGGAAGAGGCGGATATTTTCTATAACCGAAAAGTACTTACGCAGGAAGAATACAAAGACAGACTCAAAGGTCTTAAAGCCGACAGCCCTCTTCTTAGCGATCCGGAGATGCTGAACGGCAAACTGTCAGGTAACAGTACAAAGGGGCAGATCTCCTTAATATTTTTTCTGCCGTGTTCCATTGGCCTCGCGGCATTGATCATATTCGCCTATACCTTGCGTGCGAATGAACTCTTCAAACTCCTTTGGTATATCTGGGCCGGGCTCAGCATAGTCTTTGCCACTGTCTCCATATTTTGATTCTGATATCAGGAGATCCGGCTTAAAGTCTCCTTTTTCTTCTGCATGTGCAACAAAGCCTGAACTTATCTCGTCAAATTAAATGTTGGAAATATTTGACAAGGGACGGATAAACAAGATGCAGAACAATATGCAAAAGGCTGCTGATGCCTTCAGTTTAAAGATCAGAAGAACAGGATCGGTCAGGATACTGTCATGTTTTATGGCGGCAGCTGTTATGTTGCCGCCTGTTTTTATGTGCGGATGCGGCAGAAAGGCTGATCAGCGCACGCTTGTCGTGATGCCCCCCGAGGCCATAACCGAAGACATGCCGTGGTACGACGGGAAAACCGTCTATATCGGGGACAGTTTTGACTCGGACGAATACGATAATCTTTCTTCTTCTCTTGCAGGCGTTACGGATGAATACATTATCTGGGAATCAAGCGGAACAAGGATAACTGATACGGAAGACTACGGGGACGACATATTTGTTTCATTGCTGAGCATATTTGATCTCAGCGGAAACAAACTCTATGAGATCGATGCCGGAGAACTGACAAAAGAATATCTTTCGGATGCCGACAGTTTTTATATGAATGGTTCGTATGTCGAGGACGGCTATATCGCCATCGAAGCAACAAGGATCGACCATGGTGAATATACTGATGTTAAGCTCCTCTATGACTTGTCTTTGCAGGAGATCGTATCCTGCGAGGAGATCGCTGAACGGAGATTCCATAGTCCCTCAGCATATACGACTTTTGTGATCGACGGGTGGCAGCTCACTCCGAGCGCGAATTATATAGGCTCGTACCCGTCAGGTTGGAAGATCGGACTACGGTCTCCTCAGGGGGATAGTTCAGTAATAGACATAAACGAGCAATTACCGGATATCCAGATACTTCAACTTGACGGTTTCTTTTATCTCGGAGATTCCAAAGTGATTCTGAATACTACCGACTACGGGATCCATCAGAACGGAAATATCCTTTTGGATATGGAGTCAGGTACTTTATACGATATAGAAGGCGACCGTGATTATGCATGGATCTCGGAACTTCCGAATGCTTTCAATTATCGGTATTATGAGGGCGTCGGAAATATCGCAGTGGATCAGGACGGTATCAAGATCGTGAATATGGAGAACCGTACGGAAGAAACTTATCTCCTGTTTGATAACTGTGATGCAAACAGGGCAGATATCTGCGCATGGGAGATGGAGATATTATCGTTCAGTGAAGATCATATCGTATTCGGCGGATCCCTATTCAGGATAGCAGAATCAGACGGGTATGTAGCAGGCGGACGTTATGTCAGTCTCATGATCATACTCGACCGCGCCGAAAATAATCCTCATACGGGTGATACGGTACTGACGGCAGCGATCATCGGCGAACTCGCATACCCAATGGCTGAGGCGATCAGGCTATTCAACAAAGAGGACAACGGGGCTCTGATACTGCCCGATCCCAGATACCGTTACGATACCGTAAAAGAGGAAGTGGAAAGGACTGAAGACATGGATAATGACAGTTACCGCCTGGCAGTCCGCTCTGCCCTCCTGTCCAAACTGTCCATCGAGCTGATGGCCGGTGATGCTCCCGACCTTATCATCAATTCTATGGATTATCCTCAGCTTAACAGACCGGATCTGCTTCTGGATCTGTCGGAAGATCTTCCGGACTCTTCTGCAATATATAACAATGTGATCGAAGCAGCCGAGACACAGGGTCATCTATACCAGATGCCTTTGAGCTTCTCTCTGGATGGTCTTCTCGTTAACAGCACTGATGTCGACACATCGGTTCCGGGGTTTACATACGATTCATACAGGGATTATGTGTCAGGTCCGTGTAACGGGACAGATCCTACTCTTATGACGCGCCTTGAGTTTACGGACGCATGTCTTGAGCAGCTCGGAAACACAGTATATTCAGATGGTCACTACGACTTCGGATCCGATTCCTTCCCGGAAATGGTTTCTTTTGTTAACAGTCTCATCCTCCCTGACGGCAACGAACCCGATACTTTCCCGATCATTTCTCCCGATGAGGAATACGTAGAGCCTCCTTCTTCATCCTATGTCTATATAGGTTCACCCTTTAATCTGCTCACTACTACAGAGGGCCGGGTAGAAGATATGATATTATATGGATTCCCTTCGCCGGAACCTTCGGGACTTGTAGTCAACATCTATCAGTCTGTTGCCGTATCGGCAGCGACGGATGCGCCTGATAAGTGCCACGATTTTGTATCCTCTCTTATCGGACCGGAATACCAGGATCTTTTCACATCAGACTTCGGACTGCCGGTCAACCGTGATTCTCTGTCCGCCGCCTGTGTCAATGACTGCGAGAGATATAATAACACCATAAGAATATATGAGATACAATCTGCGGTATACGGATGGGAAGACCCCGACAGATCCCAGCTTCCCGGAGACCCCGATCAGCTGTTTGAGATCATCGACGGATATATCAGTTCAGCAAGCGGGATCAGATCTGCCGATCCGACAGTTCTTATGATCGTAAGAGAAGAGATCCAGGCATACTTCGCGGGTCAGAAGAACATAGACGAGATAACAGGGATCATCCAGGACAGAGTAGACACCTTGATCGAAGAGAGAGGATAAGGCTGCTGCGGTTGATACAGATTTTATCGTACCGCCCGCACGTTTACGTCTTCTTCTCTCCGTCAGTATCCTTATCTTTGTCGGTATCCTCATCGCCGGCGGCAGCGGGGATCGCAGCAGAAACAAGGTTCATGGCGATCGTTATGGCCATCGAGATCTGCTTGCCGATAACGGTCGAAAGCGTGTTGGTGATTATGGAGTTATCCATGACAGCGGACTGTTTGCCGAAGACTTCGGCTGCGAGCATCGAAGCATACATCAGCCTCTTTTTGTCATCCGTCTCCTTTTCCTTGAAGATCTTGGCTTTATCCAGGAAGGCTTCCGTCTCTATGATCTCGTTTACGAGAGTGTCGGTATCGATATTGATGTCGATGAGGGATCCGAGGACCGCGAACTCGCTGTCCTTACCGTACTTGACCTTTCTGTCCTTAAAGGCATTGAATATCCGTACTGCCCGGTCGCACTTTTCCTTTGTATCGCCGTAAGAGACTGCGAGGACCTCCGAGAGCGCCTGGATGCTGTTGGCCGACGCGCCGGTCTTACATGTATCCTTAAGATATACGTATGCTTCCTCGATGTCGCTTATTATGGTGTCAACGCTCTTTTCGGTAAGGGCGAGGAGCATGATAAACGATGTGTCTTCGGAAGCGGTAAGAAACGGGTGATCCTTGTTCATTCTTTCTCTTATGCTCTCAGCCTTAGCGATCAGCTCATCAGCTTCCTGCTCCCTTCCGAGGTCACAGATTTGGATGGCCGCAAGGAGCATATAGGAGTTCTCGAGCTGCTTTCCCCCGTGTATCTTCGCATATACATCCCTTACATTGCCGAGATAGCTTTCCGGGTCGTCGGATGTGGCCATCTTGCTCAGCAGGATGAGCTTGG
>JAFZWN010000024.1 GCA_017617295.1 Clostridiales bacterium | reverse complement strand
GTTGACTCTATAACCTGATAAGGACATTTTAAGATAATGAAAACTCTATTGTCTATTGGGGGAGCTAAGGGTTTACAGGATATTAACAGAATGACATCAATTACAATCCATCTTCGCGTTCTCGTAATAGCGTCTCTCAGATCCACTTCCCCCCCACTATTGACTGAGAGTGAAGTTGGATATACAGTTTGAGTGATAACCCCAGGTTATCAAAAACCGAATAATATAACCAAAACTATCATTCATGTTTACCTACTTAAGGACCAAAAAAGACTTTCTATCTGATTGCAGTAACTGCGATAACGATGCTTCGCTGAATACACGGATGGGTGATTATATCGATCACACGAACAGGTATTCCGGTCATTCTCCTGATTCCGCGAGGATCGAAGGCAGCTCGTGGAAGGATACCAGAAATCTTCTGAAAGATGAGCTTCTCGCTACTTCGTTGTCGGACAGCACTCTGATCGGACTGGAGTATTTTATCGAAGACGGTTTCTATCACAGATCCGATGTCATCATCGCAGGCTTAGATGATCAGGATCATAAAAAGCTGATCGTGATCGAGATAAAGGGCTGGGATGCCAAAGGCATAAAATATCACAATAGTGACGGAAAGCAATTTCTTTATTACCACGGTAACGAAGACGGTCCCAAGGACGAGAACCCCTTATCTCAGGTCCTGATGTACTGTAATTTTCTAAAGGAACATAATACGTATGTAAGAAGCGGTGATATAGAACTGATCCCTGTCGTACTGCTGTATAACTGCCGGAAGAGAGATATCACTGACGCCCGGATACGAAACGGACTGAAGCTTCCCGATGACAGACGGATATCCTGTTACAGGCACAGAGACTGCCCCTATTCCTTTACAACCGATGCAGCCTTCTTCACCGATTACGATCCCGTTTTCTTCAAAGAAGATATCGGGGAACTAAAAAGACTTATAAGCCGGAAGCTTAACAGACCCGGCGAATACGGTAACGATGTCATATCACTTCTTAAGAAGGGACAGCCATCTTCCAATTTCAAACTGTGCTCGAAGATAGGTAAGATCCTGACTCATACAGCTGTTGACCGTTCCGGGAAGGTTGTTATCGGTAATGATGAGCCCATTCTTCTTCGGGGAGATCAGAGAACCGTATTAATAAAGATAAAAGAGCTCATAGACCAAAAGGTTCTTCCGCAAAACGACCCGGAATCCCTGACGACTATATATGTAAAGGGCGGTCCCGGAAGCGGCAAGAGCCTTATCGCCACTCTCCTGATGGGATACTATCTTAGTAAGCACGGTAACATAGATGAAGTAAGATACGGCCTTCCCAATTCCTGTACAGGCGAGGCGTTCAGAAGCGACCTGGAGGAAGATCTGAAGCACAGTATCGATTCCCCCAGTTATTCGGGGATCAATACGGAGGATGCCAGATACAAACTGGTCTTTATTGACGAGGGACAAAACGTCAGCCGCAGGTATATAGACCGTTTAAAAGGCCGGACTTGTTCACGGCTTCTTGTCATATTCTACGATGAGTTTCAGACTGCCGATTACATGAAAGAACAGGATATCTGGTGGAACAGTATTACTCCGACATATACTCTTGATTCGCAGTTCCGCTGCAATCAGGATGAGGGATATGTTTCGTTTATAAACGATATCCTGAACGGAACTGATGATTTCCCGTTCGATGCAAATTATCTGGACTTCGACGTCAAACTGATAAAGAACAAAAGAGTCCTTAAAAGTCTTCTTAAAAGCAACATCCATTGCGTTACGGGAGCGTCTTTTGATAACAGCAAGACCCTTCGTCTTGGATCGTCGCTGAAATGTGCTAAGTTCGAAGAGCCGGGATTCGCCCTGTCCGATCCGGATGAACTCAAAGATAAGCTCGGTACTGTAAATAACATGCGCGGTCTGGAAGTCCCTAAGATAGTAGTCGTTATCGGAGACGAGATAACTTACGACAACGAAGGCATACATATAAGAAATACCGATAACAGGGATTACGGAAAGATCTACCTGGTCTTACTGACCAGAGCACTCCAATCCTGCTATATCTACTGCAAGGATATGAATCTTCGTAGATATCTTCACAAACAAAAAGGCATCGGCTGGCTTCCGGAGATTCCTTAATGATATCATCTGACCGCCTTTGTTTCTCTCCTCATTCTCCGTACAACCACGAAAAAGTGTAGTCTGACAACACTTTTTCGTCGGAAAAAGTGTGCTCTCATTACACTTTTTCGTCGGAAAGAACAGGCTTCCCCCCTCTTCTTCCGTACCGCTTCCGTCTGTCGCCTGACCCCGTAAAAAATATTTTTAAAAAATCTCCGTTCCGATGAACCTGACTTCGATCAGCTCCGTCTTATAGACAGATTCGGATAAACGGACTCTTTGTTGTCCGGATATAAATTTGTGAATGTGAGGTAAGAGATAATGAAATGTTTTTATCATGTGGATCAGGAAGCCGTAGCCCAGTGTCAGTATTGCGGCAAGGGACTTTGTCACGATTGTGCGGCTAAGCACATCCCCTGCCTGTGCGATGACTGCTTTGATCAGGTAAACGCAAATGCGAACGCACAGGCGGCAGGCGCCAAAAAGGCATATAAGAAGGAACGTAATGCCAGAAGACGGGACGCCCTCGCCGTGACGGGCAAGGATATGTTCACTTCTTCGATCGCAGGCTTCATAATGGCAGCGGTCGGAATATTCGGTCTGCGATATCTTGAAACGGGATCGTTCTCTCTGGAGGGTGTCTATTGGTTCGAGACTTTTTTGATCGGGTTTCTATTCTTCTGTGTCCCGTTTGGATGGAGAGTAATAACATACCTCGAACAGTGGCTGCCCTGTATCCTGATGTCGGGTCCCGTCGCATTTATCTATATCTTTTTAAAGTTCGCGGGGTCGCTGTTTATCGGAATACCGGTCTTCCTGGTATGGTTCATGATCTATATAGTAAAGCTCATCGCGGCAGCCCTCAAAAGGTAACCGGCAAAAGGATCCGCCCCCGGTGCCCGGCAATAGTACATAGATGCTTTTTTAGTTATATTACGCGCCTTTTGATAACCTGTGGTTATCACCCGGGATACATTTTTATTTGTCTTTTCCACGGTAATGCTGTAATATCTGTTGCTGGCAGAACGGTCTGCCGCAAAAAGATAAGCTGAGGAAAAACAGATATGGCAAGAGATTCAAAACAGGCGATAAAGGAAGCGGAAGCTTCGGGAGCGATCAGCAGGATAACGGTAGATGAGGAGATGGAAAAGAGACTGGTTTCCGATTCAAAAAAGACATCGGTAAAGATGTTTCTGGCTTCGATCGTACTGCTGGTCGTGGCATTCGGGATAGTCGCGGCAATGATAACGTTTGCTCACGTGATAGTATACAGTCTCAAGATGATAGTCATATACATCCTGATACTGATCTTCCCTTTCGTTTCGATATACGGTATCTTTACCACCTTCGTTGCTGCATCAAAGAAGGATTACGATTTCTATTCGGGACAGATAGTCCAGAAGACCGATAAGGGATATAGGATCAAAGGCCTTGAGGATCAGATCATCAGTTTCCCCAAGGCATTCAGACCTTCTGAGGACCCCGCTTTCGGATCCGAAGTAAAGATCTTCAGGATCAGAAATGAGCTGAGCCTGTTCTGATCCCCAAAAGGATCCTTATCATAAGACAACAAAAGACCCGGGAAGGTCAGCGGTGATCATCCGCCGAACCCTCCCGGGTCTTATATTATCTTACAGCCGGAAGCCGGGAACCGTCGCCGCCTTATCACGCGCGGAGCGTGATGCCGTACTTTTCGTTAAGGTTATTAAGGATCGAAGAAACGAATCCGTCGATGACCTCGGGCTTGAACTCCTCGTCGCGGGGAGTGAATACCACGCTGAATGCGAGGCTCTTCTTGTTCTCGCCGAGCTGAGCGCCCTCGTATATATCGAAGAGCTCTATCTTCGTGATATAGTCGCACGAAGCCTTGATCTCCTTCTCGACGGCTGAGCAGGTGATGCCCTTGTCCATAACGAAACAGAAGTCTCTCTTCTCCTCGAGGAACTTCGGAAGAGGTATGAACTTTCTCTCCTTGCCGTAGTACTTGCTCAGAAGACGGAGATCGATCTCGGCAACATATGCGGGAACGCGCATGTCGAGTTCATCGCAGATCTCATAGAGGACCTGACCCAGATATCCGATTTCCTCACCGTTGCAGAGGATCTTGGCAGTCCTTCCGGGATGAAGGAAAGGCTTTATTTCCTTATCATAATCGAACTCGATATCCAGTGCATCGGCGATAACGGATACCAGACCCTTCAGCGAATAGAAATCCTCGTCCTCGCCGAATACGCCGATACAGATCGTCTCGCGCTCGTCCGGATACTCCGTAAGAGGGAGAGACTTGGGAAGGAACTTGTTGCCCATCTCGTAGATACGGCCCGTGAGGATACCGTTCTTCTGGTTCCTGGCGATAGCCTTGATCATCTGGGGAGCCAGAGTCGTTCTCATGAGAGACAGATCGATATTGATCGGGTTCATTATCCTGATGGCGAAGCGCTCGGGCGCATCGTCGGGAAGATTAAGAAGATCCAAGTCCGAGGGTGAGAAGAAGGAATAGTGTACGCCTTCGTTCGCGCCTGCACTGCAGAGTGCATTCTTGATCTTGAGTTCCGATCTCTGCTTCAGGTTATTTCCGCCGCTCGTTACCTTAGCCGTAGGGATGAATGTCGGCGTGATGTGCTCGTAGCCATACATACGGATGACTTCCTCGGCAACATCCTGATACGACTCCATGTCGACACGGTAGCCGGGGATAGATATCGTCAGCTCGTCGCCGTTTAATTTCGGTGCGAAATTAAGACCCGTAAGGATACGTACGATATCGTAATCGGGAACGGTGATACCGAGAACGCCGTTGACCTGAGCTACGCTTACGGTCATGTCGCGGGGCTCGATCGAGTTGCCCGTATTGATATCGAAAGCAGTCTTACTGACCTTGCCGCAGCCAAGCTCCTCCATGAGGTGAAGGGCACGCTTCATGGCCATGACGGTCGTATACTCGTCAACACCCTTGGAGAAACGCGCGGAAGAATCGGATACCTGGCCCAATGCTTTCGAGCTCTTACGGATATTGTCGTGAGCGAACTTGGCAGCCTCGAACATAACGGCTGATGTCGTATCGAGGATCTCGGAGTTGAGTCCTCCCATGATGCCTGCCAGTGCGACGGGCTTCTTGCCGTCACAGATAACGAGGTTCTCAGAAGTGAGAGCGAACTCCTTCTCGTCGAGAGTCACGATCTTCTCGCCTTCCTCGGCGCGGCGTACGTGTATCTCGCCACCCTCGAGGTATGAGAAGTCGAAGGCGTGCATCGGCTGGCCGAGTTCCTTCAGAACATAGTTCGTGATATCTACGACATTGGAGATGGCGGAGCATCCGACAAGAGCCAGACGGCGCTTCATCCACAGGGGAGACTCTTCAATCTTGACATCGGATACATAGTGGCCTATATATCTGGGGCACAGGTCGGGAGCCGAGACGCGGATATTGAAATCGATGGTCTCGTCAGACTCTGTATAGTCGAGCGCAGGCTCCTTGACGGGCTTGCCAAGGACTGCCGCAACTTCCCTTGCGATACCGAAGATGCTCTGACAGTCGGGACGGTTTGCCGTGATGGAGATATCGAAGATATAGTCGTCAAGACCAAGGATGGGCTTAACGTCCGAGCCGGGTATGCTGTCCTCGGGAAGAACGAGAAGGCCGTTATAGCCTGCGCCCGGGAACATGTCCTCGGTAACGCCGATCTCAACGCCCGAGCAGAGCATACCATAGGAATCGTATCCTCTAAGCTTGCCCTGACCGATGGTCATGACGCCTTCAACGGTAACGTGATCCTTGGCCGTGGCATATACCTGGGCTCCGATAAGAGCGAGAGGATACTTGCCGCCTGCTTTAACGTTATCCGCACCGCAGCAGATCTGCAAGGTGCCGTGCTCGCCTGCATCGACAGAACAGAGATGAAGGTGCGTTCCTTCGATATCTTCACATGTCTTTACTTCACCGACAACGACATTACTTATGTCGTGGCCGACTTCGTACTTCTCCTCGACTTCAAAACCGCAGCTGAAGAGCTTGTCTTCGAGCTCGTCGGGAGTAACGTCTATATCCACATAATCTTTAAGCCAGCTTAATGGTACTAACATTTTTCCTGCCTCCTTTTCGCTTAG
>JAFZWN010000023.1 GCA_017617295.1 Clostridiales bacterium | reverse complement strand
TTTGTGACATCAGAAAGCTTATCGATAGAATCTACTATGTAATCTATTATAAGTTTCTTCCCGAGGGGGAGAAGGGATTTGGGTTTGTCCTTTGTTAAAGGGTAGAGTCTGGTCGCATATCCTGCCGCTAAAAGAATTGCAATCATTTATAATTTTCTCCTGATATTTAAATAAAATGTTTACTTATTATACATTATTTACCGCTTGGATTGAAATTATATATTTTGTTTAAATCTGTTGACCGGTCTTGGAGAAGATTCGTGAGGACTGGAAGACCAAAGAGCAGATAGAAGCAATCTCAAAGAGCAAGCCGGGCTACAGGGGGAATCCCTGCTCCGCCGCCCCCCGGAATAAACATATAGAGTTTGGTATAAAAAGCCGTCACAACATCGTATACCCCCTTGACCAACATGTGGGAGGGGGATTGTGTATTCAGATGATGGGAGTATTGTCATGCAATGCATACGGCTAACCGTTGAAGAATAACGCCCGGTTTATTAGAATGAATGTGTTTCCATAGGCAATAATCTAACGGGTAGGGAAAAGATCATGAGACTGTATATTAAGCAAAAAGTATTCTCGCTTCGGGCGAAGTTCAACATCACGGATCAGCAGGGATATGAGAGATATCATGTTGAAGGGGAACTCCTTTCGCTTACAAGAAAGCTTCACATCTATGACGCCGGCGGGGAGGAGGTCGCGCTTGTCCACAAAAAGCTGATCTCTCTTCTTCCCCAGTTCGTCATAGAGAAGAACGGGCGTGAGACAGCACGCATAAAAAAGAGGTTCACGCTGTTTAAGCCAGCGTACGAAGTCGAAGGCAAGGGCTGGACAGTTCAGGGGGATCTTTGGTCACATGACTATGAGATCACCGACAGCCGCGGAACTGTGATAGCAGATATCCATAAGGTCTGGATGAGCTGGGGAGACAGCTTTGAGCTCGATCTTGATTCACGGGAGGATGAAGTCGATCTTCTCGCCGTGATCCTGGCGATCGACATGGTCATGGATGATCAGGCGGCTGCTGCGAATTCAGCATCATATTGATTTATCAAAGATAACTGCAGTTCCTGGGACGCCCGATATCTTCAGCCTATCGGATCAACAGCGCTGACTGTGCAAGAAAGACATTGCCTCAGAAATCTTAAGATGTTAATATATCTTATATTTTCTGTGAATTTTTTGTTAACTTTTCGGAGGCGATGATGGATCCTAAAGTCAGTTATCAGCGTTTTATTGCAGCTACGGTAGTATTTACGATCATGTTTTCGGCTTTGATGCTGTTCGTATCAAATAACACTATCTATGCTCAGACCGGAGACACTTATTCGGAACTCGAGATGAAGACCTTACGCGGTAATTCCAGGTATTATCTGCTGGAACCGTCCGAGGCGGGGACATATCCTGCCGTTATCCTTCTTCCCGGGCTTGGCGGGATGAGCCGCTATGAACAGAATCTGGTGGACTATGCCAATAACTGGGCCAGGTCCGGACTTATAGATAAGTATGTGTTTATCTGCCCTTATTTTCCGGGCAACCCTGATAATGACGACAGGATTACAGACAGCCAGCTCTATGAATATATTGTCCAGGGCAACATGGATTATCTTGTCGATCAGATCGGGAACGGACAGATATCAGCTAAGATCGATACGTCTGCCGATCTGTCGATCGCCGGGTATTCCATGGGCGGATGCGCTTCTCTTTATGCTGCGATCAACGATACGGAGCGTCTGGTAAATGTCGGTTCGTTAAGTCCTTCCTTTATGCTGTACAGAGCGGATGAGCAGTGGGCGTGGGTAAGACACGGGCAGGAGAATAAGTTCGTCTTCTCGTCTGATCCCGATGCTCATATATATCTGGCAGCAAGTAAGAAAGAGCACGACGGGCAAAGATATCAGGATATGCTCCGTTATGAGCGAATTATCCGCGGACAGGGTTATGATCCTGTGGTGGAGCCGTTTGATGAGGGGGAGCATGATATACAGTTCTTTATGAAGGAGATCTTCTCGTTCCTGTATCTTATCGAGAATGATGAACTCCCTTCTCTGGAACTGATAGAACAGGCTGAAAGCGGGATCCCTTCGGAGACTGTTCCGACAGAAGAGACAGGTACTACCGAGACCACGGAGACTGAACCTTCTTCTTCGGAACCCGAGACTACCGTAACTGAAACAGAACCTACGGTAACGGAGAATACTGATCCGGCAGCAGTGACGGAAACGGTACCTGAAGAGACTTCCGAACCTTCAGTATCGGAAACGACTCCTGAGACTACACAGGTTCCTGAAGTGACCGTTACCGATACAGAGGAAACTACTCCTTCTGATACTCCCGAAACGGGGATCTCGGGGTTTGTGGAGAGGCTTTATACGGTGGCGTTGGGCAGATCCTCCGACCTTTCCGGAAAGCAGGACTGGATCGAAGCCATTACGCTTCGCGGAGAGACAGGTGCCGATGCGGCTAGAGGATTTTTATACAGTCCCGAATTCCTTAACAGGGATTGTACGAATGAAGAGTTTACAACTGTTTTATACCGCACATTCTTTGACAGGGAACCTGATGCGGCCGGATTTGATTCCTGGGTCGCTGCCCTGGATAATGGAGCTTCCAAACAGGATGTTATAGAAGGATTCATTAATTCGACGGAGTGGGCCAACCTCTGTCTGCGTTACGGTATCGCAGGCGGCGGAACGGGCGTTCCGAATATAGAAGTCGAGCCCAATCAGGCAACGATCGATTTTGCTTCCAGGCTTTATACGACATGCCTTGGAAGGACTGCCGACCAGGACGGGCTTATGGCCTGGGCCAGACAGCTTGCCAACCAGAGAGATACGGGAACCGGCGCTGCAAGAGGATTTTTCTTCAGCTATGAGTTTACAAACCAGAATGTAAGCAACGATGAATATGTCAACCGTCTGTACAGAACATTCATGGGACGTGAAGCTGATGAAGCGGGATTCAGTGCATGGGTTGGTCAGCTTGAATCCGGAACATCCCGTGAAGAAGTCTTTAACGGATTTGCACAGTCCCAGGAATTCGGACAGATCTGTGCATCTTACGGGATAATAAGATAATCATTTGATAAGACATACCGTTTGGGGCCGGTTCACATAATGTGACCCGGCCCTTTATTATTTGATGATATTGGCATCGTTATTAAAGCCATACCATTCAAGTGAGTAAAAGTCCAGTAAACATTACCGCTTTTGAAAGAAGAGCAATAACATAATTGTTAACCAGCATGTTTATTGTTCATGTATTAGTATCAATCCGTGGCGCATCGTAGCATCTGCTAAAACATTTACGTAGTCGGTCGAATTCACAATTATCTGCGCAAGCTACGGAATCTCAAGAGACTGATACCTCAATTAATAACTACAGTTATTCCTGTAACTCCCCGGTTACTATCGCTTCTCTATCCTGAATAAAGTGTTTACTACAGAATACAAGGCGTATTACGAGAAAATGTACGGGGGACAGGTAAGAGTCCCGATCGGGTGTTATAACAGAACAAAAAAGGCTGCCTCCGTGTGAAGGCAGCCTTTTACTGTTAAGTTATGGAATTAACGATCACATTCCTCTTTCGATCCCGTATGAATCGCAGATTCCCGTGAACTCCTGTGAACCGACGAAACCGCTGAAGATCTCTTCTCTGGAAACACCGTCGTTAAGCTGGGAAAGCCATGCGTTGAATCCTGCCTCATCGGGTTCTCTGTTCATAAATGTTCTGTAGAGCCTTGTGAGGTATTCCTCGTTGCTCAGGTTCTGGCCTGAGATCTCGGAGCTGAAGAAGAAGCCGCGAGCTGCACCGGAACCGCTGTCTCTATGGTTGGCAAGCTGACGTGCCCATGCCATAAGACCTTCCTGATCGGGCTGTCTGCCCAGACATGTTGTGTAAAGTCTTGTGCAGAAGTCGATCGTCTGCTGGTTGGGCTCGACCTCAGCTGCAGCTGAATCCGTGCTTGCTGCGGTTACTGTAGCCGCTGCCTCAGAGCCGCTGCTGATACCGTATGCTACGCAAAGGTTTGCCCACTCGGTGGAATTTATGAATCCTTCGATTATCTGTTGCTTGGTTGCTCCGTTCTCAAGTGCGTTTACCCAGGATGCGAGTCCTGCGCTGTCGGCAGCTCTGTTAAAGAAAGTGCTGTAAAGGATAGTAACAAATTCTTCGTTTGAGCGCTCGGCGCCAAGGAATTCAGAGCTGTAGAGGAAGCCTCTGGCCAGATCGGCACCGGTCTCGCCTCTCTGCGTTACTGCATTGACCCAGTCTGCTCTTCCATCCGGATCGGATTCTCTTCCTAAAGCTACAGTGTAGAGTCTGTCGACAAAACCGTTTACATCATTGGTTGTTGCAGGAGCAGCTGCTGTTGCAGCTGATGATACTTCGGTGGCAGCAGCCGCAGCGGGAGCAGTCGTTGCCGTAGCAGAAGATGCTTCAGTGGCGGCAGCCGAAGCGGCAGATGTTGCAGTAGATGATGCTTCTGCGGCAGCGGCCGGTGTTTCAGATGCATTGATCGTATAAGAAGGATAGCTTGCAGTATAGGAGATCATCGCCTGGGACACTGTTACTTCTGAAGAAGCGCGATCCTCCATTTCCTGTCTGATGTTTGCTTCACACTCCTGTAGCATATGATCAAATCTGGAAAGGTTGATATCAAAGGATACATTGTCATCATATCTATATCCGTTAAGATAATCAGAGCAAGAGTCAAAGAGCTGTGCATAGCTGCTCTGTTCAGAAGAAGGGACCAGGCTGATCAGATATCTCATGGCTTCTTCCTTATGTGATTCGAGGGCCCTGTGATCCATCTCAAGTCTGATGCTATCTTCACACTCCCGTACCATTCGATCAAATCTGGAAATGTTAATATCAAGGGATACGCGGTCGTCATAGCTGTACTCGTTAAGATGTGACGAGCAAGCGTCAAAGAGCTGTGCATAGCTGCTCTGCTCAGGAGCAGGGACCAGGTTGATCAGATATCTCATGGCTTCCTGCTTATGTACTTCGAGGGTCCTGTGATCCATCTCGAGTCTGATGCTTTCTTCACATGCGGCAACTCTCTGATCAAATCTGGAACGGTTTATATCAAGGGATACAGAATCGTCATATCTGTATCCGTTAAGGTATTCATAGCAAGCGTCAAAGAGCTGTGCATAGCTGCTCTGCTCAGGAGCAGGGACCAGGTTGGTCAGATATCTCATGGCTTCTTGCTTATGTGCTTCGAGGGTCCTTTGATCCATCTCGAGTCTGATGCTTTCTTCACACTCATGTACCCTCTGATCAAATCTGGAAATGTTAATATCAAGGGATACAGAATCGTCATATCTGTATCCGTTAAGGTATTCATAGCAAGCGTCAAAGAGCGTCGCGTAGCTGCTCTGCTCAGGAGTAGGCACCAAGCGGACCAGATATATCATGGCATCTTGCTTATGTGCTTCGAGGGTTCTGTGATCCATCTCGAGTCTGATGCTTTCTTCACACGCGGTTACCCTCTGATCAAATCTATAAATGTTAGTATCAAGGGGTACACGGTCGTCATAGCTGTATCCGTTAAGATAAGCATAGCAAGAGTCAAATAGCGTCGCGTAGCTGCTCTGCTCAGAAGTAGGGACCAGGCCGATCAGATATCTCATGGCTGCAGTCCTGTGAGCCTCGAACTCTTCATTATCCGAAGTCGCCGCATTCCTGACGTATGATGTTCTCATATCGGGTGAAACGTCTGCAAGAGTAGCGGCAGCGGTGTTTACGAGCATTCCCGTTACGATTCCGGTGACGGCGACAGCTTTACAAATGGGCGCAGTTATCCTGTGGTTTTGATTTTTCATATTCTGTCCTCCCTTATTCAAGTTTTTTTTACAAAACCAAGACGATAATATAACATTCTGACCATCCTGTCAATGGTCTATATTTATAAACCACCTGTGATGCATGGAAAATCCAGCTTCCGCCGGAATTACTAACTGGCGTCTGATAAAAATACCCACGCTTTACCGCACCCTTTTGTGACATACGGGATTCTTTAGGATATAATTAACTGATTGCCGGCAGGGGGATGCTCCTGCCGTTTGAATGGAGGACCCTGCGTCCGTGGTATCTGGCCCGAAGCTCAGTCTGATAATCCCCGCCTATAAGGAAGGGGAACACATATACGATAACCTTAAGGTCATTGCGTCTGCTCTGGCTGATATAGATTGTGAGATGATCCCCGTAAATGACGGGAGCCCGGATTCCACCGGCTCCGAGATCGTCCGCGCGGCTTCTGAAGATCCAAGGATCAGACCCGTGTCATATCCCGTGAACCGCGGAAAGGGCGGAGCGATCAAGGCGGGGATCGAAGCCTCGACCGGAGATGTCGTCGGATTCCTCGATGCGGATCTTGACCTGTCGCCCGAGCATGTAGTTGCTTTTTTCCGTGAGATGGAAAAGGGAGGATCTGATGTCGTCATCGGCTCCAAGATGCATAAGGATTCCAAGCTTGAATATCCCCTCGCCAGGAAGATCTTCTCGATCGGATATTTCTGCTTGCTGAAGATACTTTTCGGGACGGGCTTAAAAGATACTCAGACTGGTGTTAAACTTTATAAGGGTGATCTTCTGCGGTCGATATGTCCTCTTTTGAAGGTCGAGGGCTATGCCTTCGATATCGAGATGCTGATGCTCGCGGCCAGCCGCGGGGCGCATATCACGGAGATGCCCGTAAAGGTCGAATATACAAGAGATACGTCTTTCGGAAGGATACGTTTTAAGGATGTATGGAAGATGTTTACCGATACCTGGGGTATCTGGTGGGATCTTCGTATTGCCAAGAGGTACGGAAAATGAAATGTCTTGTGCTGGCAGGTGGTAAGGGCGAGAGGCTGTGGCCTTTGTCGCGCCGTAACTGCCCCAAACAGTTTATAAGCGTTCAGGGAAACCATTCGGTATTCCAGGAGACCGTTGCCAGGAATATCCCTTTTTGCGATGAATTCATTATCGTTACTTCCGAGGAATATAAATATATCGTAATAAATCAGATGAAGGCATTTCAGGGTATCAGCTATACGCTGATCCTGGAAGGGATCCCCAGAAGGACCATGGCGTCGATCTCTCTGGCGTGTATGGGACTTGTACAGTCCGAGTATGTGTTTGCCGTATCGAGCGATCTTCTTATCGAGCCTGACGAGGATTACAAGGAAGCGATCCTGAAGGCAAAGAAGTTTGTGGCAGACGGCTTTATCTGTGCTTTTGCCAGGGAAGAGGACCGCTTCGATAACAGGTACGGCTATCTTACCGACCTTAATGAGGACGGGACATGCCGTCAGTTCATAGAGAAGCCCGTGGAGCGACCTGAAGGGAAACTCTACAGGAATCTCGGCATGGCGATGTTTACGGCTGGTGATCTTATAAACGAAGTCGGAAAGCTCATGCCCGAGTATCTGGCCCAGCTTCATAAGACTTATTCCGGCAGGAGTTCAGACGGTACTTGCTTAGTGTTTTCTGCGGAGGCTATGGAGCCGCTCCCGTCTTTGTCGCTCGAGCGAAGCCTCTTTGCCAAAACGGGGATACTAAGAGGTGTCGACAGCCGTTTCTCATGGAATGAGCTTACCGGATTCAAGGATCTCGAATATACATCATATAAAAACGAGGGACTGGTCTTCGTGACAGAGAGCCCCGAGACCATAGCGATCAACAACTCATCGTCGCAGGCACTTGTCGTGGACGGTATCTCTGATGCCGTAGTAGTTGCCACCGCGGATGCAGTGTTTGTCGGGCGCAAGGATTCCGATCTCAAAAAGGTGCTTTCCGAAGCGGATAAGATCGGTCCTTTCCTTGAGAAGGGAGTCTATTCATACCGCCAGTGGGGTTGCTTTGAGACCCTGGCATCTTCGACGGGATTCCATATAAGGCGTGTAACTGTTACGCCCGGTAAGACCATATATGCCCATAAGCATGAGGCCCGCGAGGAGAACTGGACCATCCTGGAAGGAAAAGCGGTCGTTACGCTGGACGGACAGTCGTTTGCCTGTGAGGAGAGAAGGAATTTCAATATCCCTGCCGGCATGACACATCAGATCTCCAATGTCGGCGATAAGGATGTAGTATTTGTAGATACCACTTTCGGAGATTCCCTGTATGCCGAGGAGTCTCTTCCCAGACAGAGCGATGATGTCGGTGAGATCGGGCTCGGCATGAAGACAGAGCCTCTGGTCAAGCTGTCGCCCATATTCAGGGACTATCTGTGGGGCGGCCGCGAGCTGACCGACAGGTTCGGTTTCAGGTGCGATTATGATCATGTGGCTGAGGCCTGGGTAGTGGGTGCTCACCCTGCAGGTCAGTCCGTCGTATCATCAGGCAGGCACAGCGGTAAGAAGCTCGGCGACTATATAAATACAGTAGGTAAAGAGATATTAGGATGGAAATGCTCGCATCTGGCTGCTTTCCCCATCCTTGTAAAGTTCATAGACGCGCATGAGGATCTCTCTGTCCAGGTCCATCCCGATGATGATTACGCCATGGAGAACGAGGGGCAGTACGGCAAGAATGAGATGTGGTACGTGCTGGATGCCAAAGAGGGTTCCGGTCTTTATGTGGGATTCAGGGAAGACGTGACCGAAGAACAGGTCAGAGCTTCTGTTACGGACGGCAGTCTGATATCTCTTCTGAACTTCGTTCCGACCAGGCCCGGAGACGTCTTCTTTATCCCTGCGGGCACGGTTCATGCCATCGGAAAAGGCAACCTGATCTGCGAAGTGCAGCAGAGCAGTGACTGTACTTACAGGCTCTACGATTACGGAAGGCGTGACAAGTACGGGAATCTCCGCGAGCTCCATATCGATAAGGCCATGGCGGTCATGGATCTTCATAAGTACGAGCCGCAGGATCTGGAGAGCTTTGAGAACCTGATCTGCAGGTGTAAATATTTCGAGGTATTCAAATATGACGTGACAGAGTCTTCGGATACGGTCCTTCCTTTTGAGGACAGCGTGTTCAAGGCGATCGTCTGCGTATCCGGAGAGGGAGAAGCTGTATCAGGATCGTGCAGGATGCCTCTTCGTGCCGGCGATGCGGTCTTTGCAGGAGCGTTTGCCGGAGATATCACGCTCCGCGGTAACATGAGCGTGATGGTATGCCACGTCTGATGCATGTTAAAATATAAGGTGTGGTTGTTTTGATCCTGGAGGTTAGTTGATGAGAATAGATAGATTAAAGAAATTGATATGCGTTGCGCTGTCCCTTGTCTTTTTCTGTTCGGGGATGGTCTTCGCGGCTGAAGAGGGCGAGAGTTCTTTTGTCCCTGCCACGGATGGCGCGGGCGGATTCGTAAACAGGATGTATACGGTTGTCCTTAACCGCCCTGCCGAGGAAGACGGCTATAATGCGTGGCTCCGTGTCCTTCTGACAGGCGAAGATAACGGTGCCGGCGTAGCCAGGGATTTTCTTCTCAGTCAGGAGTTCATTAACAGAAACCTAAGTAACGAAGAATATGTTACCGTACTTTATAACCTGTTCTTTGACCGTGCTCCCGATCAGGCGGGATTCGAGGCCTGGGTGGCACAACTTCAAAGAGGTGTTCCCGTAAGCGAGATCCTCGCGGGTTTTGTAAATTCCACCGAATGGGCGAATACCTGTGTCTTCTACGGTATAGAATCGGGAGGAACCGGAGTTCCTACAGTTCAGGTGTCCGTTACCCCGACTTCCCAGGCAGGTCCCGTAGGTTTTGATAATCCCGCTCCTACGGAGACTGCCGCCACTCCTACGGCTGCTCCCTCCGGAACGGCTGCAACAGTTACTCCGGGCGAAGGAGTTACTCAGGGGATGATACAGTTTGTCCAGTCCCTTTATTCCGAGTGTCTCGGACGTGATGCCTCAGCCACCGAGATCAACGGCTGGACAGAAGTCCTTGCCAACGGTTCCAATACCGGTAAGCAGGTCGCTTACGGTTTCTTCTTCAGTAACGAGTTCCTTGCCAAGAGCGGGAATATGACTGACGAACAGCTCGTCACGGTATTCTATAAGGTATTCCTGAACCGCCAGCCTGACGGCGCCGGTCTCGAGTCCTGGTGCAGAGCCATAGAATGGGCGGATAAGGTTCCCACGCTCTTCTCGGGATTTGCCGATTCGTCTGAGTTCGCCCGCAAGTGCGAGAGCTACGGAGTTGTCTGCGGTGATCATATCGATGTGCTCCCCTCCAATGCCGTGACTGTCGAGCCCGAGTTCCTTGAGTATGTACAGAATTACGATATCCAAAGAGGTATCGAACGAATAGATTCCGCCACTCCCGGCGAGAGACATACCGAGTTTACGGTATATAACGTTCAGGGGATGGAGACCGAGACCAGGGTCCATCACATGAGACAGGGCGATATCGACGCGATCGAGAGGTTCGCTTCCGAACACTTCCTTCCCGGCTGGAGCAACGGAATGAAGCTCGCTTATACGGCATGGTGGATCAACCGTAACGTAACGTATTCCGGTGCCGGTTCATGGGGTTATGCCGAGGCTATCTTTGTCCATCAGAAAGGTCAGTGCGCCCAGTATAACGGTGCCATGATCGAGATGATGTGCCTTATGGGCTACGACGTCTCCATGATCCAGGGCTTCCGCATGAGGAGCAACGGCAATACATTCCAGCATTTCTGGGGCGAAGTGAACCTCAACGGTTCGGTATATGTAATAGAGAACGGCAATATGGGCGACTCCGGCAACTGGCATTACTTCATCTGTCTGTACTCGGAGACGACCAAGTTTGTCAAGAACGGCTCTGTAGTGAATTGATGATAAACGATCTGAGATCCGGCCTTGCGGGGCCGGATCTTTTTGTTGGTGAATCTTGGAAACCGGAATGTTCAGCTTATCACGCAAAACATCACAACGACCGGCTGTTTTTTGTGATAATCTGTGAGATTATCGCAATCTATCACAACATTACCCCTGTTTTTGTGATATTTTGCGTGATACCGGTAAGTATATTTGAAGATCCGTTCGATGGCCGCCGTCGGCAATGATCAGCTTATGCTTCAGTCTTTATCAGGACTTCTCTTGTCCTTTTTCTGTACAGCACCCCGAAAGCTATCCCCAGATAGATCGCGCAGATGATCCAGATGATCGGTTCGCATAGGGCGATGCCGAGGTATCCGAGCCTGACCGCGAGATACTTTGCAGTAAAGTACTTAAGTACAAGTTCCATTATGCTCGCTATGATCGGGGTGATCTTCGCGCCCATTCCCTGCAGGGTGTTACGGCTGACAAAGAGTACCGAAAGGATAAAGTAGAACGGCAAGTCCAGGCGCAGATAAAAAAGTGCCGTGCTGATGAGCTTCTCTGTCGACGAACCGGAAACGAGCCTGACCATGGGGTCTCCCGCAGTATATATTAGGATGATAAGGAAGGCAGAGATGCCGCATGCCATAAGGATAGTCTTTTTCCATCCTTCCATGATACGGTCGTAATTTTTTGCGCCGTGATTCTGGCCTGAGAATGTGGACATCGAATTGGCCAGGGTATTGAGCATCATCATGCAGAGTTCGGATATCTTTCGGGCTGACGTATGGGCTGCGATTATCGTCTTGCCCATGCTGTTGATGGCGCCCTGAAGGATAAACGATCCTATGTTGATGACTGAGAACATGAGTCCGAAGGAAAGACCTGACGAGAACAGATCAGCCAGCATCCTCCCGCTTATGACAAAATCCTTCTTTGTGATATGAAGGAGAGGAACTTTCTTTATTATGTATATAAAGCAGACAAATGCGGAAAGTGCCTGCGCAGCTACTGTGGCATAAGCTGCTCCGGCAAGTCCTTTGTGAAGGATCGCGACAAAGAGGATATCTAAAAGGATGTTGGTGGTTACCGATATGGCAAGGAAACACAGGGGAGCTTTTGAGTTGCCGATCGCACGGAGCATGCCGGACATGACGTTATATGCGAACGAGAAGACCATCAGACGTACCAGGACGCTTATATAACTGTATGCTTCTTCGAATACGGCTTCGGGAATGTTGATGTATCTCATCAGAGGCTTGAGCGCCAGATTGGCTGCCAGCGTGATGATGACTATCCAGACTAAAGCCAGGACGATCGTGTTGGCTACTGATCTTTTGAGATTTTTTTCGTCCTTGGCTCCGAAGAACCTGGCCGTTACGATCGAGATCCCTGCTCCCATGCCGAAGAGAAGAGCGAGGAACATTCCGTAGATTATCGATACCGATCCGATCGCCGACAGCGCATCATCTCCCATCGAATGTCCGATTATGGATACATCCGTCAGATTATAAAGCTGCTGGAGGATGTTGCTTAAGAATATGGGGAGCGCAAAGAGAAGTATCCCGTTAAGTACTTTTCCTTTTGTCAGATCCATGGTCTTCATAGGGCGGATTTTAACATGGTCACAGAAAATTAACTAGTAAAAAAACGATATGTAGAGTATTATTCACTTAATATGGAGAAAATGGTCAGCGAGTATAAGATAGCAAAAGAGATCTTTTCCCTCGGGAAGGATATATTGTTGTCAGAGGAAGCCGGCAGGATGAAGAAGTTCACCCAGCACGGCACGACGACTGTATTTGAGCACTGTGTTTCGGTTGCCAAGTACAGTCTGATCTTTGCAATGAACCTCGAGACTTTATTCGGTATAAAGCTCGACAGAAGGAGCCTTGTCAGGGGTGCCCTTCTTCACGACTATTTCCTTTACGACTGGCATGAGAAGGATAACGGCGCTCACAGACTCCACGGCTTTACGCATCCGGGCAGGGCTTTTGAGAATGCGGCCCGTGATTTTGACATGAACGACAAGGAACGTGATGTCATCAGAAAGCACATGTTCCCTCTGACTCCGGTACCTCCCAGGTTCCTCGAGAGTGCTCTTGTCTGCATTGCCGACAAGTGGTGCGCTCTGTGTGAGACGTTCAAGGTCGACATATCTTCTTATATCATCTACAGAGTCAATATGTACCGGGCACTGGCTTCCGGCGATATCAAGGCCATCAAGGGCCAGGCTGTCGCTTCCGTTGAAGCGTGATATCTTCCCATGACCGAACTCACGGTTATCTGTTATATCGTAAAGGGCGATGACGTCCTTTTTATCGTGAAGAATTCCGGACTCAACAAGGACAAGTGGCTCGGCATCGGCGGTCATATGGAAGAGGGCGAATCCCCGTATGAATCGATAAGCCGCGAGATATTCGAAGAGACCGGGATCGGGAGCGGGTCGCTTGCTGATCTGAAGCAGCGCGGATTCATGACATTTGTGAATACAGTTTACCCCGATGAACATATCCATGTCTTTACTGCGGAATATAAAGGGGATATCTCCTCAATGCCTCTGTCCTGTAACGAGGGGGATCTCCGCTGGGTCGATAAAAAGGACATATACGATCTGCCGATCTGGGAAGGGGATAAGGAGATGTTCCGATGTCTCTTCTCGGGGGACGGTTTCTTCTCCTTAAAGGTATCCTACGATAAGGACGATCTGATCGGGATAGAGAGATACTGAACCGTTGTCGTATCCGCTTCCGCGGATGCGGATTTTTTATATATAAATACATCTAAATTACAGATGACAAAGATTGTTTAAAATTCCTTCAAAAAAACTTCTCGGAAAGCCCCGAAAAACTATTGCAAAAAAGAAGGTATGCCTTTATACTAAACGAACCTGTTAAGGTACTTCATTTTGATCCTCAAAAAGGACACCGAAAAAGTTTCTGAAAGGTATAAAAAAGTGCTTGACAGAAAAGGGAGAATGAAGTATTCTTACTAGGCACTTCGCGAGAAGCGGAAGCGGAAACGAAGGCGCGGATCTTGAAAATTGAATAGAATGCAGAACTTAAAAACAACGAGCCTTAAGTTGATTCGAAAGAATTGA